>JAEYNY010000113.1 GCA_023412275.1 Bacillota bacterium
AATAAGCTCATAATCATCTACCTCTATTTATTAAAGTCTGTACTTGAAGACTTCTTCCATAATAATTTAACTTTCTCAAACAAATGAAACTGTTCATTAAAGAACTTTACAGATAGTAGCAGTATCAAAATACCCTGAATAACACCTACAATATCCTTTGGAACATTTGTAAATACGCCGATATAGTCGCTTCCGGTTTTCAGAGCTGCATAGAATACAGCTGCCACCAGAATTCCTACAGGATTATGGCTGCCCAGAAGTGCAATCAGCATACCGTCCCAACCCAATCCCGGACTTCCTGAAAAATCAAGAGTAAATCGATACTTCTCGCTCATGAGGAACCCGGCACCTGCCAATCCGCTAATGGCACCACTTATAAGCATAATGATAATAATTTTCTTGCTGACGTTCATACCTGTAGCTTCTGAAAACTCAGGGTTTTTACCGATAGCTTTTACTTCATATCCAAGTTTTGATTTATTGAAAACTATATACATGATTACGAAAACTATAAGTGCTATAAAAAAGAATACCGTAAGATTAGAGCCGAATATTTTTTTAAACATTGCACTTTCTGCTATTGGATAGGTTGAAACATATCCTGATGACGGGTCTTTGAAAACTCCCTGAGAAAGAAACTTTACTATTTCTACAACTACGTAGTTGAGCATGAGTGTTACAACCATCTCATTTACATTAAAATATGCCTTGAGAAGTGCAGGAATAAGTGCAAAAAGCATTCCTACAACAATACCTGTTAGTACACATAGTGTAATATGGAGTACAGGAGGTAACCCCTTTACGGTAAAACCTACAACTCCGGCAAAAAACGCCCCTAGCACCGCCTGACCTTCAACACCCATATTAAAGATATTTGCCTTAAAGGTTATTGCAATTGCAAGACCGGTTAATATTAAAGGAGCTGCAAAGTGCAAGGTTTTTAAAAGTCCGTCCAGGCTAAAGAGGGATTTTTTAATCATTACGGAATAAGTCAAAAATGGATTTTCACCTATTGCAGCAATTATAATCCCTCCTAATATAAGGGCACTGATTACCGGAAATAAAACATTTAATATATTTTTTAAAAGTGTATTATTTTTCTTCATAATTTCCCTCTTATTCTAAGGATAATCCCGCCATAAGCAGTCCAATTTCAGTGCTGTCGGCTTTTTTACCTTCAACTTCCCCTACAATACGCCCTTTGTACATAACTATTATCCTGTCACTTAAGTTCATTATCTCGCTGAGTTCACTTGAAACAAGTAAAATAGCCTTATTTTCACTTCTCAGTTCAAGAATCTTATTATGGATAAATTCTATTGAGCCTATATCAACACCCCGGGTAGGCTGGCTTACTATGAGTACCTTTGGGTCCGAATCAAACTCTCTTGCTACAATTATCTTCTGAGCATTTCCCCCGGACAGCTGTGACACATTTCCGTTCTTTTCAGCTACTCTGATATCATATTTTTCTATAAGCTTGTTGCTGGTATTTTCAATTTCGTTTTTAAGGAGTACCCCATTTTTGCATACCTTTTTATTACCGTGATACCCTGCTATAATATTCTCGAAAATTGTCATATCCTTACACAGTCCCTGAGCATATCTGTCTTCGGGAACTATTCCGATACCCGCTGAGCGTAGGCTACTTGGCCATTTATTTGTTATATCTTTATCATATAAGCAAACCGAACCTTCCGTTGATTCCATCAATCCCGATAGAACTCGCACCAGCTCACTTTGTCCGTTTCCTTCTACCCCTGCAACTCCTAAAATTTCGCCTTCTTTTATTTCAAAACTAATATCTTCAATAACTTTTTTTCCGAAGTTATCTCGGGTGGATAACTTGCTTACGGAGTAGGCAACCTTATTTCTGCTAACATCCTTATCTTCCTTGCATACATTCAGTATTACTTCACGTCCAACCATCATTTTGGCTATTTCAGCCGAGCTTGTGTCTTTTGTTGCTTTACTTCCAACAACTTTTCCTCGTTTTATAACTATAACCTTGTCGCTGACTTCCATTACTTCACGGAGCTTATGGGTAATTAGTATTATTGTCTTTCCCTGCTTTTTAAGTTCCTTGAAGCTCAGTAGAAGTTCATCTACTTCCTGAGGAGTAAGAACCGCAGTAGGCTCGTCGAATATAAGGATATCTACATTACGGTAAAGCATTTTTAATATCTCCACACGCTGTTTTGCTCCTATGGAAATGTTCTCAACAATATCGTCTGCTTTAAGCTCAAACTTGTAATCCTCAATTATCTTCTGAACTTCTTTTTTTTCAAAGTTCTTGTTTATAATGGGAGTCTTTAACTTAATTTTTTGAGACAAGTTTATTTTTTTGTTTTTTTCCACTCCAAGTAATATGTTTTCAAAAACAGTCAGGCTGGGCACCAGCTTAAAATGCTGATGCACCATACCCAGGCCACAATTAATGGCATCTAATGAAGAACCGAATGAAACCTTTTTTCCATTAACTAAAAGTTCCCCGCTTGTAGGACGCTGAAGTCCGAAGAACATATTCATGAGCGTTGTCTTTCCTGCCCCGTTTTCTCCAACTATTGCGGTTATTTCGCCTTTGCCGATGGAAAGGTTTATATTATCGTTAGCAACAAAATCGCCATATTTTTTTGTTAAATTAACAGCTTCTATTGCATACATATTGCCGCCCTCATTCTGGTTTATTTTTAGTATTAGTCGTTTGGCATTTTGAGAATTGCAAGCTTAGTTTTATCAAATTTATCTCCTGCCTGAGCATTTGTAACCTTGATTTCTCCGCTTGCTATCTTATCGGATATAGTCTTGAGCTGCCCCTTGATTTCATCCCATTTAGCTTTTCCGTCAGCAGTAATCTTTGACTCAATAACACTTAAATCAGTGATTCCTGTAGCACCTGAAGCAAGATTGTAGCTCATAACTTTTCCGTTAACCTTATCCATAGCATTATCCTTAAAGTTCTTAGCTATTTCATATACAGGTACTTCTGTGTTCTTTAAAACACTTGTTAGTATATTTCCAGGTTGGTTTGCGTCTTTGTTTGCGTCAACTTCTATTGAAAGCTTTTTAACTTCTTTAGCTTTTGCGTCTACTCCATCACCTACAGCACCTGCAACAGCGTATACTATGTTTGCACCATCAGAATAGTATGTGTTAGCTTTTGTTGCACCGGCTGCTGAATCACTGAAACCTGCATTATAATCACTGTAGAAGGTATAATTTACGCCAAGTTCTTTAGCTACATAATTGATACCTTCTGCAAAACCATATCCGAATACTGTGATACCGTTTGATTTTGATCCTCCAAGGAAGCCTACTTTTCTTCCTGCATCACCTGAAGTAAATGAATAATCTGCACTATTGAAAAGTTTGGAAGCATTTTCGTTTACTAATGTAGCTAATGCACCTGCCATAAAGGATGCTTCATGAACATCGAAAAGAACTGAAACAACGTTTTTATGCTTTACGCTTCCGTCATCGTTTACGTTAGGATTATCATTGAATATTACAAATGTGGTGTCCGGATATTGTTCAGCAATTGGCTTGCTTCCTCCAACTCCCTTTATTAAAGCATCAAAGTTATATTCAAGACTGAAAATCAGCTTATAGCCAGCACCTGCCAATTGTGTCAAGCTGCCTGGTATGTCAGTAGTTTCAACAACCTTATAATTTATGCCCAAATCGCTCTTTGCTTTTTCAAGACCTGCAATTGCTGACTGGTTATATCCCTTATCGTTTGGACCAGCTGCAGAAGTAATCAACGCTATCCCAGGGCCTAAATCGGCAGTACCGGAACTAGAGCTTGAGGCATTAGTATTACTGGCAGTGGAATTACCAGTTTTGGAATCGGAACAGCCTGTAAAAACCATTGATACCAGCATAATCAGTGCAAGCAGAAAAGACAATTTTTTAGTAATTTGTTTCATGTTGACCTCTCCTCCGATAATATAGTGTTATAGATTTGATATATTAGATTATTAGAAGCCTAAGTCGCGATCCTAGGTCCTCTTTTTATAAAAGCCATGGCATAAGTGATTTTTGAGTGCAAGAAACTAAGCCATAGCATATTATCTTACTTGGCATTCTTACTTCTTTGTTTACTAATTTGCAATTTAAGAATTATTCATGTATCTGGTTAATATAAAATTTAAACTTGTCCGACCTGTAAAAGCTTTTGAAAGATTCTATAGGCAGCTCTCTCCCATTTACCAGTCCATATGTTATCGCCTTGAATAATAGTACAGGATCTCCCTCTTTTACCTTAAGTTCTCTGGCAACTTCATCAACCGCCAATACTGCCTCGATGGTTCTTGTTGCTTTAGTAATTTTTGTACCGTATTTAGTTTCAAGTACTTTGTAAATGGAATCAACTCCGAAATCATAGGTGTCTATTAAGGGAAATAATTTGCATGGTAAGTACGCGGTTGTCAGATTGACAGGTTCGTTGTTTGCATAATATACACGCTTAACTTCATATACCTTGTCTCCCTGACTAAGCTGCAATTTTCTGAGCATAACTTTGTCAGCCTCAACAATCTCTGACTTTAGAAGTCTCTTAGAAGGGGTCATTCCCAATTTTATTATATCTTGAGTACAACTGGTTATTGAAATCAAATCCTGGTCCAGAGTATCCTTTTTAACAAAAGTTCCCTTTCCCTGAATACGATAAAGATATCCTTCATTAACAAGATCATCTATTGCCTTCTTAACAGTTATCCTGCTCAAACCAAATATACCCATTAGTTCTCTTTCACTTGGAATAAGGCCATCGGGGCCGATTTCCTCATTATTAATCATTTCTACTATTTTTTGTTTCACCAAATAGTATTTAGGTACCATTCCGCTCACGTTTATCCCCCTTGAATGTCCTTGTTATTATAATATTATATTGTTATGTTGATATGTCCACTTACATAATATATTATATATAGCCAAAAGTCAACACGATTCGACATTAAAATTTGTACACTTTTTTCTAATTCTAATTAAATATAGTATTAGTATTTGTATATTTAATAATTAATATAAATACTTATATAGTTCTCACGTAAAGTTCAATAAACACAGCAAAAAGGGACTTAAATAAGGCTGTTTCAGTCGAACAACGCTTAATTAAGTCCCTTTTCAAACTATTTCACAATTTATCATCTGGTGCCTTTTTCATAAGGTATTCCGTCTGCTTTCGGCATTACTGAGCGCCCCACAAACAAAACAAGTACAATTATGGTTGTAATATAGGGCAGCATGGATAATAACTGTGATGGTATCTTGACTGTGCCCCCACCCAGCAATACCACAAGTGCCTGAGAAAGTCCAAAGACCAGACATGCACCGTACGCTCCATGGGGGGTCCATTTTCCAAATATTACTGCTGCAAGTGCAATAAATCCCTGACCGGAGATAGCTGTCGCGGAGTAAAGCGACACTACAGCAAGTGTCATCGCCGCACCTCCGAAGCCGGAAAATACACCTGACAGGATAACACATGAGTACCTTATTGTTGAAACGCTTATTCCCAGCGAATCCGCAGCCGCCGGATGCTCGCCTACAGACCTAATCCTGAGTCCCCATTTCGTCCTGTATAACACGAACCAGATCGTCAGCATAAGTATAAATGCTATTATTACAGTGGTATCTATGTTCAGCAATGAAAGTACCGGATGTTCCTTTGAATTTATTTTACCCAAAACTTTTGGTATCTTTTTAGTTACAGGCTTAGTCATGGTTGCTCCTTGAAAGAAAAGCCTTGAAAGAAATAGTGAAAGACCCAGCCCGAGAAAATTCATGGCAATACCTGATACTGTCTGATTTGCTTTAAACGATATGGACGCAATCCCATGCATCAGAGCAAGGATTCCTCCTGCCAAACCTGCAGTTAAAAATCCTAGCCAGGGATTAGATGTATAATAACCCACCGTAGCACCGGTAAATGCACCTATAGTCATCATTCCCTCTATTCCAAGGTTAATAACACCTGCACGTTCGGATATAACTCCTCCCATGGCGCCGAAGACCAGCGGTGTTGAATACATAAGGGTTATACTTATTGCCAGTAATATGCTATTTAACATTATCAACACCTCTCTTTCTGAGTCTGTCCGCTATTAGCGGGAATATTGTCGCCAAAGCCACAAAGAACACAATTGTGCCTATCATTATATTGATTATCTCTGACGGAGCCCCGATATCCGATTGTATTGAACCTCCTCCGTAAAGTAAACCACTGAAAAACAGACCTGCAAAAATACATCCAACAGGAGAGCTTCCCGCAATAAGGGCTACCGATAGACCATTCATGCCATTTCCCTCAAAAATGGAAAGTGTTGAAATCCTGTGAGGATCGCAGCCTGTTATCTGCATAGCACCTGCAAGGCCTGATATGGCTCCCGCGATAACCATGGACAGGATTATTTTCGAAGTTACATTCATGCCGGAGAATTCTGCTGCATCTCTGTTGAAGCCTACTGCACGGAGTTCAAAGCCTTTTGTGGTTCGGTGAAGAAAAAAAGTAACCACTATTACCACTATTATGGCTATCAAGAATCCGTAATTCAGATTTGTCCTGAGTAATATCTCCTGTAGGATTGGGTGTTCCTTCAACCATTCAATTCCCTTTTTGGAGGTTTTCCAACTCTGCAAAACTGTTGTATACGTCTGAGCCCTTACTTCATACGTCGCCTCCGCATTTGGTTTCTTCAGTCCCGGCAGTGTTATTATGAAATTATTCAAATAAAGAGCAATCCAGTTCAACATAATGCCTGTTATTACCTCATGAATACCGAAACGCCCTTTAAGAAATCCTACCAATCCACCATAGGCAGCTCCTACCGCAACTGCGGCCATAACAACCACCAAGATTTGGAGGGGACCCGGAAGATTTAGCTTATACCCCAGTACTGCCGCAGTTATAGCACCCATAATGTACTGTCCTTCAGTTCCGATGTTGAACAAACCTGTTTTAAATGCAAAAGAGACACTTACAGCAGTGAGGATTATAGGTGTAGCTTTAATTATGGTATTTGAAATATATTTGGGTTTTGAAAATATTCCTCTGAACATGGAAGCGAAGGCATCTATCGGATTGTATCCTGCGATTGCAAGAACTATTGCACCCACAATGAACCCCAATATAATTGAAAGAAAAATTCCGGTCAAGGGTTTTTTAATAATTCTATTTATATGCCTCATTTTTTTTACCCCCTCCTGCCATAAGCAGTCCGATAGTGTTCTCGTCCGCCTCTCCCTGACTGAAAGTGGCTACGATTCTTCCGTCGTAAATCACAGCGATTGTATCCGATACATCCATAATTTCATCAAGCTCAAAAGATATCAGCAAAACACCCTTGCCTTCATCCCGCTGA
Organism: Bacillota bacterium; assembly: GCA_023412275.1. Taxonomy (GTDB): domain Bacteria; phylum Bacillota; class Clostridia; order Acetivibrionales; family DSM-1351; genus Ruminiclostridium. Next base: position 7,362 of record JAEYNY010000113.1, read on the forward strand.
CTTACCAACGATTTGTGTACATATTCAATTGCTCCTACATCCAGACCTCTGGTAGGCTGTACAGCTACAAGAATGTCAGGATCGTTGGTTACCTCCCTGGCGATAATAACCTTTTGCTGATTCCCCCCAGATAGAGCTCTCACTTTTGTATCTTCACAGTTGGAAGGTCGTACATCGAAACGTTCTATACAATCTTTTGTAAATGTATATATGGATTTATAGTCCAATACTCCGGAACGGGAAAAAGGCTTCTTGTGATAGTTTTCCAGTACAAAGTTTTCGGCTACTGAAAAATCCAGAACTAAGCCTCTTTTGTGACGGTCTTCATGAATGGTACAAAGCTTATTGTTCAATACATTCCTTGGAGTTGTGTTTTGTATTTCTTTACCATTAATCTTTATCCTGCCGTTTTTAACCTTTGACAGACACGTAATGGCCTCCACCAATTCCTTCTGTCCATTACCGTCAATACCTGCAATTCCTACTATTTCACCCTTTCTTACTGAAAGAGAAAGATTCTTTACTTTGTCGATGCCTCTACGGTCGGCAACCGTAAGATTTTCGATTTCAAATATAGTCTCTTGCAGTTTTACAGGCTGCTTCTTTATATGTAGATTCACATCGTGTCCAACCATCATGGATGCAAGCTGCATTTCATCAACATCACTTACGTTTACTGTGTCTATGTATACTCCTCTTCTGATTATCGTACATACATCAGAGGATTCTTTTATTTCCTTCAATTTATGTGTAATAATAATTATTGTCTTTCCATCGGCTATAAGGTTATGCATAATAGTAATCAAATCCTGAATTTCCTGAGGAGTTAATACAGCCGTTGGTTCATCGAGTATTAGTATTTCGGCTCCCCTATAAAGTGCTTTCAGAATTTCTACTCTTTGCTGCATTCCAACTGTAATATCTTCAATTTTTGAGTCCGGGTCAACATTCAACCCGTATTTTTTGCTGAGCTCTTGAATATCTTGCCGTACTTTTTTATTGTCAATTACTCCGGCTTTGTTTGTGACTTCTTTGCCAAGAATTATATTCTGTGACACTGTGAAGTTCTCAACCAGCATGAAGTGCTGGTGTACCATTCCTATGCCGTTTTCAATAGCCACATTTGGATTTTTAATATTCACTTTATTACCTTTAAGGTAAATCTCTCCACTGCTGGCCTGGTACAATCCATAAAGAATATTCATGAGGGTTGATTTACCTGCACCGTTTTCCCCTAGCATTGCATGAATAGTGCCTTTTTTAATATCAAGGCTAACATTGTCCAAAGCACAAAAATCACCGAAGTATTTTGTAATGTTACGCATTTGCACTGCAAATTGTCCGCTAATGTCCATAGTTACCCCCATACTTTTAGCTGGTAAATACAAAAGGTTGGGGGAAATCAATCCCCCCCTTATTTAAATGAATTTTACTTAAGTGTACTTATGTAACTGTCGAATGTAGACTGATTATATGGAACCTTGATTGACTCATCCATTATTTTTCCTTCAATGGCTTTAGCATCTGTTAATACTTTCTGATCCACGTTAGGATTTTTTTCGGGAATGCCAACACAGCCTTCCTTCATACCAAACACCTGTGTGGTTCCACCGAGTTCCTTGCCATCCTTTACCTGTGCTGATACGAGATCCATTGCCTTACCCACAAGCTTCATAGCCGAAATAAGAATATTCTTGGGAGCCAGGTAGCTCTGATCTCTGTCAACACCTATAGCAAACTTGTTAGCTTCTTTGGCTGCTTCAATAACTCCAATGCCTGCAGCACCGGCCGCATGGAATACAATATCGCAACCTTTGGTATACATGGAAGAAGCTATTGCCTTACCAACCGCTTGATCCGTGAAGCTATTGGCATATTGCACATTAACCGTAATTTCCTTGCCGAGTTCCTTGGAAGCATAAGCAACACCTGCTCTGTAACCATACTCAAACTGGTCGATAACATCACCCTTAATACCGCCTACAAAACCTACCTTGTTTGTCTTTGTGGTTTTAGCAGCAATGTAACCTACCACAAAGGATGGCTCCTGTGCTCTGAACACAACACCTATTACATTGGAAGGTGTATCGTTACCATAGGAGTTGTCAACGATTGCATAGGTCTTGTCAGGATATTGGGAAGCCGCGGTCTTTATTGCATCCGCCATTGCATAGCCTATACCCCAGATGAGGCTGCTCTTCTGGTCGGCCAACTTATCTAGATTTGTTCCGTAATCGCTTTCCTGCTTTGATTCCAGATAAGAAATTGAAGAACTTGTTTCTTTATTGAACTGCTGAAGACCTTCCCAAGCAGACTGGTTGAAGGACTGGTCGTTGATCCCGCCTACATCAGTTACCATACCTACTGCAAAGGCTGAAGCAGCCGCACTGCTTTTAGGGGTTGAATCACCTGTGGAAGTGCCCGAAGTTGAATTGCTTTTGTCTGTTGTACTGCCTCCGCAGGCAGCAAGCGATACTATCAATGCCAGGGTTAAGATACTTGATAATATTTTTTTCATTTTTTCCCTCCTAAAAGAATTGTTGTATTTATATACAGCGAAAGAAATTCACACTCATGAACTCTTTAACGCTACATACCACTTATAAGTTCCCAGCTTCAGCTGATCCTACGTTTCTAAGCCGTAAGACATAGTTATTCTAACCAAGGGCTTCATACCATTCTTATACCATATATTGAATTGTATGTAAACACATGTAATATTTGGGCAAAATTATATACGTTCAACAATTGAAATATATAAGAATTTTATACAAAATTAAGCTTTAGAAATGGTTGACATAGTAACATATGAAGGCCTTAGCAGTAATTTAACTTTGATAAAACAAAAATAAGATAGTATGAACTATCTTATTTTTGTTTACAGACTCGATTCAATTTATAAAAAGCTTACCGTTTTGTTTTACTTCTCAAATCCGTGAACAATATAATCCTTTACCTGCCCAAGCTCTTGAATAATGGCATTAGCCAGGAAAAGACCCTGAGCTCCCGATGTGGGATTGCTGTAACCAATACATGCTATTCCCGCCGAAAACGCTGCCTGAACCCCGGAAGTTGAATCTTCTATAGCGATTGCATTGTCCTTTTGTATTCCACTAATAGAAAGTACTTTTTGATAAATATCGGGGCTTGGTTTCTGAAACTTTACTTCGTCTCCTGTAACAGAGTAATCAAAATATCCGCTTAATTGGAAATACTCCAGTACACGACTGACGTAGTACCTGTTAGAGGATGAAGCAATTGCAGTATTGTAATTATTTTTCCTGAGCTCAGTCAACAACTTCTCAAGTCCATTTGTAGGCTGTATTTTTTCTTTCTTAACATAACCCAGAATCAGGTTAAATTGGCGCATCTCCAGTTCTTCCGGATTCGCATTAAGATTGTTTTCTTTTATGATTCTCGTCCACAAGTCCTTATTGGACTTACCGACGTATTCTTTCAGATTAAATGTCTCATTAAGTCCATAGCTTTGTAAAATTTCCAATTTTGCACGGTAATGCAGAGGTTCACTGTCAAATATAACTCCATCTACATCAAATATGACCAAATTGATTTTACGTTCCTCCGTATTCACTTTATCACCTCAGACCTTTATTTTTACTTTTTACATTTACATAAACTAGATTTCATGAATACAGTTCAGTGCTGCTGCATGGCTAAGGGATTGTAGAACCTCAGTATGAGGGCGGTTTTCCTTTGATTGTACGGAAAGGAGGACAGACATAGCCTTTTTCTCATCACCTTTGTTCTTAACAATTTGAACATCCATGACATCAATAGAGTTTTTCTTTGCAAGACTGAGAAATGAACCCAATCCCAGTGAGTTTTCAAATTCCAGATACAGATGCAGTAAATTTGATTTCTTACGCATCATATTATCCATCTTATGCAAAATAGTCATGACGAAAAATATTGTTGTACCACCGAAAATTGCACCTTCGTAAAAACCGATACCTATTGACAAGCCGATACAAGCTGAAGCCCACAAACCGGCAGCCGTAGTCAAACCTCTGACTTGGTTCCTTCCGGTGATGATTATTGTTCCGGCCCCCAGGAATCCGATACCGCTGACAACCTGAGCCCCTAATCTGCCTATATCTCCCGTATGATATGTTTGGTAAATATATTGATTGGTCATCATGACGATTGTTGATCCCAGACATACAAGTATGTATGTCCGAAAACCCGCAGGGTGACGTTTGCGTCCCCTTTCAAAGCCAAGAATTCCACTAATTACTACAGAAAGAAAAATACGTACGCAAATGGAAAGAACATTTACATCTTTTAATATGGCTAATTGGCTAATCATCCGTAAATCACCTTCTTATCTATTGCCTTTTAGCATTTAGCTGTGCAGTCCTTTCTCTTTCAATATTTTAAGTGCCGGTATCGGGTTGTTACAAGTCATAAGCCTTGCACCGCAGCGTATGGATTCATAAACCATATCTTCAGTGTCGGGGCAGTAGGACCATGGTAATATTCCAAGGTTTTCAAACTCCTGAACACGTTCGGGAGTTATTATTTTCATATCAATACCTACTGCAAACAATTTTGAATAAGTACCGTATTCCCCATCAACAAAGTTCTCCATTTTTTCCTTTGGAAAGCCCTGTACCCTCACCCCATATGAGTCATACATATAGGCTGCAATTAAAGCGTCAAAGCAGGTGAAAACACAGCGATGCATCAAGCCGTATTCTTTTAATATTTCCATAGCAAGATCTACTGTTTCATATGTCTTTTCCTTAATTTCTGCATTCAAAAGAACATTCTCATAGGGTTGAACCAACTCACAGAATTCACGCAGTGTGGGTACTTTTAAGCCTTCAAATACTTTACCGAATTTCCCCCCTGCATCCAATTCCTTAATTTGTTTCAGCGTCATTTCATGAATATAACCCTTTCCGTTCGTGGTACGGTCAACAGTTCTGTCATGCATTATGACAACAACTTTGTCTTTTGTTAGATTCATATCAAATTCAATCATATCAACATTCAATTCCAGAGCTTTTTGTACGCTAAGCAGAGTATTTTCAGGATAAAACGCATCAATTCCTCTGTGGCCTGCAACTAATATGCTCTCTTTATTCAACAACCTGTCTATGACTTTCCGCATATTCCAAAAGACTTCCTTTCAAAATCGCACTTAATAAGACGTAGCTTTTTTAATATTTTTTAAACGTTTTATAACACTATCATTATCTTTTCCAAAATAATCATGGAGTTTAGAATACTCCTGGTACAGCAATTCATATATTTTGCTGTTTTCCGTGTCAGGCAGATATGTATTTTTTATTCCTCCGCCCATAGCATTGCCGGCTTGTTCAATGGTATCATATCCTCCATTGGCACTTCCTGCCGCAACAGCTCCGAACATTGCCGCACCCATTGCAGTTGTCTGCTTTGATGCCGTTACATGAACAGGCATTTGTATGATATCTGCAAAGGTTTGCATAACAAAAGGACTTTTTTCAGCTATACCGCCTGTTGCGTATAACTTTTCTATTGTAACGCCGTACTTTTTAAAGGTGTCTATAATCATACGTTTTCCAAATCCCACTGCTTCCACCAAAGCCTTGTACATTTCAGGAGCCGTCGTAGTTGTCGTCATTCCGAACATTACACCTGTCAAATCCACGTCAACCAGAACAGAACGGTTCCCGTTCCACCAGTCCAATGCAAGCAATCCGCTGCTTCCCGGCTTTATCTGTGAGGCAAGCTCGTCTAGATATGCTGTAACATGCATTCCTTTTTCTTTTGCCTGTGCTGAAATTTCTTCCGATACACAATTTTTTGTAAACCACGCAAAGTGATCACCCATACAAGATTGTCCGGCTTCGTAGCCAAAATATCCCGGAAGAATTCCGTCTTCACAAATTCCGCACATTCCAGGTACCTTTATATTTTGTCTGCTTGCCATCATATCACAGCCGGATGTACCAATAACCATCAGCATTATATCAGGGCCTGTAATACCGGCACCCGGAACAGCTGCATGTGCGTCTCCGCAACCAACGGCTACAGGAGTTCCCACCGGAAGCCCTGTCCATTCGGAGCTGCTTTCCGAAATACAACCTGCTTTACTTCCCACCGGATATATGTTTCTTGACATTTTTGTATCAATTACATTTTCAAGTCTTGGGTCAAGTGCTTTAAAGAAATCATCGGAGGGATACCCGTTCTTTTTTTGCCAGATTGCTTTATAACCTGCCGTACAGCTGTTCCTTTTTTCTTCACCTGTAAGCATCAACGTAATCCAGTCAGATAGCTCCATAAACCTATCGGCAGCTTCATATATTTCAGGTGCTTCATTGAGAATCTGCCATATCTTCGGGAACATCCACTCAGAAGATATTTTCCCCCCGTAAAATCCAAGGAACTCTTCGCCTCGTTTTGCTGCAATCTCATTTAGTTTATTGGCTTCATCCTGTGCTGCATGGTGTTTCCACAGTTTTACATATGCGTGAGGATTATCCTTGAATTTGTCCAACATGCACAAGGGAGTACCGTCCTTTAATGTAGGAAGCATTGTACATTCCGTAAAGTCGGTACCTACCCCGATAACTTCTGAAGGGTCGATGCCTGACTCCTTGAATACATTTAACAATGTGGTGCTTGCACATTCAATATAATCAGGAGGATACTGCAGCGCCCAATCTGCTTCCAGCTTTGTAGTTCCATTTGGAAGTTTTCTTTCCATAACTCCATGTGGATAGTCCATGGAAGAAGCTGCTTTTATTGTCCCGTCCGATACATCAACTAAAATTGACCTGGCACTCAGTGTTCCAAAATCAATACCAACCACATATTTTGACATCTGTTTATTATTCCTCGCTTCCATTTTGTTTAGAAAGTGATACATACCTTGAAATCGCCATATTTTCCTGTTGCATATTCAAATGCCTTTTCCCATTCCTCAATGGGGAAGCAGTTTGTAATAAGACCATCTGTTTTCAATTTTCCATTATTGATGTTTTCAATTACAAATGGGTAACAATATGGGCTGAGGTGTGAACCAAGAAGGTCAAGTTCTTTGCTATCTCCAATTATTGACCAGTCAACAGTTGTCTCCTGACCAAATACACTGAATTCTACAAAACGGCCGAGCTTACGTACCATTGAAAGTCCCTGCTTAACGCTGGACGGATGTCCTGTAGCTTCTACATAAATATCACAGCCATAGCCTTCGGTAAGCTTTAAAACTTCAGCTACTACATCCTGATTTTGAGGATTAAAGACCAGATCAGCACCAAATTCTTTAGCTTTGTCCAATCTGGACTGAACCATGTCCAATACAATCAGCAATTTGGGATTTTTCATTCTTGCATAAGTAATCATTCCAAGTCCCAGAGTCCCTGCTCCCGATATAACTACAACATCGTCACAGCCAATTTGCGCACGGTCAACACAGTGCTTTGAACATGCATAAGGTTCAATCAACATTGCTTTATCAAGAGGCATGTTCTGGGGAACTTTATGGACAACTGAAGTCTTTGGATAGCGGACATATTCCGCCATACCACCATTATTATCACTCTGGAAGCCAAAAATATTGTGAGGCTGGCACATCCAATAATGTCCATCCTTGCAGAATCTACACTCTCCGCATGGAACTATCTGGTCTGCTGTAACTCTATCACCAATTTCAAATCCTTTTACATTTTCCCCCAGTGCTACAATTTTACCCAGGAATTCATGTCCGGGAATAAACGGAGGCTTTACCCATGAAGGTTGACTTTCATCACCCCAGAATTTAGGAGCTCCGTGCTGGCACTTTAAGTCTCCTGCACAAACGCCACAACCTTCTGTTTTAATAATTATATCGTCAGGACCACATTCCGGCGTAGGATATGCAGTTTCAAATCGGTAATCACCAAGCCCGTAGGCTACAAGAGCTTTCATAGTCTTTGGATAGTTAGACATAAATATCTTCCTTTCTTAATGTATAATATTTATTTTAAAATGTTAATTCTCATAAGCTATTGTAAAGAGACACGCAGTACTGACCAACATCGTATGCGTATTTGGCTGCAATATCTTTCATACTTTCAGGCATATTTTTTGTGAATCCGTAAACTTCATATGTGAAGTCGCCTGTATAATTTGTATCTTTTAATGCTTTAAGAGTCTTTTCCCAACCTACCGTACCCATAAAAGGCAGAAAGTGCAAGTCGCTGATGCCCGTATTATCGTTTACATGAAGTGCAACTATTCGGCTGCCAAGTGTTTTGATTGAATTGGACTCATCATAATACAGACGGTTTCCATGTCCAAAATCCCAGCAAACACCTATACGGGAATCCTTGTAGGAATCCACTAACATGCAAAGTTCTTCAGCTCTTGCAGAAAACTTCCTTCTCTGGGGGTACTCGATCATATTTTCATAAGCTATGCTTACTCTATTTTTCAATGCAAGCTCAATAATTGAATCATAAAACTCATGATTGTACCGGACACTTGCTTCATCGTCGAATTCTTTTTCAATACATTGTGTAAAAGGATGAACTACCAACCACTTTACCCCAAGCATACTGCTGATTAACACGCTTCTGCGTGCGAATTTATAATAATCTTCTTTCTCCAAATCACTTTTCCATTCCGGCATGTATCCCGGATTGTAAGGTAAATGTGCTTGTGAAAAATCAATACCTAGTTTTTGACTTTCGTTAATAATTTTATCGACGTAGCTTTGCCAGTCATCTTCGCTTAATTCAGTTCTTGTGAAAAAGAACTCGGTAAAGCTGAAGTCAAGCGTTGTAAAACCTGCCTCCCTGCATCGGCGTATTGATTCCAAATACGGTGTATGCAGTCCGCCGTCCCTGCGTTTTGAAAAAAGATTAGTAGAAGTTGCCAGACGCATGATTTTACTTCCCTTCTATTTGTTATCAGCACAATGAAAGCAGATAGTTTCCTACATCAACACTGAAATGTGCACTTGGTATTTTTAAGCCTTCCGGCATATAATTGTTTATTCTTATCTCATACACCAAATCGCCTTCATAGCCGATTTTGGTAAGTGTCTTCATAACCTTTTCCCAAGGAATTGTTCCAAGGAAAGGAAGAAGATGCAGGTCATCCTGACCGAAGTTATCATTAATGTGAAGAGCCTTTACACGACTACCAAGCTTTTCTAAGGCAGGAATCTGATTTGTATAAACACGGTGTCCATGTCCTGTATCCCAGCAAACACCCACAGGTGCACCTTTGTAGGAGTCAACCAGTGCTATAAGTTCTTCGGCTGTTGCACCAAAGCGACGTCTGTTATCCCTGTCACACATGTTTTCAAAGGCAATCCCTACGTTTTCTTTTGTAGCTTGTTCTACAACTTTGTCGAAATTCTCATGGTTTGCCACAAGGTCTGCCTGTAAATTGTATTCAGCCTTATCAATCTCTGTTACAGGGTGCATTACAGCCCATTTTACTCCAAGAATACTGCTGACATGTATTGCACGACGGGTAAGTTCATCAAAGCGTTCTTTTTCTTCAGTGCTTTTGAAATATGCACCTTTAAAAGGACGATACGGCGGGTGTGACTGTGAAAATGTAATGCCAAGCTTCTCTGCCTCATTACGGATATTTTCAGCATTTTTTATCCAGTCATCACCGTTTAATTCTGTCTGACGGTTCAACATGGCACACATGTTTAAGTCAAGAACTGTAAATCCTGCCTCCTTGCAGCGATGCATAGATTCAATATATCCTGTGAATTCCTTTGTTTCCCTGCATTCTCTAAATAGTGAAGTCATTGTAGCAACACGCATGTTTATCTCTCCCTTCTCGTACAATCCATTTAAATAAATATTTTTCTCTGCCCTAAGGCAGAGAAAAATATTTTAGTGGATTATTTTCCGTTTGCATCTAAATAGTCTTTTAATGTCATATTTACTTTTTTATCAATATTTGAAATAGTAGTTGCCCTATCCTGAGAACCTTCACTCAGCTTTATAATTTCATTCTGTACGGTAGTATCAATATCTGTAAATGCAGGAACCCATGGCTCTAAGTAGTTAGGATAATCCTTGGAGTTGTCGGCAATTTTCAGAATAATATTATACAGAGGATTTTTTTCTACGAATGTCTTTACTTCCGGTAAATCATAAGCTTTTGAATTCATGGCATAATATCCTGTGTTCATAAACCAGTCCCCTGACACTTTTGGGGTTGCAAGATATTTCATGAAGTCCCATGCACCAAGACGTTTGTTATCATTTCCTGCATCAAAAACATACAACGCAGAACCGCCTATACCTGTACCCTTTGTACTATTAGCATCAACACGAGGGAGCTCAGCCACACCAACATCAAATGTTCCGGTATTCTGAATCTTAGTAACAATTGAAGCCATTGAAGAAGTACTTGCAGTCATCATCGCATACAAGCCGGATTGGAATCCTTCATTCGGACTAGCTACACCGTAATCAACACCGCCTGTAGCCAATACCTTTTCCCATTCTGTCAGGAAGTGGTCAAGAGTTCCGTCTTTTGTCATTGCAAGAGCGGTAGGAGTACCCTTACGCCCGTCGGCGTTATCAAACATATATTTTTCACTACCTTGCATAGGAATCCAAGATCCCAGGAGGAAGAAACGAGTCTTTGTACCGAGACCGAAAGTTTTGATTTTATCTCCACTCTTAACAGTCAGGGCTTTAACATATGTAGCCAGTTCTTCCAAAGTTGTTGGTGCTTTATTTGGATCAAGTCCTGCAGCCTTAAACATATCCTTGTTATAGTACAGCATAACTGATGAGTTTGAGAACGGTAACCCAAGAACCTTGTCGTTATACATTGCATAGTGCAGTGCATTTGCATTAAGGTCATTTAAATTAATTCCGTTGGCATCCATATCAACAAAATTCTGAATAGGATAGATATACTTGCTTTCCTTTACATCAAATATACCCTTAGAACTCATCTGCATAATGTCAGGAAGCTCGTTTGCAGCGTCAGCCTGTAATATAGCAGACAGTTTTGTTGAAGCTTCATCGTATTCGCCCTGATATATCATATCTACGGTGATTCCTTTTTTACTACCTTCTGATGAGTTGTACTCGTCAACCATTTTCTTTAGCTGGTCAGCGATGTTACCCTTCATTGAGTGCCAGAAAGTAACCTTTACCGGAGCTGAAGGCAGTATACTTCCTGTCGCGGTCTTAGTTGCAGTAGGTTCTGTCTTTGTACTGTCCGTAGGTTCCGAAGACCCACAACCCACAAATATAGAAGCAGACATAACTACACTTACAAACAATGCTAAAATTCTTTTAAGTTTCATTTTCCTTTCCTCCTTTAAATTATTTATTAGTATTTTCTTATTTGAAGCTATATATAAGAAATGTAGTACAAACTAACCCTTTACCGAGCCGCTGGCAATACCGCGAACAATATTTCTCTGACCGAATGCAAAGATAATTATTGTAGGAAGCAATATAATTGCTATTGCTGCAAAAATCGGAGCCTTAACGCCGGAATCATCTGCTGCCAGCATTGTTATACCAACCTGTACCGTTCTCATTTCAGGCCTGTTGGTAACGAGCAGAGGCCACAGGTATGTGTTCCACACAGCAACAAAAGAATTTAGTGAAAGAGCGGTAATGGTGGCTTTTGAAACAGGAATACATATCTGGAAAAAGAATTGCAGGTCTCCACAGCCGTCAAGAAATGCCGCTTCACGAAGTGAGCTGGAAATTGTCTTAAAACTTTGCCGGAACATAAACACCTGAATCGCTGATACAAAATAAACTGCCATGATACCTACATATGAGTTAAGCATACCTAGTTTGCTTATAGTAATGTAGTTGGGGATTAAAACTGCTTCCGTTGGTATCATCATTGTTCCTATTATTATGAAAAAAAGAACATTTTTGCCTTTATAGTTGAAAAATGCAAAGGAATATGCCGCGAACATTGAAAGCAACAATCTAACCAGTGTAACCACCACTGCAATTAAGAGTGAATTCAGCATAAACCGGGGTACCAATGAATCAAACAGAACGTGCTTAAAATTATCAAAATAAGTAAAATCTTTTGGAAATATTGACGGAGGATAGCTGTCAAATGTAGCATCGTCTTTAAAACCACACATAAAAGCATAAAAAAGAGGGAATGCAATCAATATACCTAATGCCAAAGAAAAAACCGATCCAACAATGCTTTTAGCCTTTATAATTTTATTGGAAATCAATCGTATACCACTCCTTTCTTTTCATACATGAAGTTAAACATCAGGAATATAAATGCAAGCAGGAAAGTTACAATACTGGCTGTAGAACCAAGTGCGTAATTGCCACTTCTGAAACCGGTAGTATATACATAGTAAATCATTGTGGATGTAGAATTGACCGGGCCGCCCTTTGTAAGAATCATGGTTGGAGCATTCATCATTATACCTGCAACCATTTGTGTACAAAAAACAAAGAATATAGTTGGTGATGTAATAGGTATAACAATCTTGAAAACCTTTCTCCAGTAGCCACAGCCTTCAAGATTGGCTGATTCAATCAATTCATCAGGCACATTACGTACCGCAGCCAACAAGAGCATAAAATTAAATCCGATATGAATCCATACCATAATTACAGATAAAGAAGGCAATGCCCAGACTTTATCATTAAGCCAGTCTATGTTGGTTTTGTTTTGCATTACACCGATAATTTCAAGTAAGTAATTGACCAAACCTATTTTACGGTGCAATAATTGTTGAAAAATATAACAGGAGGCAGATACGGATACCGCCATAGGCAATGCAAACAAGGTTTGATAAATATTTGAAAAAAGCTTTCTTTTGTTGGCAATCAATGCAAGAGTAAATGGTAAAATAACTGCTAAAGGAACATAAAGCAAGGTAAATTCAAGCGTTACCCCAATAGCATTCATAAACTCCTCACGACTGAAAATACTCAAATAGTTTTTTAAGCCGACAAATCTTACAATCTCACCCTGTTTGTTTACAGCAGATAAGCTATATAACAGCGTTCGAATAAATGGATAATAGGAGAACGCTACCGCAAAGATAAGAATTGGTAATACAAATAAATAAGGTTTCTGAAACTCGACTATTTTTCTACCCAGCGTTTTTTTGCCCGCTATTTGTCCCCTTTCTTTAAGGACTTTAGAAGTGGACATAAATAAACACCTCCCATGTTGTAAAAATTCTTCTATATAACATCAGCTGTGTTCAGATATTTCAAAACAACAGACAATGATATCGAATAAATGTAAAATTTGGAACATTCCAAATTTATTTTAAAAATACATTTTCTTTCTTTCCTGTAAATCACTATGCATATTGTATATTTTTTTTAAAAATCAGCTGACTTTATTGAACAAATTGTATATATACTATGTAGAACTTTTCATCTGGAACGTTCTAAATTCAGATTATCGTTTTTTGGAACGTTCCATCAATCTGATGTCTATATATTAGTTCATATGATAATCGAAGTCAATACATTTTGCATAAATTTTTTGAAATATTTTTTTATTTTTTGTCGAATTATAACAACAATTATTATTGACATAATTTATAATTCAATCAACAATATTGACATTATTTACTGTAGGCTATATAATTTGTTTTGGAACGGTTTAATCAAATTTATCTAAGCTATAGTTAAATCAGCTAAGTAAATTTTGTATAGTTAAAATATATAATAAAGCCCTCGGAGTTTCCGAGAACAGACTTTCATATATAAGGAGGGATTTGAATGAAGGTTACAATTCTTGACGTTGCACGGGAAGCCAATGTTTCCAAAAGCACGGTTTCGCTTGTTCTCAATAATTCAAAGGCCGTTAAGCTTGAAACACAATATAAGGTGCGTGAGGCAATAAAAAAGCTAAATTATACCCCAAATCTAGCCGCACGTGAACTGACCACCAGACGAACACACACTCTGGGGATAGTCTTTTTAACATCCAATCATTTTAAAAGGGCCTATGCTTTTGATTCTGTCGCTGAAACACTTTTATATGATACCAGCAACGGAATATATACCGGCCTTAAAAACACGGATTATGCATTGCTTACAGAACGGTTTTCTTCTGTCAGCAATCCCAATGCACTACCGTCATTGATTATGAACCGTAGAATTGACGGAGTGTTTCTCATAGGAGGTCTGTTTACTCCTGACCTTATTGAACATTTAAGGCAAATTAATCTCCCCACTGTAATTATCGGTCTGCAATACAACGGAACGGATTCCGTCTTCTCTGAGATGGAGCAGGTTGGTTATCTTGCCGGTAAGGAACTTCTAGAAAAGCATCATAAGAGAATCCTGTTTCTAAACGGTCCTGCTAACAGCAGCAATTCTCGAAAAAAACTTTCAGGTATGCAACGGGCCTTTTCCGAATACGGTGAAGATCCAAAGGGCCTATATGTTGTTAATTCAGGTTACACAGGTTTGGATGGTTATAAGTCATTAAAAGAAATTTGGGAGTCCGGGTTACGTCCGGATGCTATTTTTGGTGCAAGTGACGGTATTACTTCCGGTGCTATGAGGTTTTTGTTTGAGGAAAAAGTTAATATTCCCGAAGACTTGTCTCTTATCGGGTATGAAAGTTCTATCCTGTCTGAATATTCACCCGTCAATCTGACTGTTATTGATGCTCATAAGGAGAAAATGGGTGAAGAAGCTTGTCGCGCACTATTGAAAAGGATAGAAAAGCCTCGCTCAAATACCGTTTGGTTGGGAATTCCCCCCACTCTATCCCATGGTTCCTCTGTAATAGCACGTTAAATTTTACTTACAACATACGCTATAAAAATAATAATAATTTATTCAGAACAAGAGAGGAGATTTTTTATGAATATTCAACAGTTACAATGTGATGTTGCGGTTATCGGCGGTGGGCCTGCCGGAATTGCTGCAGCACTGGCAGCCGCCAGAAACGGCGCCAGAGTTTTTCTTGCAGATCGTAATGAGTATCTTGGAGGTAACATGTCTTCAGGGCTTCCTTTACTGGGTTTTCTTGATAAGAATGGAAATCAAGTAACAGGCGGTATTGCACAAGAGATTGTAGATAAATTAACATTGCGTGGTGCATGCCTTGGTCATAACCCATGCCCACTGCATAATTCCGTTACAATCATTGATTCTGAAATGATGAAAGTCCTCGCCTTCGAGATGTGCAAAGAAGCTGGAATTGAGGTTTTACTACACTGTGAAGTCATTGATGTTAATGTTGAAAACGGACGGATCGACAGAGTGTATCTCATGGGTAAAGGCACACGATATGAAATTAAAGCTTCAGTTTTTATAGATGCCACAGGTGACGGCGATGTTGCATATCTTTCGGGTGCTACATATGAAAAGGGCCAACAGGAAACAGGGATTTTACAACCCCCTTCCCTCCTTTTCACTCTTAACAATTTTAATGAAGAAAAATTCTGGAGTTTCTTAGAAGAACATCCTGAGGATTTGATTCCCGCTGAAAGCATGAATGTTTCCAACGGATATGATGTACAATTTTTCAGAAGCCATCCGGGCTATGTATTCCTTGGACTGCGAAATACATTAACACGAATGAGTGAACAAAATTTAAGTCCATTTAAAAGAGATACTCTCATTTATATTAAAACCCCTCATCCGGGTCAGATTTGTATTAACGCCACACGTATACTAAACTTTGACGGAACTGATCTCAAGGATTTGACCCGTGGCGGCGAAGAAGGCATGCAGCAAATCGTAGATATAACTGAGTTTCTTAGAAAATATATACCGGGCTTCGAGGACACCTATGTTTCTTACATTAACAGTTCCATAGGTATTCGTGAAACCCGTCGTTTTTCCGGCATTAAGAGACTTACTATAGACAATGTGACCAATGGTGTTATTTCTGAGGACAGCATTGCCCTTGGTTCTTACAAAGTAGATATTCATAACGGTCTGAATAGTTCTACCGACCTTATTGACCTTGAAGGGCCTTATGGAATTCCTCTGGGCTGCCTAATCAGCAGTGATGTGAATAATCTGGTACTCAGCGGAAGATGTATTTCCATGGATGCACCTTCATTAGCCAGTGCCCGTGTTATGACAACTTGTATGGCAATTGGACAAGCTGCCGGCGTATGCGCTTCTCTTTCTACTAAAAACAATATCCTACCTTCTTTGGTCAACAGTGCAGAAGTCAGAGACATACTCCTAAAAGAAAAAGCAATTCTGAGTATTTAAGTATACCTGCCGTCAATGTTCCTTATGCTTTGACGGCATACACCTGTGTCATTCCCACTTATACAAGCACACTCTGTTTACATAAGGCATAGGATATATTATAAATACTATGAAAAGGAATGATTTGTAGTGTATAATATGCCCAAACCATACCCGTGTCCATATAACAATAATAATTATAATAATCAAATGAATAATCCCGGTAACATGAACCCAGTTCCCTACTTGGAAAATAGCCCCGATTTTGGGGATCAGTTCTTCAACCAATGGCTTCCCTATTTGGAGCAGACAAAACCATGTAATCCTTTAATGTTAAAGGACTATGGCCCTGAACCCTTTGTTATTGACATTGAGAAAGCTACCAAGGAAAATGATAACTTTCGATTGGCTTTATGGACTGGGAAACATTTGCAGGTTACTCTTATGAGTATTAATGTAGGAGATGAAATAGGTTTGGAAATACATCCTGACCTTGATCAGTTTATTCGAATCGAAGAAGGCCAAGGGCATGTTAAAATGGGCAGCAGCAAAACCTGTCCTGATTTAGAGGCTAATGTGCGGGATGGCTATGCTTTTGTTATCCCTGCCGGAAAATGGCACAACCTGATTAACACAGGAAACAGGCCCCTTAAATTATATTCGATTTATGCACCACCACAACATCCTTTTGGAACTGTCCAAAAGACTAAAGCAGATGCACAGGCTGCTGAAGAAAAACACAATCGTTTGTACTATTAACAACACTATAGAAAAAGGCTTCCTATAAAATATTATTCAAGGGAAGCCTTTTTGTTTTAAAAACAATCTTCAATTATATCTTTAACCTCTTTACATATCCTAATAAATTTTGATTCTAAAACCCATGACAAGCTGGTGCCAAAATCGATTTCATAAGGTTCAATGCCAATTAGCAAACCTTTTACATATTGTCCGGATTTTTTAACCAGATCAAGTAAATGAGTATCGTGAACAGATATTGGATAGACCGGGTTTTCAGATACTTTTTCAAGTGATACTATGCTAATACTTCCGGGCTCTTTGTTTAAATAAGCTGCATCAATAATAATGGTCATTAACGCATTCTCTATTTGATCTAAGCAAAAATAAACATCGGTTTCTCCAACTACATATTGTATATTTGTATTTGTATTTGTTTTTTGCAATTCTTCTACTATATGTATACCAATTCCGTCATCCGTCATTAGTCTGTTACCGATTCCAAGTACAATTAGTTCCTTCATGGCATTACCTGTATTGTTTTAATACATTCTCCCATGGAATACACATGTGTAGCACAAGACACACACGGGTCAAAGGAACGAATAATCCTTCCCAGTTCAACCGGGTTGTCAAAATCCGTAATTTTTGTATCCATTAATGCTTGTTCAGCAGTTCCTCTTAAATTGTTATTGCCTCTGGTAGATAGGTTCCATGCAGAGGGAGTTATAATCTGATAGCGTGAAATACTTCCATCTTCTATTTTAAGCCAATGACCTAAAGCACCTCTTGTTGTGTCTATAAGTCCCGCTCCTTCTGAGGCATCAGGAATCGTATACTCTTTTTGGACGGACACCCCGGGGATTAGGTTTTCTATTAGTATATTTATGATTTTAGCTATTTTTCTGGCTTCAAGGACTCTTGCAATGGTTCTATCCATAGTGGATATTCCGTTTCTGTATTCTCCGCTTAACCATTGTCGTGCCAACGGGCCAACTTCATAGGGTATACCACGGTATCGGGGAGCTTTTACCCAAGAATATGCTTTGCTTTTATCCATATCAGCTTCGGCTGTTGCATCCGTGGGTTTATAATCATTGGTTTTACCCCGGAACCAGGAATAATCTATTTCTTGGGTTATTTCATCAGGATTGAAGGTACTTATGTTGCCTTGTGTGTAAACCAGTGGGTCAACATATAAAGTACCAAGTTCATTATATTTGTTGAAACAACCATAACTCAAAAGGTTCCCGTAACCTCTGCCGTTTTTGTAATAATCACTATAATATCCGGCAATTGTGTATGCGTCAGGGATCATTCTGTTTTCTATAAACTGGCGTATTGTATGTAATATTGATTTTATCTTTATAATTTTGTCCGTTGTTGCCTGAGTCGTAATTCCCCCCACAAAAATCCCATGATTATGGGGTGTCTTTCCTCCCAGTACTGCCAGCATTTCATGTGCGCTCCTGCTTATATCCAGTGATTCAAAATAATTTTTAACTATAAGTTCGTTTTTTTCTTTAGGAAGTCTGAAATCATTATGTTCTGTTATATATAACGGATACTTGTCCGGAAGTCTCACAAAATCAGGTATAGTATATTGATAGAAATGCCTTATGTGATTCTGTAGAAACTCACACCCATGGAGAATATCCCTGAGATACCTCCCTTGTTCAGCAGGAACAATCCCCATTGCAGCCTCAAGTGCCATGGTTGATGCCACAGAATGGGCTGTGGAGCATATACCGCAAATACGCTGTGTAAAATAAACCGCATCAAAAGGATTTCTTCCCGCCAGCATTTTTTCAAACCCTCTGAAAAGCATTCCCTTGGTCTTAGCATCTGTAACGACATTGTTCTCTATTGTCGCATCTATTTCCATGAATCCGCTGATTCTTGTAACCGGGTTTATAACAATCCTTTTAGTCATTCCTTTACCTCTCTTGTAGTATTGTAGGTGATAAAAGGCTCCATTTGATCCGGGAATCCAAACTGTGCACATCCGATACATGGTGTATCATTTTCTACCGGCCAGTTTACGTACTGATTCCACTTACGTACGGGACAGTCTATTGGGGTAACCGGCCCTCTGCATCCTAGCTTAAACATACAGGTTTTGTCTCCCAATTTCTGTGCAAAAATCCCTTTATCAAAATATGACCTTCTGGAACAACGGTCGTGGATTAGTGTACTATAAAACAATACCGGCCTATCCCTGTTGTCAAGCTCAGGTTCTCCATATAAGAGTATATGGGCAAGGGTTCCCATAAACCAGTCAGGGTGACAAGGACATCCTGGGAGCTTTATAACCCTTCTATTCAGTACACTTTGTACACTTACACTATCAGAAGGATTTGGTTTAGCTGCCGAAACTCCTCCGTGAGATGCGCAGGCTCCAAGTGCAATAACATGTGAAGCCTTTTCTCCCAACATTTTAATCACGTTAAGTGCGGTAACGGGTTTACCTTTCCAGCGTCCGATGACATTGTACATTCCGTTGTTTTTAGTTGCTACTGCTCCCTCAACAGCCAGAATATATTCTTCACCTGAAATACTCATTAATTGCTCCATTGCTTTTTCGCCTTCCGCTGCCATGAGGCTATTGTCATATATAAAATTGGTCATTTGTGAAATCAGATATTTAAAGTCAGGGTTTGAACCATCTAACAGGGAAATAATGTTGCCTGAACAACCTGTCAGTTCCAACCAGACCAGATTCTTTTTAACAAGTTTACCCTTACTAATTTCTGCCCTGACTTTATTAAATAATTCGCGCGCCGTCTCAAGACGTGCAGCATACTCGGGACACGGTTCTATTTTATTCATTAAATCAACTTCCCTACCACCTTTAATTTATTCAATATGGACTGTCCTCCGTGGCATGAGGCAAACTCGTCTGTTAAGTCTTTGCCTGCCGTGAGTCCAAAGTGCGTAGCTGCTGCCCAAGCTGCATTATCGGTAACATCATACACGGTTCCGTTCACAGCCACGTATGCAGGATTACCATCCTTCCCGTTAAACTTCGTTAGTTCCTCAAGTGTAAAGTCCTTTCTATGTTCGTACTGTATTAATTCAATTGGAGAAATAGACCTTTGATTCTCCTGTTCAAATAGTAAACCACATAGAAAGTCAATCTCATTTATTTTATCCCTTAGTTGGTGCAAAAGTATATTTCTGGTATGGACGCAAGGTGCCCCATAAATTAAATTGATATAGTTGTCAGCATATGCTGTCATTGTTTTTATTCTACGTCGGATATCATTCTCGCAATTCATATATGTCTCTCCTATAAAATATATTTTTCAAATAAGATGATTATTCTTTTTATTTTTTATTAGTGAACATAATATAATATGTGGAACTCCGGCTTATAGTTACTTGAACAAACTCTCTAGAGACAGAAAAGGGGGCTGTTGCAAGAAAATTTTTATCTTTCTTAACATATACGCGAGTATAAATTGTATCAATGAAAGCTTGGTTAAAGATATTTGCAGTTGTTTGTCGGCGAAACACGGATATTTTACCGGAAAACCTATCACGAAGTAGGTTTTAGCGACACAATGAATCATGGACGATGAATGTGAGCGACGGTAAAATATCCAAAGATGAGCCGCAAGAAACTCATGCAAATATCTTGGAAGCAACATTGATATAATTTTATACGGGAGTATCGGTGTAAAAAGAAAATTTTTCTGTTTTGCAACAGCCCCCTAATATTTTTTTAAAATTATTTTTCCTTAACGGGAATCCAGATTTCGCTGATATAGTCTTCACTCTTTGTGTCGCCTTCTGTATAAAGCTCTATAGCATATCCGAGTATCAATTCATATTTTGATTGTGGAAGCCATTCACTATAAATCCTTTTCCACATATTTTGAATAGCATCCGGCATTGCTCCTACGCACTTAAATATTGCCCACGTGTAGGAAGGTATATCAATGGTTATAAAACCTTCCGGTATCTGCTTTACACACTTTTCCTCACACCCTATACCATATTCATATTCCTTGCAGCCAGGTTCATCGGGGAGACATATTCCAAACATACCACAAACCTGTTCATGCAACCCTTCTGCGCAATATTCCGCCCAGAACATCGGAATTCCCTTAGTTCTATTTTCCTCTGTGAACTTTCTTGTTTTAGTAATTACTCTGAAGGAATCCTTTTTTTCAATTTTGTAATCCATAACACTACCGCCTTCCAAAACAATTTTTAATGTGAGACGATTAAATGATTTGAGTTCTGTTCCGTGTTTTTTGGCGTGAGACGGCAATACTCCGTGGAACCGTTGGAATGCTTTTGTAAAGCTTTCCGGAGTATCATATCCATACTTTAAAGCAATATCAATAACTTTTGAACTGCTGTTTAATAAATCCTGTGCTGCCAGTGAAAGTCTTCTGTTTCTTACATATTCATTCACTGTCATTCCTGTAAGTAAGGAAAATGTCCTCTGAAAATGAAAGCTTGAGTAAAAAGCACTTTGGGCAATATCATCACAAACGATATTTTCATTTAAATGCTCTTCTATATAGTCTATAGCGTAATTCAAAGTGCGAACCCATTCCATTCAATCACCTCCTTCATTATGATTTTACAAAAAGCGGTAGTACAAATTCCTGTCATTTACTGCTTCTACTTGTCTAGTGATTTTTTTAGAACCATAATTTTTTCTTCTATGCTTTTAATCACTTTGATAAATTCTTCATCGCTTTTGCCGGTTGGATCTTCCAGACCCCAATCTTCCCTGTGTTTGCACGGCAAAGACGGACACTGTACATTACAGCCCATTGTTATCACGAAATCAACGGTTGGTATATCTGCCAGGAGCTTTGATTTTTGTGTTTTCTCCATATCAAGTCCATAAATTTGTTTCATCAATCTGACAGCATCCTGATTTATTTGAGGCTTTGTTTCAGTACCTGCAGAATAACTTTCAAATACGTCCCCTGCAAGATGTTTGCCCAAAGCTTCCGCTATCTGACTTCGGCAGGAATTGTGAACACATATAAATGCTACTTTAGCCTTTTCCATTTTACTGTTTCCTTACTTTTTCCAATATACTAATTACTTCCTCAGTTTTTAAGACTTTACCATAAGAAACAACTTTCCCGTCTACAACCAAGGCAGGGGTTGACATTACACCATATGCAGCAATCTGTGCAAAATCTTTTACGTGATCAATAGCAGTATCCATTCCCAACTTTGACAATGCTTCTTTTGTAGCGGTCTCCAATTGATTACATTTTGCACATCCTGAACCCAGCACCTTTACATAGGCATCCCCTTTAACGTCTGTTTCATTTAAATCTTCCTTCTTCTTTTTAAACAATGACATAATTAAATCCTCCTATAAGTTTATAATAATAAATATTGAAATGCATTAAACAGATATCCAACAATAATAATACCTATTGTACAAATTGCAACAAACAATGCCAAAAGTCTTGGCTTTACAGCCTTACGGAGCATAATGATAGATGGTAAGCTAAGAGTTGTTACAGCCATCATAAATGACAGAACAGTTCCTAAATTTGCTCCTTTGTACAGTAACGCTTCTGCTATTGGTATAGTCCCAAAAATGTCTGCATACATAGGAACACCGATTAACGTAGCAAGTACAACGCCAAACGGATTATTACTTCCTAGAACCTTTTCAATCCAACTTTCAGGAATCCAGTTATGAATTACCGCTCCGATTCCTACTCCTATTAGGATATACGGAAATACCTTTTTAAATGTGGCTACTACTTGATCTTTTGCATAGGCAACACGCTCTTTTCTTGTTATCTCCGGTGACTCAATATCCACACCTGAGGCATTTAGTATAAAATCCTCTACATACTTTTCCATATTCATTTTCCCAATAATTGTACCACCTGCAACTGCAATAATGAGACCAAGTATTACATAAACAACAGCTACCTTTGGACCAAAAATGCTCATTAAGATTACTAGTGAACCAAGGTCTACCATAGGAGAAGAGATTAGAAATGAGAACGTTAACCCCAATGGCAGTCCTGCACTGGTAAATCCTATAAACAGCGGAATTGACGAACAGGAACAAAAAGGTGTAATAGTTCCCAAAAGTGCCGCTATCGTATTTGCTCCGATTCCACGGAAGCGGGTCAATATTTTCTTACTCCGTTCCGGCGGAAAATAGCTCTGAATATATGAAATAATAAAAATAAGCAAACATAGTAATATTGTAATTTTTATTACATCGTATATAAAAAACTGAATACTACCTCCAAGCCTTCCGGACATATCAAGTCCCAAGAATGAAAGTAAATTGTGTATAAGTGTGTTAAGCCAATTCATTCCAAGCACCTGATTCTGCAAAAAAACGCCTATTCCTTTTAAAACCTCCATACATATCTCCCTTTCGCGAATATATCTATTTTTATCGATATATCAATTTTTAATAAAGCCATCACCTGATGGCTGTGTATATTTCTGTAATTTTACCAAGCAGTTCTTTAGCGTAGGCACTACCTTCTTCGCTTAAGGAGTAGTGAGTCCATTTTCCTTCTTTTCTTGCATTTACAACACCTGAATCACATAATATCTTCATATGATGGGATAAAGTGGACTGACTAATTTTCAAATTCTCCAACAGTTTACAGGCACATTTTTCACCTGTCTGAAGTAATTCCAGAATCATAAGGCGATTTTCATCACAAAAGGCTTTAAAAACTCTTGCATTTTTTTCGTATTCGTTATGTATCACTTTACACCTCACATCTAAAATATTCGATATGACAATATTATATTAGTCAAATCGATATTTGTCAATGTATATAAACTACTCACCTTTTCCCTTCGAATATTTCTTCAGTTTCATTTATATTTACTCTGCCTTAATTTGTTTAAGTTGGTTATAAAGCTTCTTAGTCTTTTCTACATTAGACTGATTAAATACAAGTATTTTATCACCGTAGTGTATTATTACAAAAGCATTTACTTTAGAATATGAATATAACTTGTAGCTGCCAAATCTTTCATTTTGATACGTGCCGGAAGCCATTTTAAAAGTTCCCATTCCAAATTGCCTTGATCCGATATCTAAACTATCAACATACTCAATAGAAGTAATTTCTTTTAGGGGAATAGTCGTTCCACTTACAAAAGTACCTTTGACACTAACAAAATTATTCGAAATTGAAACGTTGACACTTCCTACAAATAATATAAATATGCCCGCAAGTATTAATGTCACCATTGTAATAAGAACTTTCATTTGGCCAAACTTCATAAAAAGAACCTCCTACAAAATTACATAAAATATATCATTATTGATATTTTATCAACCTTTATAATACAAGTAAACTCCGGAATGTGTTTTCTATTTATTTTGCTCTTGAAGGCAACTAGCCTGGGAATCAAAGGTCAAAATATTCTGTGCTAGAGATAACAGAAAATTTCCAAATACACTGCGCTGACAGTTGTCCAATTCTTCTGAGACAGCAATTGATATTACTGTAGCAAGTAAAGTAAGTTCACTGGGACTTAGTGAAAAAAATTTGTTGCTGCAACTATTATTCATATTTTAAACCTCAAATTGGGTTAAATCCTATAAATATACTATGTTTATTGTTAGTCTGTTGTTAAACAATTAATAAAAAAAGACACCCATTGGCGAGTGTCAAAAAGCAGGAGGTTTGTTAAAATGGAAGAGTGCAGAGTATAGAGTATCTTTAGTGCCACCTACTTAAAACAAAACCTCTCTAATGAAAATAACATGTATAACCATCTATTTATTCTTGTGGGTTTTTATCTCAGGCGGCAAATTTTTTATTATATTAGCATTAAAATCCTTATTAAGGGCATATTATTTCTTTATCTGAAATTTTCCCTCCTGTTTTCACCTTTACTGTTCCTCCATTTATCTAACATAGAATACCTTTTCTCTTTATTGGTATTATATTATGGTACAATTAGTACCACAACAAATTATATATGAATAACCTTGGTTCGTCAACATATTTACCATTATTTTGTATTTGGTTATGTAAAAAGTCTGTACAGTTTGTACCAATTATTATAATGTATTCAGTAAATAAATTCAAACTGGACAGAAGTTGTAGTTCAATAATTAATATTGCGTTCTTCAACTGCTATAACATATAATTATTCATTGAGGTGATTAAATGTCCGTTCTTTCAGAGAGAGTTAAAAAATTACGCAGTGTTAAACGACAATCCCAAAACGAAGTAGGTAAAGCTTTAGGTAAAAGTAGAGAAACTGTTTCAAAATATGAGCTGGGTGAAAGAGAACCTGATCCCGAAGCCATTGTACTTTTTGCAAAACACTTTAATGTTTCTTCGGATTATTTATTGGGAATTAGTGAACAAACGGAAAACATGTCAACTGACGAAAAAAAACCGTACAGTCCGGAATTATACGCCTTTGAAAAATATCTTAAAGATGAAAAATTCATTCCATATTTACAGCTTGCAATGGGGATGAAAGATTCAAATATAGAAATAAAGCAATTTGAAAAATTAATAAATAAAATTATTAACCAACAAAAATAAACTTAAAATAAAGAAAGTGTACCAACCTTAACTTATTTAAAATAAAGTGCTTTTTATGATAGTTTGTCGTTTATGCCCATTTAAAGTTGGTACACTTCGTACCATCTAATTATATTACCGACACTTTAAATAGTCAACCTTATTTTGTAAGTATTTATAATATATTACAGTTACCTGTAGGATATATTTGTCGATAAATAAAAAATATTGCATAAAATGGTATGAATATTTATAATAATGACTTGAGGTGATTAGTATGCATGTTCTGCCAGAGAGAATTAAAAGTTTACGCAATGTTAAAGGACAATCCCAAAAAGAATTAGGGCAAGCTTTAGGTAAAAGCAGAGAAGCTATTTCAAAATATGAGCTGGGTGAAAGAGAGCCAGATCCGGATGCGCTGGTACTATTTTCGAAACATTTTAATGTATCCTCTGACTATATGTTAGGAATTACTGATCATATGGAAAACGTGGCCCTTGGCAAAAGAAAACCTTACAGTCCTGAACTATACGCCTTTGAAAAGTATTTGATGAATCAGGATTTTATCCCTTATCTTCAGTTGGCAGTAAGGATGAAGGATTCAAATATAGATATTAATTCATTCGAAGAGCCTATAAATAAGCTTATAAAAAAAGCAAAAAAACAAAAACACCTTAAATAATTAATAAGGTGTTTTTGTTATGCTAAATGCATGGTTCTGGTAAATCATTAATGACTTCTGCGTGCAGTCAAATGCTTTGGTGCTTTTGGCTGATAAAAGGATGTACAACATGCTGAGCTTATACCTGATAACGCAAGAAGTGTAATTATTATTGACAAAGGTGCTAGCAAAAGTTTGATTTTTGACTTCATAATGTTACCCTCCTCTCCGCTTTAATGCTTATTCATTAAGATAGTTTATAAGTTTAATTGCCTCATCAACTTGATTTTTGGTTAATAAATTGCGGATTTCACCTAAAGCATATATGACATCATCTTCAAAATCCTTATATTTATTAAATGAGTTTACTACTAAATTTCCTATTACCATATAAATTAGTTTAAACATCAATATATTGAGTGATAAAAACACTACAAGCATCGATAAAGAAAATGTAATTTGATAAACCAACTGTAACTTATCAAAAACGGTAACAAATACAAAATAGAGCAATTGTTCTCCAAACAATAGTAGTATAAATACTGCTACAAACAATCTGTGAAATCGGTGATTAATTCGTGTGGCCAATAAAATTTCATATTTCCACAAAAATATTGTAACTATCACCTGACCAATTCGTTGTGGTAAGGAGAGTAAAACATACAAGTGATATGCACTTTGATAATTTACCATTCCTTTGAAAGCATATGTAATTACATACGGCATGTATAAGACTTCTATTACAGTCAGTAGTAACATAAAAAATGATGTCCCAAGTAAGGCATATGTTGGCTTCATCCTATAAAGTACAATAAATATCAGTGAGTATGCAATAACATGCAATGTAACACTTGTTACAATATTAGGCGATATAGGTCGGATAACCCATGATGAGGTAAGCATTAATATTATAGCAGTTGCAAACTTCAAAATATTCCGACTATTTATTTTTAAGTTTTCTTTTTTTCCGGCGATAAGTAAAGCTATTATTAAATTTAAAAATGCTTCGGGCAATGATACTAAAAGTAGAATATACAAATTCATTACCATATATAATACATCTCCTACAGTTTTTTTCAATATTTCTATTTTATGACATTATGTTTTGAAAGTAAATACAACCAGAAAAAGACCGAACAAGCCCATAAAAGTTGTATATTTCGACAACTTCATGAGTCACGGTCTAAGTTTGATAATTAATTTCCTTTTGTCTCCAACCCATACTTTATTAAGTCAAAAAATTTATGCCCTGTAGGTGTTATTGCAAATATTTCCTGTAAAACACCAAAGCATAATAAAAGAGTATACATATTCAATCCCTGAACAGTTAATACTGTAACTACTATTAGCCATACACAGATATATACAATAGATAATACCTTAAATTTGTTTTTCTCTTTGGGGTCTGTAATCAGCCTATTGGGAGTATCCTTTGGTGCGTATTTTTTTAATATATATAAACCTATGGTAAATGTTAAGGTAATCAGGATTACCAACCACGTGATACTCCAATAGCGATTTGTATGCTTTGCAATCAGTGCTGCTGCAACAAAAAATCCTATTGACACTAATAAGCATTTACCATACGTATCCATATGATACCCTCCAGCCACCTTTCGCAGTAATGCAAAGGATATGGATACTATCAGTGTAGGAACCAGTACTCCCAAAATCGTTGAAACAGCTACTAATAAGGCAGTTTTTACAATACTGCCGATAGCTACTTGAAAGCCGAAATAATATTCAGCATTCTTCTGGTGACTCTCTTCAAGAACACTTGCTAAACCCTTTGCACAAGAATATGACCACTTATTTATAAATCTCAACGAATCCGCCTCCTGTAAAAGGATTATATACCAAATTTTGTATTATGGCTACCTTTCAGAGAAAAGCTCCTTCCACTGGACTTTTGAAATGTTTGTAACATGAAGTGTTTTTATATCATTAGTAAGGGGCCATTCTTTATCTTTCTCCGTATGATGATATAGAAAACCACATTTTTCTTGAACACGTTTTGATTTTTCGTTCCCGTCGAAATATCCACACCAAATAGTTTTTAGATTAATGTCTTCAAAACCATATCTCATTAGTTCAACTACCGCTTCGGGAATCAGCCCTTGCCCCCAATAAGGTACACCTATCCAATAGCCAATTTCGCCTTCATCTTTTTCTAATCCAAGATTACTATTTTCTCCGATCATGAGACCTGCACTTCCAACAACGCCCTTATTATCTTTTAATACAACTGCAAAAGTACCGTCTGCCGATAGGACATCCCTGATAATCTGACGGCTGTTTTCAACGCTGGTATGAACCGGCCATCCTGCAGCAGGCCCTACTCTCGGGTCTTTTGCATATTTATATAATTCTTGAGCATCACTTTCTTCCCAAGGACGTAAAATTAATCTTTCAGTTTCCAAATTCACTTTCAACACCTCTCTCTTGAACTATTCAAGCCTGCCTTCTATAGTACTATAATAACGCAGAATCACATATATTTGTAATAAAAAAGACGTGAAAGTATAACTTCCACGTCTAAGTAAATTCCTCAATTGTAGCTTTTTTTTTAAACCCTAACTTTACACAGCAGGGAGTGTACTTACCATTCCTAGCAAGTACTTTTTCATAATTGCAAAATCTAATGCATTTATTGTATTATCAGCGTTAAGATCCATATAACTATTGTATGTACTTCCACCATTCATTATATACTGTTTTAATAGTGAAAAGTCTATAGCATCGATATTTCCGTCATTGTTACAATCTCCGACTTTTTGTGTTGGTGTAGTGCTTCCGAAGAAACCTACTTTTTTCATTTCTGCCCATATAGCATCTGCTGCTGCATTGCTTCCTGCCAATGTTGGATGAATTCCGTCAGACAAAATGTATGAGGAATATTTTCCTTCAAAGGTTGGTCTTAAATCAAGGAAGTATCCTTTTGGTGATGTTGAACCAGTTACAATACTCTGAATCTGAGGTCTGAGAGTGTTAAGTTTTGGATTTAACGTACTAGACAATCCTCCTTGAGCATCCGGGTAAAACAGATAAAATACTTTTACAGTTCCGCTTTTAGCCATCTGCTGAAATAAACTTTTTGCAGCCGTAACTGCACCATCAACGCTACCGCCTAAGCAGTCATTTCCGCCGCCATCCATTATTACGTATTTTACAGTACCTGCATTTACACCATTCTGATACTGTGTGGGAATATTTGGGGATATTCCACCGTTCAACATAGTTCCGCTTACCGAGAGATCTCTGAAGTTGTCGGTTGAGCCCAGAACCCCATCGTTCTTTGCATTTTGTACAAGTCTAGTTGTAATATCATGAGACAATGCTAAAAATGAGTCTCCGATTACAAGGACTTCACTTCCTGTTATTTTACCGGTATCAGCGGCAAATGAAGTTGTTGGTAAACACAATGTAATTAATGCGGCCAACAACAGGAAAGTGATAAAATTGGATTTTTTCATATTAATCTCCTCCTTAATATGTCTATCGTTATGTACGATAGTGAACTTTGAATCCCCTTAAAATATCCAGAACATGTTTTTTGAAGCTTCACTGAATACATTCGGTGAATCCATTAGGTAAATAATATCATAACAGTTATGGAAAATAAAGTATAAATTGGTGTTTGAAGCTATAAGTATTAGTAATTGGATATTCTTCTATATCTGTTTTGTCATTATTTCCATAATTTCCTTCATTTCCACTTTCAAATCAGTTTTCCCATCGTATAAACACCAATCAAATATGATACCTCTTGCAACAACAAAAAGCATCTTTGTCAAAGTTTCCGGGGCTGAATCATTGCTTATTTCCTTATTAATTTGACCGGCTCTAATAATATTTGTCAAAACATTCTGCATACCCCTACCATCAACAATAAACATTTTGTTTTCTGACGTATAAAACTTTTTTATCACATCAATTCCATCTTTCAAAGTATAGTCTGCATAAATGTCAAAAAACTCCAATATTCGTTTTTTGCATACTGTTTCGGTTAATTTAGCTTCTACTTCTTCCAGGAAATACTTATCAGCCTTATTGAATGCCTCTCTTAAAAGATCCATTTTAGATTCATAATAATAATAGTATGTACCTACCGATACACCGGCTTTTTTTGCAATCTGTTCTACTGTTACAGCATCAAAGCCATATTTCTGAATTAGCTTTTCTCCGCACTTATATATTTTATTTTTTGATGCAATTGCCTGCTTGGTTCTTGTTGTCATTTTATTATTCAATGTATATCATATCCTTTCCGTGTTTAGATTTATAAATATTGCATTTTACAATTTTAAACAATAGAGTCAATTCTATCAACTAGTTTTTAATTTGAAATAGTGAAGAAATATCTTCGTTTTGTTGTATTATTTTTTTCGAATCTCCTTGGGCTATTATCTGACCATTTTTAAGCATTATTATGTAGTCTGACTCCATAATAGTAACCAATCGGTGCGCAATAGTGATGATTGTTTTATTTTTTGAAATGTGATGAATAGCCTGCAAAATCCCTTGTTCATTTTCACTGTCCAGTGACGAAGTAGCTTCATCAAAAATAATGATATCCGGGTCTGCCAACAGCGTTCTGGCAATAGCTAGCCTTTGTAACTGACCGCCTGATAATTTGATGCCACGCTCACCGATTATTGTATTATACTTGTCAGGTGTACTTTGTATAAAATCATGTATGTTTGCAAGGCGGCAAACATGCTCTATTTCTTTTATTGTAGCATTTCCCTTTACAAGGAGTAGATTGTCAGCTATTGATATATTGAAAAATAAGGGGTCCTGCATAACTGCGCTTATGGTGTGTCTCAGCGATACTTCCGATACAGAATGGATATTGACGTAGCCAATGAAGATACTCCCTTCCTTTGGCTCAAATAACCCTAACAACAATTTAGCCAGTGTTGATTTTCCGCTTCCACTTGCACCTACAATGGCAACGTGGCTATTTTGGGGTATAACCACACTAACCTTATCCAACACTATATTCTGTGATTCAGGATAACTAAAACTCACTTTATCCAGTACAATATCACCAACCAACTTTCTATTGGGTTTTATCTTAACTTCTGCTTTCATCATGTTTATAATTCGTTCCAACTGTGGCTCATCATTTTTAAACTGGATAATGGAATCGGTAAGCTTTGTGGTTTCATTATTCAATTGATCGTAATAATTAATAAACACAAGCATTGTAGCAACATTGATAAGCTTTTGATATATGAGGATTCCACCGAAAAAGTATAAACTTACCCTGGTAATTACCAAAAGATTCAGCACGTTTAAGGCAACGGTGAGATAGTTGTAAAAGGTTTGCTTCATAATTAGCCCCGAAATATGTTTCCACTTTGATGCAAGCTCCTCTTCTTCCTGTTTTTCCAGATTGTTTAACTTTATTTCTTTCCAATTTTGCAAAGAACGATGAATAAGTCCTTCAAACTCACCTATGTTCTGGCGGTACTTACCTGAAACATGTTTTAGTTTTCCGCCAATGAATTTGGTTATAAAAAATGACAAAAGTATCATCAGTAAACCAAATACGGCCATGTGCCAATCCAAAGTAAACATGACAACATTCAGCATGACTATGTAGAATATGGAGAAAACAAAATTGACACAGTTTTTACTAAAGAAAACTTCCAGTTTCTTTGTATCTTCCTCTACTATATTTCTCAAGTCGCCTTTCCCGTACCTCTGAAATTCTTTCATTTTTATATTTGCATATACCGTTAGAAGCTTTTTCTTTATGTTTACTCTAAGTAAATTCTTGAATTTGTTTTCAAAGAAAGTAAATGCAACCGTAAATACTGATTGAAATCCGTACAAACCTAAGTAGCCTAAAATCACAAACAATAGGTTACTAAGTTTATTGTCCATAATTACATCATTTATGAAATATCGGTAAACTAATGGTGTAACCAGCAGCACTATGGTAGATAAAAACTTGAATATTATTATATAAACGGACGTAGACTTGTTATTCCTTACAAATGGCAGCAGTTCCCGGAATATATGCAGCCGTCTGCTTTTAGTTGGATTCATTGGCAACGGCCTCCCTATCAAAAATATCTTTATTATGTTGATTACAGAACAGCCGATTGTATTCTCCGCAGTTCTTCAAAAGTTCATTATGTTTGTCACAACCTGCAATATGTCCGTTTTCCAGACATGCCACCCGGTCTGAGTTTATAATGGTTGATAACCGGTGTGCGATAATCAGCACAGTACGACCTTTTAGCAAGCTGTTCCAAGCTTCTACTATACTGTTTTCTGTTTCTCTGTCCAGAGAAGAAGTTGATTCGTCAAATATAATTATTGGTGCATTTTTCAGGAATAATCTTGCAATTATTATCCTTTGCTTCTGTCCTCCCGATGGGGACCTTACAGATGCGTCCAGCACAGTGTCCAAGCCATTAGGCAGGCTTTGTACATATTCTTTTAGTTTCACAAGTTCCAATATAGACCATATTTCGTCATCACGATTATCCACGTTTAAGAATATCAGATTATACCTTATTGTGTTATGAAAGAGAATAACCTCCTGATGTGCTATGCCAATCTGACTTCTCAAATCATGCAGGTTATAGTCCTTGATATTAAAGCCGTCAATTTCTATGCTGCCCTCGTCACAATCGTACAATCTGCATATTAAATGAGCCAGAGTACTTTTTCCGGCACCGCTGCCCCCAACCAGAGCCATGCGTTCTCCCGGTTTTATTTCTAATGATACATTCTTAAGAACCTCTTTTTTATCATACGAAAAGCTGACGTTCTTTATTTTTATATTGCCATTTTGAATCTCACGGGCCGGTAAATCATTTCTGTATTCCTCAGATTCAATATTTTCAATGTCCATTATTCGCTCTATGGCAACCAACCTGTTAGGGATGGTAATAAATCTTCTGCTGATTCGATTGAGCATAAGTACTATTCTCTGAAAATAATCAAGACATGCAATCATACCTCCCAAAGTCAAGTAACCGTTGAATATGAAAACAGCCGAAATCGTATAAATACACACGGTACACAATACCTGCATTCCGGAATTACTTCTGTCAGACACTGTCTCATATTTTGCTTGTTTTACACTTAGTCTCACTGCAGTTATATCGTTTTTTAAATATCTCTTCACAGCATTTTTTGTGGCTGAAAGTAGTCTGATATCACGCATGCAGTGTAGTATCTCAAACAACCATGCTTCGTTGTCAGAAAGAGAGCTGGCAAGTTTTTTTTGTATGGGCTTTACAAGCCTTGAAAAATATTTGCCCAGTAAAAATGTCAGTACAGCAAGTAATAGTGAAACACCGGCTAACTGAACATTTATGATGGCAGTAGCCACTAAACAGAGAATAAGATCAAGAGCTGCAGAGATTCCATAAAATATATCTGAGTATATAAAATTCATTACTTCATCGGTATCATTGTTCATACGGTAAATGATGTCTCCTGATTTCAGGTTGGACAATGTGGAGCCTTTGTACGACAACACCTTGTTAAAAATAAATCGCTTTATATCATATAAAAAACCGGTGCGGGTTTTGGCTGTCACCATATCCAGGGTAAAATGCAAAATCTGATTAAGAAGAAAAATGACAAAGTACACTACTAACAATGAAATAAAGTTTGACATTTTTTCCTGGTAATACAATGAATCAACCATTTTACCGAACAAATAAGGATAAGTCATACCTAAATATGTAGTTGCTATTATTACCAGCAGTATGATGATAAATTTATATTTATATGGTTTTGCAAAACTGACAATAAATTTGAGCTTTTTTTTCATTGATTCCACCCTATTGTACATAAAAAAAATACTATTACAAAAATGCAAGAATGTTCTATATTGGAACATTCCTACAATTTTATAATAGCACCAAAGGATGTAATAATATATATTTTTTGGGGGGTTATTATAGTATTTGTTTAACTTTTTCAGCCACTGCTTTGCCGAAAACTTTATGACTTTCAGCATCAAGGTGCATATAGTCTATTTCATTTACTTTTGAATAGTCATTACAATCCATAAATTCGCAATTATTTATTTGAGCACATTTCATCATTAGTGCAGGTAATTCTTGTGATTTTTCTACACATAGAACACCCATTCCTCCGGCTACATGTGAGGAATAGCATTTTTCATCTATAATGATTGGAGCAATTATCAGAATCTTAGGTTCTTTCCGCCATACATTTGATATGACAGCTTTTTTTACGAGACGGTCTACACCATCAGCAATATTTTGAGGTGAAGCGGAAAACCTTTGTTTTGTGTCATTTGTACCCAGCATTATTATAAGCAAATCCATAGGTGATTGAGACATAATCGTTGGAAACAAATGCTTAATTCCGCTCAGACCTTCATTCAAAGGATCTTCGAACACAGTTGTACGCCCGTTCAGGCCTTCTTCAGCAATGCAATAATCATTTCCTAACTCATTAGCTAAAACACCCGTCCAACGGACATCATCGTCGAAACGGCCATCCGTATCTGCATTATATCCCCATGTGTTTGAATCACCGAAGCAGACTATTTTTTTCCTATTCATGTTAATCCGTCCTTATATCTCCAGTATTTGTTGCCATTAATTAAAGTGTAGATTTTGCAATTGCATTCATTATCTTTTCATATAAAGCTTTAATCTTAGGCATGTCTTGCTCATCTACAGGTTCCAAAGGAAGTCTTGTAGTTCCGATATCTATACCTCTCATCTTTACAATTTCTTTTGCAGCACCGTAAAGTGATGGGAAGGAAAGTAAATCAACTATTATATCATTAATTACAAATTGCAATTCCTGAGCTTTTTTAATATTGCCGCTTGAAAAATACTTTTCAGCCTTTAAGAACAACTCCGGCATTACACCGTACGTACCGCCAATACCTGAATCAGCTCCCATTATCCTTCCTGAAATATATTGTTCATCAGGACCGTTGAACACTAAAAGGTCCTCTCCGCCAATTGCTTTAAACCTCTGAATGTCGAACGTACTCATACTGCTGTTTTTAATTCCTACAACCTTTGGGTAGGTCAGCATTTTTTTCAATAGATTATTTGATAAGCTATATCCTGTTGTTTGAGGAATATTGTATATTATAAAGGGAAGGTCTGCACTATCCATTATATTTTTCCAATGCAATTCTATACTTCTTTCAGGTAAACCATAATACACGCTAGGTACTGCTGAAAGTGCATATGCACCTACCTTTTCGGCATGCTTTGAAAGTTCAATGCTGTCTCTTGTTGCTGCTGCACCTACATGAACGATGATTTTAAGTTCCTGTCCTACCTCTTCCATAACTGCCTCAAGCATTTGCTTTCTTTCATCTACTGTAAGAAGAAAGCCTTCACCGGAACTTCCCCCGACATATAAGCCTTTTACACCTTTATCGGCATAGAATCTTGCCAACTTTTTTGTTGTCTCTTTGCTAATGTTATTTTCCTTGTCAAAGCAAGCATAGAATGCTATAAATATTCCTTTTAAGTCTTCTTTATTATAATTCATTGTATTGTACCTTCCTTTATATTTTTATCCTTTTACGGCTCCCATTGTTATACCTTGAGTAAAATACTTCTGGAAAACTATAAATACTATTATCATAGGAAGTGATGCCAAAGCTGCTCCAGCCATTATAACACCATAATTCGTAGTAAATTCCTGTTGAAGCAGTGCTACTCCTAAAGGTAACGTCATCATCTTTTCGCTTCTTATAATAATTAATTGCATGAAGTAATCATTCCAAGCATTTATAAATGTGAATATTGCAAGAGCACCAATTCCCGGTTTTACCATAGGAATTACAATACTCCAGAAGCTTCTTATTTCAGTACATCCGTCAATCTTAGCTGCTTCCAGTAATTCTCCCGGAATACCCTGTGAGAACTGTTTCATAAGGAATACACCGAAAGGCCAACCTGCTGCAGGGAATATCAGAGCTTGATAAGTGTTTATCCAATCCAATTTTGATAGAATTGTAAACAAAGGTATCATAACGACTTGTTTAGGAAGTGCCATAGCGACAATTAATGACCAGAATATCAGGTTCCTGCCCGGAAAAACCTTCTTTGCTAAAACAAAACCTGCCATTGTTGCGACTGTACAAACTATAAGCATTGTACCTAAAGCAATTATGAAACTATTCATTGTCCAGTGGAACAAAGGCGACTCTGATAACTGCTTAAAGTTTTGTAGGGTAGGATTTTTGGGCCACCATTGTGGCGGTATCTGAACTGTTACATTCTGTGGTTTAAAAGCGCCTGTTGCAATCCAGTAGAACGGAAACATAAATACTACAGATAATAATACAACTAATGCCATAAATATATTTTCACGTAAAGTGTATTTTTTAAAAAATTTCATCAGTTCTCCCCCCCTATCTTAATAATCAACTTCATCGCCAAAGAATTTGAATTGAATTATTGAAATAATCATTATAACGATTGCAAGTACAACTCCCATTGCGGATGATAGTCCGTATTTATTCAAAGTAAACGCTCTTTCATAAACCATATACATTACCGTGGATGTTGCATAAGATGGACCACCTGCAGTTAAAAGTTGAATTATTGAGAAACATTGGAAAGAGTTAATGGTGGTTATTATTATAATATATAATGTTGTCGGCATTAATAAAGGCCATGTAATGTTCTTAAATACCTGCCAAGGTTTTGCTCCGTCAATTTCTGCAGCTTCAAGATATGATTCAGGCACATTGCCCAGAGCCGCAACATAAAGAATTATAGGCTGTCCTACTGATAAGGTAACAAGAACTGCAACCATGCAACCAAGTGCATATTTGGGGTCACCCAGCCAACCGATAGGTTGAAATCCAAATAAGGAAGTAATGTAATTCAATATACCAAAGTTTGGATGATAAATCCATCCCCAAACAACTGTAATACTTACAACTGAACATACTGTAGGGAGATAAAAAATTCCTCTAAATAACGACCTCACAACCGAAGACTTTTTGTAAATATTAGCCGAAACAAATAATGAAATAAGAATTACAACCGGCACATTACCTACAACTAAAATTAACGTATTTAACAAAGATTTTATAAATATTTTATCGTTTATTAAGGAAATATAATTATCTAAACCAACGAATTTGAAATTTCTAAGTGAATAATCAAAGAAACTTATATAAATACCTTTAAGCATTGGATAAACAACAAAACCTATAAAGAAAACCAACATAGGAACAAGAAACAAATATGCTGTAGTCCATTCTCTTAGGTTAGCTTTATTTATTCTTCTTTTAACAGATAGGTTGTTGCCTTTGCGTATATTTTCCATGCGAACCCCCCCGTTTATGAATACTGCTTTTATGTCTGTTCACGTCTTTATTGTATCCATATGGAGCATATAAATGCCCCATATGGATGGAAAACTATTATTATTTTTTAACTAAAGTTTCATTTGCTTTTTTAACAAATTCGTCCAAACCATCTTTTGGTGATTGTGTTCCTAATAATACATTCTGTAAAACTGGGAAGTAATATGTTCTCATTTCAGCAAAACCCTGAACCTGATTGTAATATGTTCCCAGATATTTAATCATGCTTTCACAGTACTTTGATTCAGCATCATCATATAAACCTGAGAATGATGATCTTACAGAAAAACTTCCTGTCTGCTTTAAGGTTTCTTTTGCTGTTTCCTGGTCATTAGCTATAAAATCCACAAGCTTCTTAGCTGCTTCAACTTTTTTGGCATCATTATTGTTGAATACTCCGAAACCTCCTATAAATGCTTCAAACTGAGGCTTAACTGATGCATCTGGAGTTGGGTAAGGAATAAATACTTCTTCAAAATTTGATGTTTTCTTAGCAGCACTTGATGCAAGTAATGTTTTGTTATACAGAGGAACGCAGGCAATCTTTTCGGCTAGGTACATATCAACTACATCATTTGATGCAAGTGCTTCTCCACCTTTTAATATCAACCCTGATTTAACGCTGTCAACTATCCATTGAAGAGCAGCAACATCTTTTGGATCATTTATAGTATATTTTGATAAGTCAGGTGCTATAGTAGAAACACCACCCATATTGGATATCCAAGCTCTGGTTCCCTGATCTCCGGCACTTGACTTGGCAAAAATAGCAGTTGGTGCTGTCAAGGTTGGTATTTTTTCTTTTATTGCCTTCAACAATGCTTCAAACTCGCTAACTGTCCACAATCTATCTTCTTTATTTAGAGGAAGCATATTTGTTAAACCAGCTTTATCAAGCATAGTTTTATTAAATGCCATCATATTTGGAGCTGTATTTATTGGGTACATGTAAAATTTATCGTCTAGTTTAGAAGCATTTAATATTTTTTCAGATACATCGCTTTTAAAAGAATCAGTAAATAGATCATCTAATTCCGCCATTACACCATTTCTGGCATAATCAATAATTCTACCAGGATAATCAAAAATCAAATCAGGAGCTGAGTTAGAAGCTATTGCAGTGTTAACCTTCTGTGGTCCACTGGCGAAATCGATCATTTCTACATTAACTTTAATATTTGGATACTTCTTGTTGAAACTTTCTACCAGCTTTTTCTCGTAATCCCCTGCAGTACCAGACTGAAAGTTAGGATAATCCCACCAAGTAATTTCAACTGATTCTGCTTTTGCAGTTGTGGAAGGGGCTGATGAAGTAGATGTAGTGGACTCTGTTGTAGATTTACCGCAACCTGCAAACATACCTGCAATCATTGAGATAGCCACTAATGATACTAAAACCTTTTTTGTTTTCATTGTTATCCTCCTCAAATTCATTAGTATATATTATTTTGTTCAAATAATACCGTTTTAACTTTTTACAGCCTTTATTGAATCTACGAACTTCTTTGTAATCAGTTGTGGCCTTGTTATAGCCCCGCCTGTCACTACAGCCCATGCCCCTGCTTCGATACATTTTGCGGCCAGTTCCGGAGTCTCAACATTTCCCTCCGCAATAACGGGTATCTTTAATACTTTTACTAAATCCTCTATCAGTGTAATATCAGGTTTCTCCCTATCCTTGGTATAGTCTGTATAGCTGCTTAATGTAGTAGATACGAGATCAAAGCCCAATCTTTCAGCTTCTATTGCTTCTTCATAATCTGATATGTCTGCCATGAGAAGACCATCATATATCTTTCTGATTTCATTTGTGAATTCTTCCAGAGTTTTCCCATCCGGTCTTGGTCTTTTAGTTGCATCCACTGCTATAATTTCAGCATTTACAGGTAACAAACTTTTTACCTCTTCAATTGTAGGAGTAATAAAAACATCACTTTGCCCGTACACTTTCTTATATATAGCAATCAAAGGCAGGTCAACGTTTTTCTTAATCTCTGAACAATCCTGAGGAGAATTTGCTCTGATTCCTAAAGCGCCACCCATCTGTGCTGCTTTAGCCATACGCATCATTATTGTTGAGCTATGAAGAGGTTCATGCTCCAAAGCTTGACAAGATACTATCATTCCCCCTCTAATTTGATTAAGTGTCTGATTCCAATTTCTCATTTTGCTACCCCCTAATATAATGTTAAAAACACTATACCCTAGCTCCATTAGCTAATTTGTTGATTCCTTGCTTCTGAAATCATTATAGCACCGCAAATGCATTTTGTCTATACAATCTTACATTTTGTATATACAATTTTTAATTTGTATATACTGTATTATTTTGGGAAGTGTTTATTTGAAAACAAAAAAAGGATTGCCACCCAATGAATAATTTATTCATTGGGCAACAGCCCTTTGTCGCATATATCTATATCTATTATCTACTTAGCACTTTTATTATATATCATCAGGTTAAAAGTATATCTATCAGGATTGTAAATAGTTTTGGCGTATTCAATAGGGATATCATCCTCATTAAAAATCGTTCTTAATGAAAGAAGTCCATAGCCCCTGCTTTTATTTAATAAAAGCTCTGCTTCTTTTTTACTTATAGTAACCGCCTTAATATTCTGCTTCATATAACTAAAGTCAGCATGGTACTCTTGTTTCATCAGTGTATATAGTGAACATTTTTGCAAATTATATTTCATTAAATCGGGAAAATATTTCTCAGGCAGATAACTATATTCAATTGCCATCGGTTCGTCGTTAGCAAGACGCAGCCTGTTTATGAAATATACCTGTTCATTTTCTGATAACTGAAGCATTTGAGCTACCTGACCATCAGGTGTAATCTTCTCAAAGTATAAAATTTTGCTGCTTGGAGCAAAACCTCGTTTCTCCATATCTTCACTAAAGCCCTCTATTTCAAGCTTTTTTTCTATAATTTCTTTTGAAACAAAAGCTCCCTTACCAGGGGTTCTATATAAAACTCCCTGATGAACGAGATTTGTAACTGCTTGTCTGACAGTCATCCTGCTAACGCCAAACAGCTCTGTCAACTCCCGTTCAGTTGGCAAGGATTCTCCCGGAAGATATACTTTATCTTTTATCTTTTTTTTAATATACTCTTCTAATTGAGCATAAATAGGTACTGATGAGTTTTTATCTACCACTAAAATACCCCCATACTTAAA
Source organism: Bacillota bacterium (assembly GCA_023412275.1). Taxonomy (GTDB): domain Bacteria; phylum Bacillota; class Clostridia; order Acetivibrionales; family DSM-1351; genus Ruminiclostridium. Next base: position 47,975 of record JAEYNY010000113.1, read on the forward strand.
TAAAATTACCTAACTCTTACCTTTACAACTACCTTTCTTACTTTTTCCTTTTTCCCATGTAAAATACCTGGCATATGGGCATCTTCCGGAAACAATATGAAGAATTCCTTTGGATTGTACAATATTAATCTGGGTTTTCCTGAAAGTGTTAAGAAATCATTTTCCTCATTGTAAGGTGATAACTCGTTTAGTTTTTCTATTTGGGAATACCCCATATTTTCAACACCATCAATCATGTACTGTATATCTATATATTTTCTATGTGCTTCATATACAGAATTTTCTAAATCCTTAGTTTCATATTCCTGAACAAAAGCATATACGTGGTTTCCATCTATTTCGTATCTACCGGGTGCTAAAGAATCTAAGTCAGCTCTCTTTAAAAAGCTAAATGCTTTCTCAAAATCGCTATGAAGGGCTTCATATTTTTTACAGTTACTAATATTATCAAATATCATTTTTATGTCTCTCCCCTGTAATCATGTTTAAAATAGTTCTCTTACTATTCCGCAAATAGCAGCATTATCTCCCAATTCTGCCCTTCTGATTATCAAATCTTTTTTAAACACTGGCATCAGTCTGGATAACAATTCTTTCTCAATAGGTTCTATAAATATATCCCCTAAAGTGGTTATCCCACCTCCAAAAATTACAGCTTCAGGATTAAAAATGTGAACAAGTGATACAGTTCCACAAATTATAGCCTCATTATACTCTTTAACAATTTTAGTAGCAAGGGGGTCGCCCGAAGACTTTGCTGCATAAATAATCTCACCGCTTATATTATCTGTATGTCCATTTACCATATCTGTGACAATAGACTTATTTCCACTTAATAATTCTTCCTTGAAATGCTTAATCAGAGCCGTAACGGAACCATATCTTTCAAAGCAGCCTTTATTGCCACAGTTACATTGTTCTCCATTCATATCAATGATCATATGTCCAAACTCGGCTGCTACACCTCTGTACCCGTGTTCAATACCACCATTTTTATAAATGGCACCGCCAATGCCTGTCCCTAGAGTTATACATAAAAAATCTTCAACATCTCTTGCTGCACCTAACCATTTTTCCCCCAACGCACATGCATTTACATCATTTTCAACTTCAACCGGGAGGCCGGTAAATGCTATAAGTTCCTTTTTCAGCTCAAAACCTGATAATTCAGGTATTGTACTTGCGGCGTATAGAACTTTTCCACTAACACTGTCAACCTGGCCTGTGCAAGCACATCCAATACCCACTATATTGTCCTTTCCGACGGAATCAATATATCTTTTTATTAAGTTTTGTATTGAAATAAATGTTTTTTTAAAACCTTCCTTTGCATTAGTAGGAATTTTACAAAAATCTGAAACGCTTCCTGTACTGTCAATAAGAGCAGCTTTTATATTTGTGCCTCCAATATCTATTCCTATAGCCAGTTTACTCATTTTTTTACCTCCGGAATTCATTATTGTATTTACACTCCATTTACTATAGATTTGCAGCTGCATCCTTATCCACAATTATCGTAACATCCTGATGAAGCTGTAGTATAGAGGCCGGAACCTCCGGAGTAATTTTTCCACTTACTGCTCTGGCAATAATATCAGCCTTCGATTCTCCACCAGCCAGAAGTAGTATTTTCTTAGCGCTCATAATTGTTCCTATTCCCATACTTATAGCTTTTGTCGGCACTTCATTCTTATTGTTAAAAAATCTGGAATTTGATTCTATTGTCATTTTGTCAAGTGTTACCAAATGTGTTTTTGCTTCAAAATTAACATCCGGTTCATTAAATCCAATATGTCCATTTACACCTATTCCAAGTACTTGTATGTCAATTCCACCTGCTTCAGTGATTTTATTTTCGTATATTATACATTCCTTGTCGATATTCTCAGTATTTCCGTTCGGTATGTTTATATTTTCAGGTAGTATATTTATATGATTAAATAAATTATTCATCATAAAATAGTAATAACTTTGACTATTCTTTATTGAAAGTCCATAGTATTCATCTAAATTAAATGTTTTTACTTCTGAAAAGTCCAATTCTTTTTTCTTATAAAGGTTTACTAATTCTTTATACATTCCTAAAGGAGTATCACCTGTCGCTAGTCCTAAAACGCTGTTGGATTTCAAAGTAATTTGGCTTGCCAATATATTTGCAGCCTTCCTGCTCATTTCACTATAGTTGTCAACCTTAATTATTTTCATTTGTAAGTCCCCCTAGTGGTTGTTTAACATGTGTATACTGTTTTTCCTTCTACAATAGTTTTATAAATATTGAATTCCTCATCCAGAATCACTATATCGGAATACTTTCCAACCTTAAGGCTACCTCTATCTTTCTCAATACCAAGCTCTTTTGCCGGATTTAAGGAAGCCAATTTGATAGCCTGACATATTCCTTTTCCGGTACAATCCATAAAGTTTTTAATTGCCTTATTCAACCTTAATGTACTTCCTGCCAGTGTACCGTCTTCAAGTCTTGCAGTGTTATTTTTAATAATAACCTTTTGTCCCCCCAACTCTGAAATACCGTCACGAAGGCAGCCGGCTCTCATTGAATCTGTTATTAATATAACCTTGTCCATTCCTTTAATGTTTGCCAATATTGTAAATATAGCAGGATGTACATGTATTTTATCTGCAATTAATTCGCAATAAATGCCTGAATTTAAAATAGCCCCAACAACACCTGGATTTCTATGATTTAAAGGAGTCATTGCATTAAAGGTATGAGTTGCATGACTTACTCCATTTTGTATTGCCATTAAAGCTTGTTCATATTCCGCATTTGAATGTCCGATGGATAAAATAATTTTAGTTTTTCCCTTTACTTCTTTAATAAATTTATGATCTTCATCCATTTCAGGAGCTAAAGTTATCATTTTTATAATATCAACATAATTTTCTATAAAACTAAAATCAGGTTTTGTTATGAATTCATCAGCTTGTGCTCCCTTATATTTTTGATTTATAAAGGGCCCCTCTAAATGTGCACCTAGAATTTTTGCTCCTTGTGTTTCTTTTCCCATAAAATTTTTTATATTATCAAGTGCGGTATATATCTTTTCCCTATTCATTGTCATAGTTGTTGCAAGAATACCGGTAACTCCGTTTCCAGCTACAATACTGCTTATTGCGGCTAAACTCTCTTCCGTTCCATCCATTATGTCATATCCACCTGATCCGTGAATATGCATATCAATAAACCCTGGTGAAACATAGTTTCCTTTTGCATCAATTACTTCTTGGCAGCTCTCAAGCAACTCACCAGCTGTCTTACTCTCTATTAGTCCCAGAATCTTATCACTATACAGTAGTATTCCATTATCCAATACATTATTTTCTGTGATGATTTTCCCGTTTATTATAGCTTTCAAGTTTTACCCTCCCTTCATTAATTTCATTATATACTACAATATTTAGATTGTCTATACAATGTGTAATAAGTATATACAATATTAGAATGGTATATACTATAGGTTAATAGTACTAATACAACTATTCTAATCATACCTTATAAAAGGAAAAGATATAAGGAGCGTAAAATCACTTGAAAAAAATTAAAGTCGGTTTACGGCCTATTGTCAGTAAGATAAATTTACCCACTGTTATAAAAACTGCTATGCTACCCGGTGACTCAATAGAAGGATTGTTTATTGCGACCCAGGTAGGAGAAATCTTTTACAAAGGTAACGGAGCTTTTCGAACATTTTTAGATATTCGCCCACGAATAATAAAGCTAGGTTTTTCCGGTGGTAAATATGATGAACGTGGATTGATAGGACTGGCATTTCACCCTCAGTTTAATTATAACGGTTTATTTTATCTTCATTATTCAGTTGTAGGAACACAAGGTCCGGGTGCCCTTCCCAGTTCAGAGGTTTCAAGACAGGATCTCCCTGAGTTTTTCAAGCCTAACCCCTGTGACCCAACAACCTTAAACCAAAAATGGATAAATAGAGAAGTTAATTATGATCATATTGATACAGTTGAAGAATGGATTTTTCAAGCCAATGGACAATCCCAAAAACGCCGGACTTTACTTAATATTAGAAGGCCATTTTTTAATCATAACGGCATAAATAGCTTAAACTTTTCACCTGAAACCGGTAAACTTGTTTTAACAGTTGGAGATGGAGGCTCTGGTTATGACCCCTTTAATTTAAGCCAGAATGATCTGGAAATCGCGGGCAAAATAATTGAAATTGATATAGCAAGGAATACATTTATCAATAATCCGCCGGTAGTCACTCGTTTTAATGAACTTCCTATGCCTATTCAAGAAATGCTTACGGTTATTGCTAAAGGTACCCGAAATATAACAGGCATTTCATTTCAAAGGCTACGTGACCGGTATATCAAACATGTTGGAATTGTAGGGCAAGATCTGGTAGAGTCAATATTTTCATTCACTCATTACATACCGGTACCCGTTCCTCAGCTTATTCAAACTTCTTTAATAAAATCTGACCCGACCCCGGAAGGATTTATTAACTTTGGCTGGAGAGGATGGGAAGGTGCTTTTCCAACAACGATAATAACAGAATGCTCTGGAAATCCGGCTTTGGATGAGGAAACAATTGCCTATTATAGTGATGCAGTAAAGGTTTCAACTCATCGCATTTTACCTCTGATTAGTTATTTCCATAAAGATACCCGACCGGGTAAGTTCGGAGCAACTGCACTTACGGGAGTCCAGCCATATATGGGAAATGAAATCCCTGATTTAACCGGAAGCGTTGTATTTACCGATTTTGCCCGGGATGAAGGGTCTCAACCGCCGGTTAGAGGAGTTTTAGCTTATACCAGGGCAAGATCGGATTGTAAATTAAATGATTTTAGTGTTATTGAAACGGACTATAATTTTGGAGCTCAATCAGCTTATTATACCAGTCTGGGAGCTAATACGAATCAAACCAGAATATATCTGGGAGTGTATAGCTCTATGAATGTAACTGATTTTAACCAAGGTACTGTTTTTGAAATTGTTCCATGATGATAGGAGGCACATAAATTGAAAAAAATGAATATAGGCAGGTTTATTTGTACTGGAGGAATATTGACAGCAATAACTGTACTATTCCAATCAGCACCTGTATTTTTACCCGCAATCGGGCTGGCCTTAAGTCCGTTAAGCACCCTGCCTATTGCAATAGCTGCTGTTTGTAATATTTCTCTTTGTGTCACTGTCTATTTTTCTTCAGCATTACTTCTTATTATAGTTAGTGCACAGGAGACAATAATTCTACTCTTTACCACCGGGCTGCTGGGTATCGTTATGGGAATATTACTTTACAGAAAGGGAATGGTGATTTCTATAATATTTTCAAGCGTAGCATTATCTCTTGGGATGATATTTTTAACTTATGTAGTAGGTATTCCAGCCTTTGCAGATTTATCCGGTATGCTATCAGTGCCTTTAACCTTATTAATTTTTTTCTCCTTTTCGCTTGTTTACGCAAGCATCTGGAATATTTTTTTCAGAAAATTCATGGACTATCTTATAAAAATAAAATTAGTCCGTTAATCCTTTTTGAAGGTCGATTTTCTTTATTTTATTAAATAGTTGAGGTCTTTCCGTCTCAATCTGTTCCTTATACTCTAATATGGAATTCCAGACTTTCTTTGGTACTTCAAACTGACTAAAATCACCGTTAAGCACTTTACCTTCAAGCAATGAAAACAAGTAATCAAGCTCATCATCAGTATATTTGGGCATCATAGTCAAACTGCCGTACAAACTGATAAAATCGTTGAACTCACCACGATTAAAATCAAAAGCATCATTCCACCAACTGGTATACGCCTCAAAACCATTTTTACCCTGGAGCTCATCCTTTATTGCTCTGGCTGCATGGTATCCGCACATTAGAGCACCCTGTACAATAACCTCAATATGAGCTGCGCTATCACCTATAGTAATTACGTTACCTAAGTAAGGTTTTTTAAGGGGTGCGTAAGACCTAAGTGAACATCCTTGTTTATCAACAATATGTGAGTTTGCAAAATTCTCTCTTAGCGGACTATTTTTTGTAATGCCTTCATAAAATGTTTCCGGCAATAACTGTTTGTTCCCTACAATCGTCAATTCTATAGTGTCATCCCCTTCAAGACTTGGGGCAACAATTATTTCTCCATAAGGATGGTATGCACTTCCATAATACTGGTTCCAGCTCCCGGGTTCAAAACCGCAAGTTTTTTCAATTGTGTATATCAAAACAAAAGGTGTACCAAATAAGCCTCTACCTTTGTTGAGACCAAATATGTCAGTTAGTTTTGCATTTGCGCCTTCAGCTATTACCAACTTTTTGGCCTCAATTGTTGAAGTGTTTCCTTTGGATTTAAGTTCTAATCTAACAGAATCCCCCGTATCTGTGCCGCCATATGCCAAGGTTTCCGTCCTTAATTCTACTCCCAACCTCTCACAATCCTCCCACAAATTCTGAAGCAACTGCCCTTTGTCAAACTTGATTGCAAATGGTCTTCCATCGGGATGAGCAAAATGTATTTTATGTCCGTTAGGCGAGTAATGATAATTATTTATGACTTCTACTAAACGGCCTGTATAAGGAACATCGAAATTGTTTTTGGTAAACAATATTTTCCCATCCTGTATTTGCAGGAATTCATTTTCATATCCATCATCCATAACAAACTGAGCACAGCAAGCTCTCCGTATTTTACTGATGTCACGCTTTTTTTCAATAATTACTACTTTAAGTCCCATTTCGGCTGCTGTTTTTGCAGTCATAAGTCCTGCCGGACCCGCACCTACCACAACTAAATCAAATAAATTTTTCATATATGTATTTATCCTTTCACTTTAGAACGTACCCGATAGTGTCAATTGATTCATATTCAATATTTTGTTGAATATTTCAGGTCTTTCGGTTTTAATCTGCTCCTGATTTTGCAAAATGGAATCCCAGATAAGCTTTGGGGTTTTATATTGGCTATATGTACCCTCCAGTGTTTGCCCTTCCACTAAAGAGAATAAGTAATCCAGTTCATCATCTGTATATGTGGGAACTAATGCATAACCTTGAGAAACTTTAAGATATTCATCACGGTTAAATTCAAAAGACTCATTCCACCAATCAGTATAATTTTCAAAGCCATTCTTACCATCAAGTTCACTATTTACAGCCTTTGCAGCATGGTATCCGCACATCAAGGCACCCTGTACCTCAACTTCGACAAAAGCAGCACTGTCACCTATAGACAGTACATTATCCTTATACGGCTTCTTCAGAGACATAAATGCTTTAACTGCACATCCATGGGTATCTATTACAGTCGCTTTGGCCAACTGGCTTTTAAGAGGACTGTTTGTAATAACATTTTCAAAAATAGATACAGGCCTCATATTTGCACTACCGGAAAGTGTTAATTCAACAGTATCATCGCCATATAAGCTTGGCCCTACAATTACTGCTGCATTTGAATGATATGCTTTACCATAGTATAGGTTCCAACTTTCAGGTATGTATCCCGATACCCCTTTTAGAATATATTTTACAACGTGAGCTGTTGCAAATAGCTGTCTGTTTTTATTTAGACCGAATACTCCCGTTAGTTTTGCATTAACGCCTTCAGCAATAATTGCTTTCTTTGCTTCAAGCGTATAATTTTTATCACCGGATTTTAGGCCTATTTTCACATAGTCACCCATATCTGAACCTTCGCAGGCCAGAGTTGACATTCTAATATCTACCCCAAGATCTTCACATTCTTTGTATAAATCCTGAAGAAGCCTGTTCTTATCAAACTTAACAGCAAATGGCTTCCTGTCCGAATTAGCAAAATGAATTTTATGTCCGCGGGGAGAGTAATAGAATTTGTCCGTAACATTCTTCAATATCCCGGAATATTTAACCTGAAAATTATTCCTTTCAAAGATTATTTTTCCGTCATTTACTTGGACAAATTCATTCTCATAACCATCATCCAGAATTATTTGTGCAGAACATGCACGTTTCAGGTGATCAAAATTTTTACTTTTCTCAACTATTACAACCTTAAGCCCCATTTCGGCTGCAGTTTTTGCAGCCATAAGTCCTGCCGGACCGGCACCCACAATAATTAAATCTAATATTTTACTCATAAATTTATACTTCCCTCCATACTCATAATGTTGGTATTATATGGTAAGCTGATGTGTAAGGGGTATTATATCACCTAAAATTTTAATTAACAAATATAGGAAAAGCTTGATAATTACAGAAATTATTCAAAACTTTCAGCATCACAATCGCAGTTGCAAATCTTGGTTCCAATTTGCCAAATATGTTAAATAATTGAACTTATCAAAGGTAAAATATTCTGATATTATAAGAAGGTGTGAGATAGTTAGGTAAGCAACCTATCTAAAAATAAATGATTAAAGGAATGAATTGTATGAGAGATGATTCTGTTTTTAGTTCTAATAAAAAAATGATTGAGAAAGAAATCAAAGATGGCCTTGACATTCTTAATACCAACTATAAACTTGTTGAAATAAACTGTGGACAGTTTTCCAATCTCCAGATACAAAATATAGCATATAATATCAAACAATATGAAATTTCCGGTGTTGGTAATTTGTTATTGATGGAATCAAAAGACTCATCTGAGCTACAGATGCTTTCTTTTGTTATCACACCTTACTATAAGAATTTACCTCTTTTCTCAAGTGACTATTTATTTATAGGGGAAAAACGGAATTTTTTAGTTGAGTATTATGATTTGGTAAGTGAAAAAGATTCGCTGTATAACGCATACCTCAACAAGCTCCAAGCTATAAAGGATAAATACAATGAGTTACCTGATATGAAACTAAAAGAATGTTGGTATGACTCATTAAAAACAGTATGCATAGCCAAAAAAACTTCAATTGCACAGGATGATATTATGCTTTCAATTTTCAATGAAAATTTACATACATTTATTGAAGCCGAACAAGAAACTGATATTCTTTCAGAAAGTGAAAAGAAGATTAAATTGCAGATTACCAAGGATTACGTAAATAATTTGGTTGATAGTGGAGGAGTATCTACAAATGTATTTAAGAATTCCATGGGCCCTGAATCTACAAAAAAATTTTTCAATAATGTTTTCTTTGGAACAGAAAAGTTTTAGTCGCCTCAAGCCACTTTGAAATTTCTTATGGTACAGCAGCACCATTTACAATACCAGGTAGGATGGTGGATTTTAGACCAAATCCACCGCCACCATGGGAACAAAAAGGACTTATTGTTCATAAACATTCCTTACTAATCCCATCTGCTATTAACGATTTGGAAATATACATAGCCTTTATTAAATCATTAAAGCGATTGTAATTAGCCGTACCCGCGTCAAATTTCGACTGTGCTTTTTCACACTTACTGATAATTGATAAAATTGGGCGAGTTGCCTCCAGTAAGTCTGCTTTAGAATACTTATTCATGCTATTGCCGTTTTCTATTAATGATTTTGAAATATCCAAAGCCTTTATCCTGTTTTTAAGCAAAGTATGCTGTGAAGTGCCCTCTTTAAATTTAATCTGCATTTTTTCACATTTACTTAAATTGGAAGATACAACTTTTAATGCTTTTGTTAATTCCTCACTTGTATATGTCTCCATAGCATTTCACCTGCTAAATAATGTGTATGACATCTTTACGAGGAGCAGCCTGTGCGGATTCTACTGCTGCATAACCCATTACAACAGATCCATATATAATATGATTCTCAGGAATCCCTAATTCTGTCATGAGTTCACGGATTAATGGCATATTTGTAAGGCCCGGCAATTGGTTTAACCAGCAGGATCCAATACCCAGTGAATGTGCTGCCAGCATCATATTACCAATGGCTAAAGCTGAATCTGACATTGCGTTTGTGTTGTCCTTCAAATTTGATACAATAATATAGGTAGGTGCATTATACAAGAAGTTGGAGTTCTCGTCTTCCGCTTTCTTAATAAGGCTTACAATATAAGGATGGGTTTCCGCCACAACCGGAATAGTTAAAAGAGTTTGACGGAGAGCCTCGTTGACTTTTTTCATTGTATCTGCATTTTGTATAGCAGTAAATTTCCAACTCTGCATCCCCATACCGCTTGGGGCATAGCTTCCTGCCAAGAGAATTGTGTTTAAATCTTCTACAGATATCTGCTCCTTTTTATAGTTTCTTATACTTCTTCTTGTTAACATATTTTCTATTATTTTATTCATTTAAGTCTCCTTTCATAAATATATAGCTTGTACGTACAGTAGCTTACATCTTTATTTATCTAGTATATACTAATTTGCGCAAAACACAATCCGAGTTATGTATGATGCCTTTTTCCACTAATGGCTTGCGGTAAACCATTGTACTTATTATCTAAAAAGGTGTAATAGTACGACAAGATAAACATAAGTATCTGTATTGAGTAAATCACTAATCGCTCTGTTAAACCAAGAATATTTAATTTCAAACTCATTGAAATGGGATTAAACATTCCGAAAACGGTAATAAGTACAGCCATAACTAAAGTAAGTTTCCCCAAGCTCTTCATTCTTTCCTGCTTCAAATAACCCAATGAAATCAAAAAAGAAGATGCAATGGTTGTAAATACTACAATAACTGTCACAAGGATATGCATAGTATTTTGAAAGTTCATCTCTGATTTATCCCCTGTTAGAGGAAATAAACCATAACCAAACAGTGATGTCAGTTGCATTATAATCAAAATTATATATCCGATTCTTAACATGGCACGGTATTGTCTGAATGCTTTTATAATCAAGGCTATTACCATTAAAACCATACAAATACCGTAAATAAAGCTTAGTATCTTTAGCATTTGTGCATTAGGGGCGCCCTCTGCTGTAAGTGAACTAATATCTGTTGTAATTGGATTATATTCTTTCCATAAAATATTACCCAAAATAGTATGTGTAAAATAAAATAGAACTCCGACCATGCCAAGGGGCATTAAATAGTTATCAATCTTTTTCATTCTCAGTTAAACAATCTCCTGTTCTTCAAACAGTCTGGTAACAGCTTCGTCATAATCAAATAATCTTTGTGACTTTTTAATTTTCTTTGAGTATTTTTCATTGTAAGTAAAAACATTTATCATATAAAACCACAGCTCTTTCATTTTAAACAGAACATTGCGTTCCCCGGAAAGTACGTCTTTATAATCATTGTATACTTTGTCGTGGAACTCCCTTAATAAAGCCTTTTGCAATTTAATTCCATTTTTAATATTATGCACCAATGCCGGATTCATTAATAATCCTCTTCCCAACATCAGAGTATTTACACTGGGGAAATCGCCACAAAACTTTGTATAATCCTTTGCTGTAAAAATATCACCATTATAGCAAACGGTATTTTTACTCAGCGTCAAAGCATCACTGAAGATCTGCATATTGGGCTTATTTTTATAAAAATCCTTTTGTATTCTTGGGTGTATAATAAGCTCTTCAATAGGGTATTTGTTAAATATATTTATTAAATCATAAAATTCCTCAGGCTGGTCTTTTCCTATTCTGGTTTTTACAGATATTTTGGTTATTGCTTGGGAGAAAATTTCTTCTAAAAAGGCATCAAGTTCATCTTTCTTTGCAAGAAATCCTGATCCTCTGTTTTTGGATACTACAGTCCCGGAGGGACATCCCAAATTAAGGTTTATCTCAGTATAGCCCATACTTTTCATTTTTTTTGAAGTATAAATAAAATCTTTCGCATTATTTGTAAGCACCTGGGGAATCAAAACCAGCCCTTGATTATTTTCAGGTAAAATGTCTTTAAGGTCTCTGGTTTTAAAACCATCTATTTGATTTGCAATAATAAAAGGAGAAAAGTATTTGTCTATGCTGTCAAAAAAAGCTTTATGTGCATTTCTATAAATATATCCGGTCAACCCCTCCATTGGTGCAAAATAAAATTTCATATATTAAACTGCTCCTTTGATTCAGTTATTTTCTGTCCTTTTCTTCTTTAATTAGTATCTCCATTTGCTGTTTGGCTTCCTCCGGTAATGCATCCATCAGATAGCTGCGGTCTCTTGCCTGTATTTCCTGAAACTTCTCTTTTATTCTTCTATTTGCCTCTTCCACATCAATTTTCAGCTCTCTTGCAGATAACAAGGCACAACCTGCACCTCTTACAATTATCTGCTGCAAACCGTCGGATGTTGCAACTGTTATATTATATTTTTTCTGATTGTCATGGGCGAATTTTTCAATATACTGATCCGCCGTTTGAGCCTCTTTAGTATATACCACATGGATGTTATGATAGCTTACTATTTCCTCACGATGGCCTTGAACACGGTAAGCATCAAATACCACTATAATTTGGCATTGCCGAATTCCCTGATAATTGCTGAGCAAATCAAGAAGCTTCATTCTCGCAGCGTCTGTATTCTTATCAGAAAGCTCTTTTAGTTCAGGCCATGCAAATAAAATATTGTAGCCATCCACAAGAAGGTATTCTTCTTTGATTTCCTTCTGTGTACGCATATAGGAAATCTTTTCATAATAACTTTCCTCGGCTGTCTTGCGTCTTTTCCATGCAGATTTTTTACCCTGATTAACATAATATGTTCTATTGATAATCTGGTCAATTTCTTCCAAACTGATAGACAATTCCTGAGAAATTCCGTTCCTTTTTTCCTGTTCTATTAATGGATTATCTTTATTTTGAAGGTAGCTTTCAACATGCATGTAGTTCTTTACCTCATCCCAAGGAACAAAAAATCCCGTCCCATTTGCACAAAATACAGACCCGGTGGGATTTGCCATATCTCTTTCTGGGTCATACCCGATGCTATCGATAACCTCCTGTATATTATGGCAGGGTTCATAGCCTTTCACACTGCAAAAAAGTCTTCCTGCACCTTTGGTATACGCATTTACCTCTTTCTGATAATTTCTCATGGTTATAACAGGGGCACTTCCCACTAAAATGACAGTTTCGCCGTTTGTCTGTGATATTTGGCTTACGCCATGCATCTTCTCAATATCAGTCATTGCTCTTCCCACCATCTTCTCAGGTAGTTCCAGTTGAAATGTGTAATACGGCTCAAGTAGTATGGATTCTGCTTCCATTAAGCCCTGTCTTACCGCACGGTAGGTTGCTGCTCTGAAGTCGCCACCTTCTGTATGTTTATTGTGTGCCCTGCCCGAAACAAGAGTAATTTTAACATCGGTAAGGGCTGAACCTGTAAGTACTCCTTTATGCACTTTTTCTTCCAGATGAGTCAGAATCAATCTTTGCCAACTTTTACCGAGAATATCCTCACTACATTCCGTTCCAAATTGCAGACCGCTTCCCCGCTCTCCCGGCTCCAATAAAAGATGAACTTCCGCATAATGTCGCAGTGGTTCGAAATGACCTACCCCCTCAACAGTGTTCGCAATAGTTTCCTTATACACAATCCTGCCTGCATCGAAGGACACTTCTACTCCAAAACGGCTTTGTATTACGCTCTGAAGTATCTCTATCTGCACCTCTCCCATAATCTGTGCATGTATCTCTTGTAACTGTTCATCCCATACTATGTTAAGTTCCGGTTCTTCTTCTTCAATCTGCCTCAGCTTTGGAAGCATCATTCTTGGGTCACAGCCTTCCGGAAGTATAATCCGGTAGAACAGCACAGGTTCCAATAGTGGTAAACCTGAAGCTGACTCTATTCCCAGGCCCTCTCCCGGTATTGTCTGATTGAGTCCTGTTACTGCACAGACTGAACCTGCCTCTACTTCACTTACCGGGTCATATTTCTTTCCAGAATAAATACGAATTTGGTTAACTTTTTCTTCCCATTTTCCGTTTGTTAAGAGGTCTTTTACCTTTAGCTTTCCCCCCGTGAGCTTCAAATGGGTAAGACGGTTTCCCTGTTCATCCCTTGTTATTTTAAATACCTTAGCCCCAAATTCTTCAGGATAGGAAGGTATCGCAGCATACTTGGCAATACCCTGCATTAATTTCTCAATTCCTTCCAACTTCAAAGCCGAACCGAAAAAACATGGAAATAATTTGCGTTCTCTTACGGCCTTACTAATCTGTTCAGTCTCTATACTCCCTTTTTCCAAATAGGTTTCAAGAATTGTTTCGTCGCACATGGACAACTGCTCATAAAACTCTGTTGTCTCAACCTTCCCAAATTCAATACACCCATCGCCTAACTGCTTTTTTATGTCTTTTATTAACTTATCTTTATCCGTACCATTCTGATCCATCTTATTAACAAATATGAATGCAGGTATATTGTACATATCCAGTAAGTGCCATAGTGTTTTTGTATGCCCTTGCACTCCATCCGCACCGCTTATAACCAAAATGGCATAATCCAACACTTGTAGTGTTCTCTCCATTTCAGCTGAAAAATCTACATGCCCCGGTGTATCCAATAATGTAATATTTACTCCGTCTGTTTCAAATACGGCCTGTTTGGAAAAAATAGTGATACCTCTAGCTCTTTCCAGCTCATAGGTATCCAAATACGCATCCTTATTGTCTACTCTTCCCAATTTTCCAATTTTCCCGCTAAGATAAAGGATACTCTCTGATAATGTCGTCTTGCCTGCATCAACATGTGCCAATATTCCAATGATTAGTTTTTTCATGATTGATTTTCAAATCCTTTAGTCTTTTTATCAGTATATAATTCACGGCCCCTTTGAGGCCTGTATGTTCAAGCTTTTATTATATGATACCAGTATGTATTGGTTTTGACAATTTAACAAGGTATATAGTTTGCGTATCCCAACAATTTCCTATTACAGTATTGGTTATTCTCTGATTACTTAGGGATAAAAAAAGGATGCCAATTCAAGACCGGCACCTTTTTAAAGAAATTTCTATAACATCTAGAACAAATTTGAGGCAAATAAGGTTATTTCGCGCCTCACATCATCACGGCAATCATAATGGACATCATGACCGGCATTATTAAAAATAACACATTTTGAATCTTTGATTACTTTTACCGGCCATAAAATATCTGTTACCGGCACCATTTTATCCATATACGCGTTAATCATTAAAACAGGTATCTGGATTTTGGATAGCTCCTGATATACTTCCTCATCTGTTTTGAGGTACGAAAGGGGTTTTCTGGGATTAACACGGACTTCCTCATCTGTCCTTTCAAGTTCCCATTCATATGCTTTTTCAGCTTTCCTTTCAAATTCGGCCTTTAATTTTGGATTATCAGAAAATTTCTCAGCGAAGGAAAGAAAATACCTTTTAGTTGACTCAGCACGCTTTATCCTTGCTTCCGGATCATCTGCCGACATAATCGTTCTAAGCCTGCCTGGAGAAGTCTCTCCCCCTTTTCTGGAATGAGGCCCTCCTACCAAAGCCGCAAAGCCAACCAGAACTTCCGGATGCCTCAGTGCCAGATGCCAGCCTATGCCTGCACCATGAGATTGTCCAGTATAAAGGAATTTTTGTATCCCCTTGTTTTTAGCAAATTCATACACGTCATCTGCCCAGGTATTATACCACTCACCGCCCAAGTCCTCAGAAACATGCGTTGATTTTCCATATCCTCTGATTTGGATGGTAAAAACATGGAAGCCTTCATCAGCCAGATCCATTGGCCAGCCTATTTCATCAGAATCAAAACCCATTTGGGAGGACAAGATATATTTATCTCCCGAACCATATTCGTTGTAGTAGAGAGTTGCACCCTTGACCATTTGATACATTTTTCACACTCCTCAATGTCCTTTGGTTTTAATTTGTAAGAATACATTACTAAAAGTGAAACCTTCGTAGCATCTCATTTTTAAAGCCTTTATCGGAAAAAATTATCATACCCGCAAAGGTCAAAAATGCATATAGTTCTGATGTAGCTGCAGCCCACAATATCTGTGAGACGCCAATTAAGTATAAAAGCAGTGGTAAAAATCCCAACAGAATAAGTGCAAGTATGAAACCAACAAATTCCTTCCACAGCATCTTTTTTATAATGACAATCAAGGTTATCAGAAATGTAGCACCAATGATCAAAAACGGGAAAATGTAGTTTACTGACCAGCGGCTGCCACCTTCTAACATATTTAATATGAGCAGCATTCCTGTCAAGCCCAGAACCTGGACGATAATTTTTTGTCCTAAATGTACCTTGGATAAAAATGTATGTCTTATGAGAAGCCATCCGTAAAGAACACAAACTATAACATAGAGGCACCACAAAGTATCCGGTGTCGCAAAAAAATTCGTAAAAGCGCAAATACTTATAACAGCTATAGCAATAAAAGCAGTCAATCTAGAGAGAAGACGATTTGGCTGCCGGGTTTCGGCAGCAGAATAATGTGGATACCAGTTTTTTTCTGCTGTTGCATCCACGTTTGACAGTGGTCTCTGGCAAAGTGGACATTTTTTATTTGTTGAATAAACTGAAACACCGCAGTTTGAACATTTTTTCATAGTCGTATCCCCCAATTATTACTGACAATCTGTACTTCAAGTCCACTTTGTGATGAAAGCAAATGAAAAAATTCTCGTATTATTTCACTTTCCACAATATTTCGTGCAAAGGTAATTACAAGCTGATTATTAACTGAACTGACAGCACAATTAATAGGACTTTTCTTTGTAGGGTAGATGGTAGCTTCCACAGCGTCAATGTGATGCGTCATACTTTTTGGAAGTTTTATATTTCCAATATTCGTGAGAGTCATGGTTTTAAGATTCTCTCCAAGATGATCAAAACCATAACGTATGGCAAGCTCTTTAAGGCCTATTGGTACAAGCCTTGAGGCAAGATTCTTTTCAAATTTCATACTTTCTGTTATAGTTTTTTCCAGATAATTTTTTGAAGTTCTTTCTTTTAACTGATTTGAAACCTCAGTAAGAATATCTGCAAATGCAATATCTTCCGTAACTTTCATACCTATATTGACTACAGTAAAAAAATTGCGGAGACTTTTTGAGATAAATATCTTTCGCAGATTTACCGGTATTGTAATCATAATAGGTTTATGGTATTCATCGGGAAGCATACTGGTATGAATAGCAGCGATAAGCAGAGCAGTAAGATATGCTGTTATTGTAACTCCATTCCCCTTGGCTATGCTTTGAAGTTCTGATGCATTTAATAATCCATGTATAACATTATGTCCATAAGGAACAAACCGTGCGCCTTGGATATGATATGCCTTCTGTTTTTGTTTTACTGCTTTGTGATTTGATGCATATTACGTATAATAGCTGTCCTTAGATTCTGACCTACTGTAAAATGTTTCAGGCAGCAAAATAAGTCCTTCATCGTCGCTAACGTTTTCTCCTGTCAGATTGAGATATTGAAATACCAATGTTTTTAAAAACTCCACTGCTCCTGTGCCATCGGTTAGTGCATGAAATATTTCAACAGAAATTTTTTGTTTATAGTAAAGTACTCGTAATAGAAAACCATTGTTTTCTGTTACGGTAATAGGTGCACAGGGATAGTTTGTTTCCTCCTTAACCAGCAGTCGGTTTTCATTACCACTTAAAAAGCGCCAGAAAACACCGTAGTTAAGCTTTACAGCCATCATAGGGAACCTTTCCATCACAGTATCCAGTGCTTGCTGCAATATAGGCGGATTAACCGGCCTATTCATTACCATAGACACTCTAAAAGTAGATGTATTTTTATTATTTGTAACTGCAGGAAATAATTTTCCCGCATGATCAAGTTTATACCATTTATCCACGGCCCAATTCCTCATTCTTTTGTTATATTGTCACCATTAATTTATTTTAATAAAAAAGCCATAATATCGCTCACTTCAGGGGCGATGTATTTATCTCCCATAAATAACTTCATATCCGCAAGTCCTTGGATTACCGAAAAAAACATAAGTGACAATTTATATGAATTACCTTGTTTAAATTCACCCAACTCTTGTCCCTTTTCAATTAACTTTGCAGTGTTATCGAATAATAATAAATCAGACTTTTTAAACTCTTCCATCTGATTTAACGCGTCTTTTTCCAAAATACAACGGGTTATCAAAAGAAAATAGTCAGATAAATCTTCGCTTGATTGGATATCTTTTAATAAGTTTGCTGTTAACCTAGCAAAAGTTTGGGCGGGAGAAATATTGGAATCATCAAGGAATCGAACTGCCTTTGACATTTCTATTAAAGTTTTTTTCAGTATTTCACCGAACAGTTCTTCTTTTGTAGAAAAATGGCAATAAATAAGACCGGTACTTATGCCTGCCGTTTGTGCAATGTCTTTTACACTTGTCTTAGAAAAACCTTTTCGTGAAAACAATCTAAGTCCGGCTGCCATAATCTTACGTTTTGTTGCCAATGACATTTTGTCATTTTGTTCCTGTGTACGGGCCATATTTTTTCCTTCTCTGTATAATAAAACTGTTCTCTATATAATAAACTGAACGTAAGTTCATTTTATGTCTTTTCTTGTTCTTTGTCAATAATCAGATATTGCTGGTTACCTATGTACCTCTATTGTAATTTTCTGTAGTAATATATTTTCATTTCAGACATTGCATCCATTATGCGTGAGCAAGTCACAAATCAATTGTTTATTCTCCATAAATTCTAAGAACACAATGGCAAAATAAAAAGGTAGGCTGTTACACCTACCCCATTGATTCTTATTAAACTATTCCAATAGGTATTTGCTTTCTTTGCTAATCTTCCTTATTCTTACAAGATAAATAATTAAAACTTAACAGATGGCTTTGTTCCATCCTGTTTAATAGAGTTGTTTTTGCATTTCCCACATTTGAAGATGATCTGGCAACTATTCAGTCTCCAGCAATGCCAAACAGCACAGTGGAACTACCATCCTTACCAAGCAGCTGAGTTTTATTTTTACCATCAAGGTCTCTTATAAATAGGTGGTAGTCCTGTACATAAACCAGCTTATTATCTGTGACAGTATAGGTATACACAGCTTTCTTCAAATACTTATTCCAGTTTTTCTTGTCATTAACACTCTTGGTATAAAGATAGCCATTTTTCGCCTGATTGCCCATCATAATTATCTTGCCATCTGAGTATTTCTGTTGCTGATACCATTTCCCCTCCTAGATGACAAGTTTTTATTTGTTTACTTCTCTACCTAGAAGGGAGCATAAAACCGTATTAGAGTCACCGCCACCTGAGCTCTGGTAGCACTGCCTTGTGGGGATAGAGTCTTCGTACCCGTTCCGCTAATGAATCCGTTGGCATTGGCCCAGGAGAGGGCATCCTTTGCGTAAGTGCTGATGCTGTCGGCATCGGCAAATTTACTTAAATCCGCCCGTTTACCTAAATCATGACCGAAAGCTGAGGCATAACCATACAGCATGACTGCCACTTGTTCTCGTGTAATGGTGCCATTGGGGTTTGTGCCATCAGAGATGCCCTTCGCTATTGCCCACAACTGAGCATCCCTATACCAGATTGCGGTGCTTTCGGAAGGCTTGAGTCCTTGCAAGCGGTAGAGCATCATCCACAGCATGGCTCGAGTCGTTGGCTTATTCGGGGAAAATTCAATCGCACTCGTCCCTTGTAAAAGTCCGAGTTTTGCAGCTTTATTCACACCGTCAAAGTACCATTTTGATGGATCCACATCACGGAAAAGACAACCCTGCCGTGCGAAGACAAGTGCCCGCTCGAAATTCAAAATACCCCAACCGGAAGCTCTGTCATAGCCGGTAGTACCGAAATCTGTGGCAGAGGCATAGAGAATCTGCCTTACCTGTGCCGTTGTTAGGTCAGGATATTCCGTCATCAGCTTAGCTGCAACACCCGAAATATAGGCCGTGGAAAAGCTTGTGCCAGTAGCCAGCAGTCGATTACCCTTCATGGTGGCTGTGGGTAGCTTTTCTCCTGGAGCCAACAAATCCACTGCCTCATTACAGTTGGAGAAGTCAGCCGGAGCACTGTTCGCTTCATTTACCGCACCCACACATAGAGCGCTACTGTATGCACCAGGATAGTAAACGGAGTCATTCCCGTTATTTCCCACGCTGGAAATGACCAATGTTCCCTGTTTCTCAGCCCATGCCACCGCTTCCCGCAAAGCTGGTGTGTCGGTCAATACACCGGAACTTATATTAAGGATTTTACAGTCATAGACCTCCACCGCATCCCGAATAATGTTTGCTAGTATGGCACCGTCACCCTTTAGGGTACCGCCATATTCGTTTTTTCCATAATATACTAGAGGAACCAGAATGGCCTCCGGGCAAAGCCCCTTTATCCCGGCCGCCTCGCTGCCTACAATGATAGAAGCTATTGCTGTGCCGTGGCCAACTGTGTCTGCGGTGGTTTGATTGGGTAGGATATAGTTTTGCCCAGAGGACAAATTTGTCTTGGAGATGGCTATTTCGGAAATGCCGGTATCGATGACGGCCACCCGCACCGGTTCAGACTCAGCGCCCGAAGCAGGTACGGTCAAAAACATGGCGGTCAGCACTGCGGCGAAAAATATACGCAGTCTCATGTACTCACCCTTTCCTTGGGGTACAGAGGCGGGGTTTCCCCCGCCTCTGTTTAAAGCTTTACGGATTTGTGGCAGTGATATACTTGTAGTTCCTGTAGTTTTCATCCTGTGTTACAGAAGTTGCCGAGGTACCATCGTAGCTGGTGCTGACAGTGATGGTGGCAATTTTGGAGCTTCCATTGGTAATAAAATAGTCAATACCATATTCAGCAAAATCTGATAAAGGGCCACAGTATGCCGAGCTATCGTAACCATGAGTCTCCAAGGTGCCTTTTATCAGTTTGACACAATATGAATAATTTATGTTGCCAACACATACGCCATAGCTCTTGCCACCGCTTCCCGCAATGCCGGCAAAGGCTTTCACTGTGGGTCCGTTAATGGTAAAGTAATTTCCACCGGTACCAACTCGAATGCCGCAGTTGTAACTGGTTCCCCCTGTGCCGCTGGTGACGGTGAGAGTACCGGTTCCTTGAGTGACCAGTGCGCTGGCTACGCAGATACCGTATACGTTGGCCAGATTAGTAGCATCGTTGTAAGTGTTTGTCACTGTACTCGTACCGGTGTTTACAATGGTCAGGCTTCCCTCGCTGTAAATTGCTGCATTTATATAGCCGCTACTGTAGGCTCCGGCTATCGTTGCATTGTTAAGGTACAACGTATTCGTGCTTGGATCAAACTGTACGCTGGCGGAACCATCACCTAGGATGTCGTTTATATTCTCCGTGGTCACTTTTACTCCGGCAACATAGAGCACCTGTTGGACATTGCCCGTATAACCTGTAGTAGACCAATGAGCATACAGGGTCTGGTCAGCGGAAAGCTCTACATTGGTTGTGTTAGTGACTTTCGTGCCGCCGCTTGTTGCCGTAAACCAACCAAGGAAGTAGTGCCCGTCATAGGCGGGAACAGGAAGTTCACCATAAGTGCTACCTACAGAAACAGACTTAGAGGATGTGCCAACCGTACCTCCATTGGCATCGAAGCTTACAGTATAGGTCGGTGTATCAGACCATACAGCCACCAATGTGATATTCTCTGCAGGCATGGTCGTAAAGGCATAATTCGTACCATTCAGCTGCCAACCGACAAAGCTGCAGTTTTCCTTGGTAGGTGCTGTAGGGGTGGTTACTGCCGTACCATAAGCCTTTGTAATGGCTGCCACTGCACTGCCACCGTTGCTGTCAAAGGTAATAGTATACTGATTAACTGTCCAGTCTGCGGTAAATATAGTATCTGCCGCAGGCATGGTCATGTTTTCAGTGTAGCCGGACCACATATTAAAGGTATAGCCTGTTTTGGTAGGGTTATTAGTCGGTTTTTTAATGGTGGCACCATACTTCACGCTACCTGTGGTTGCTTCGTTGGTGTCAACAGTACCGCCGTTACCATTCCAAGTCACAGTGTAACTATTACGAGTATAGTACACCTTTAATACCAAGCTACCATCTACTGTGACTGTTCCGGTGGAAATCGTGCCACTAGCATTGGAATCATAGATAAAGCCAGTATAACTCTTAGGGGTGGCAGTAACCGGAGCTCCGGTGCTGCCCTTCAAATTCTCTGTCTCGCTTGGCGTAGAAGGATAGCTTCCGTCCTGTTCGATCCTGTAGTGTTCCACTATATAAGGAATATTGCTATCGGCTGTCCAACGGGCAGTCAAGGTGATATTTTTCCCAGGCATGGTGCCGAAAGTATAGTCATCACCATTCAGTTTCCAACCAGCGAAGGCATATCCTGTTCTGGTAGGTGCTATAGGCTCGGTAACGGCTGTGCCATATTCCTGAGTAATCGGGGATACAGAGCTACCACCATTGCTGTCAAAGGTAATGGAGTACTCGTTCACATTCCACTTTGCCCTCAGAGTTACATCTCTTGCAGGCATGGTGGTTGGAATCGAAGTTGCCTCCCCGTTTTCCATCCAACCGCCGAAGGTATAGCCTTCTCTTGAAGGATCGTACCGCTGTATTACTTTATCACCGAACTTAATGGGAAGTACCACATCGTCTTCGCCATTTCCCAACACATAGGTAAAGGTGTAGTTATTGCGGGTGTAGTAATACTTCATCACTGCGGAGCCATCACCTTTGATGATTACTCTTTCGGCCGAAGGTGAGGTAAAACCTTCGTAGGTCTTAACTTCAGGGATCACACCAGTTCCGGTCTGTCCCTCAAGGACCTCCCGCTCAGCCAGAGTGTATCCGTTGTCGTTTATGTTCTCCTGATAATGCTCTACAGTATATCTGGAATCCGCCAATGCAGTCCAAACTGCGGTAAAGGTCAAGTCATTGGCGGGCATAGTCCCGGGAATGGTGCTGTCCCAACGCAGGAAGGTGTAACCGGAGGCAAGGGGATTGCTCCATTGGATTTTCGCACCCAGGGGGTATTTAATCTCAACGCTTCTATTGTCCGCTTCCGCACCATAGTTGAAGGTCACGGTATAACTATTGCGTTCATAATAGACCTGAACCACCGTATTTCCATCGGCCATAATGGTCTTTTGCTGGATAGTCTTAGGAGTAAAGCCTGCATAGCTCTTTGCCTGAGCAGAAGTAGTCTGGTTGCTAATTCCGCTCATGGCCTGGCGCTCGGAAAGCACATACATGCCATCTAGTCCCTTCTGATAGTGCTCCACCGTATACGTGGCCACATTGGGGGTCCACTTAGCATACAGGGTCACATTCTCGCTTGGCATAGTGTTAGGGAAGGTATACGCTGTCCCTGTGCATTCTCTATTGGTGTACCAGCCGTCAAAGGTATAGCCCACTTTGGTAGGATTTGCAGGTTTAAGGACAGAGATGTTCGCCCCAGCCAGCTTGCAAATCATATCCACTGTGCTACCGCCATTTGACTCAAAGACCATGGTTTTTCCATTGAGTAAATCACTCCATTTCAGCGTAATAGTACGACTGATGGTCTCTGTTGACGATGCCAGAGGAGCACCCTTCCAAGTCAGCTTCATTTCGCAGTTGAGTGAACTATCTCCGGATGCTCGGCTGACTGTTATCTGGTTGTTTACTGGGTTATATGTAAAAGCAGGGTTGGATAGCTCCACAGAGAAATATTTTTCATCTTTGGTGTTGTGTACGGTATTTGCATCGAAGTTTTTGGTTTTGAGTTTATTATCCTCACCTAAGTCTCCGGTTTTCAGATCCATCCACTTCATCTCGAATACCGTAGTCGGGAGAGTATAAGTGGTTACATTCTGAATAGTGTATGTAGGAGCCTTCACATAGGCGAAGTCATAGACATTCTCCTGCTGGCCCGCCGACCAGAAGGGCCACTCTTTAGCGTAGATGGTGGGGGCGTAGGAGTATTTGCCGTTCAAAACCTCGGCCACAAATTTTACATCCAGATACGCACCTAGTTCCACCAACATTGCTCCGGAGGAGCTGCTGTTCTTTTCCCAGACTCCCCCTTTTTTATAGTTTGTCAGAGAGTAGTAGAAGTAGCCCCATAATCGGGCATAAGCGCCGGCTTCAATCTGTAACCCGATTCCATCTAATTTCGTGGAGAATAGACCCACCAACGCTTTGGCTCGGATACCGGCACGGATGCCCAGGGTACCCATGACATAGAAGTCGAACTGATAACCGTTGGTGCTCAGGTCGATAGTCTCGCTGTCGGCCTTCTTGCTCTTCAGAGACAAGCTGAAAGAGTGACGCTTGGAGTTTTCATACTGAAAGGTCAAGCCAATGGCCACATTCAAATTGGCGGACACCACAAAGTCCACCTGAATACCGTAGGCCAGAATGTGGAGGGGATCTACCCCGCCACGCAGGTCGATCAAGTTAACCACAAACAGATCCACCCACTTCTCGTTGGCGTCCTTCATAAATGCCGCGTACTTTTCTGCCAGACCGCCGGAAGAAGAGGCTTCAGCCTCTGGGAATACAGACTTAACATCCTCCATCTTCTTTTTGATGGATTCACTAAGACTGAAGATTTTTTTGGTGGCCTGTGCCTCATTAGCACTTGTCGGCCAGGGCATGCCCCAGGGTTCTTTATCCTCAGCCAGCTTGGCGGTAGCGGTAATACCCACGCCGGTATAGGTACCAAGGTCGATGTTGCCGGTCATGCGGTAGTCGGAGATGTAGGGGAAGATCCATTTCCATTTCCAAACTGCGCCGCCGCTAACGCTGAAACCAAAGAGTACTTCCTGCTCGAAGAAGGCAGTCGGTTCAACTTCTACCTTTTTATTCGA
Source organism: Bacillota bacterium (assembly GCA_023412275.1). Taxonomy (GTDB): domain Bacteria; phylum Bacillota; class Clostridia; order Acetivibrionales; family DSM-1351; genus Ruminiclostridium. Next base: position 72,592 of record JAEYNY010000113.1, read on the forward strand.
GCTGGATTTCTGAATATCAAATTTGTATTTCACGGCCACTTCCGCGCGAATGCCTTTTCCGCCCTCAAAATGGGACAGACGAGGGGAAACGGACACACTAGTCTTTATTCCGCCCTCTTTATTCACGATGTTGCCCATGAGGGACAGATCGTCTTCGCTGACGGGAGTACCGTCACTATAGGTAATAATATAGTCTTTCAGGGTCAGGTTGTCATCACTGCCGAAGATCTCCTTAACCTCATCGGTCTGGATGGCCAAATCGGCCAGATACTCACCAGCCTCCTGGATAAAGCCGCTGGACATGAGCTGGGATTCCACCGCTTCACGGATGAGCTGCTCATCGTAGGCGGCTTCGATCTGTGTATCGGTCAGCTCACTCTCGCTGTACAGCTCCATGGCAGAGAGTACGGATTCTTCGCTTACTACTGCATAGGTGATAATAGTGCTGCCACCATTCGTAGTAATACTGATAATTTCGCCATAACCCTGCTTGCTGGCATTCGTATCGCCAATATCACCGTTATTAAAGAAGCTCAGATAATCACCAGGCTCCACTACAGTCTCCGCGCTCAAACCCATATCGGCGTATGTTTCCGCAGAGAAATCCAGCTTGCCGGTGGAAATGGTGATGCTACCGGTTCCACTGGTGGCGACCTCGTTTCCGGCTGTCACACCATCGCCGGCATCCAGATCTATGGGCAGCAAATCGGGGGTAAACAATACATCCTCCGACTTGGCGGACTGATAATAACAAGTTGTGCCCTCGATGCGTGTAATCTCCAGATATGCCACAGCACCGTCGTCCTCTACACTCCTGTTATCTGGCTTTTTCCCGGTATAAACGGCTATGGTATCGCCCACCATGATCCCACCGTCTGAATATTTAAAACTGCCGGTGCCATTGTTTGCGGTATAAGTTGTTACGCCTTGGGCATCGGTGACAGCCTGATACAGACCGGCATATTCCAGCACATTTTTGCGGTCGGTTTCAGACAGAGCAGAGGCCGCAATATACTTGATGCCGTCGCTGAGCTCCAGATTCAGAACTTCATCCTTTTGGATAATGAAGTTATAGTATCGTATTTCCTCGCTCTCACCAGCAAAGGAGAGCGCATCATTTATCAACTTGATCTGATAGGTATGACCGGGAGTAAAGCCGCCATTGGCAGACGCAACAGTATAACTGCCTGAGCTGCCGGTGACAGACACATTCTCTTGCTCCACGCCATCCGTTCCGTTGGTTACAGAGGGGTCTGTAATGTTGCGGAATTTGAAATCCTTACCGGAGGCAGGTGCGCTGCCCGCATTCATTTTGATGGTGAAGTTTGCAGCAACATCCTGCTTGGTCACGAAGTTCAACTCGCCGTTCTCACTCAGTGACACAGCTTCAGTAAATTTCGCATACAGGGTCAGATTCCTTGAGAGGATGTCCGTGCTGGCTACCATGTTGGTCATGGCACTATCATAATACCACCCAAGGAACACCGTTCCGCCCTTCTGAGCAGGGATGGGCATTGTGTTAAGGAGTGTTCCGGCGGGATAAAGCTTATTCGTAGATTCTTCTCCCGATTTCAAGGTCACTCCGTAATAGACTGTGGAGCTGCCACCGGAAGGTCTTCCACCAGAAGAGCTGTCATCAGAAGGCAGTATGACAACAGGTGTCTCCTCTTTGGGTACACCAGGTTCCTTATACCATGTTTCCACAGTCTCATCTGTCCGCATACACAGCGTTGCAGCCTGTGCACGGCTGGCATTGTCCAAAGGATTAAAATTCACTCCGTCACCGGCCAGCAATCCGGTTTTCCACAACTTCAAAACGGCATCCTTGGCATAACCGGCAACCTTGTCGATATCTGCCGGAGTCGTGGTGACTTTGGCTCCGGTTTCGTAGTTCACACCAAAGGTCTCAAAATAGTTTACAAAGAATGCTGCCATCTGCTGGCGATTAATCAGTTCATTAGGTGCAAATTTGCCGTTACCAACACCTGATGTAATACCGTGTTTTGCTGCCCATGCGACAAAGGGGGCATAGTAGGCATCTGTTGCCACATCGGAAAAGGCAGGTTTATCTTTGTAGTTTGCGGTGTCCACCCCTGCCATACGACCTAAAACGGTTACAAACATACCTCGGGTCATCGTTCCATTTGGTTCAAATGTTGTTGTAGAGGTACCTGAGAAAAATCCTTTCTCACGTGCGTACTGCACTGCGCTGTAAAACCAGTCCGATTTTTTTACATCAGTAAAAGGATTTTCTGTCTTTTCGTTTGTAGTCTGCGCTGTTCTAATCAAGCTGTCATCCTGCGCCGCATATGCTGAGGCGGGAAACATAGTAAACAGAATACACAGGCAGAGGAAAAGACTCACGAGCCGTTTCTTCATCTTGTTTGTTCTCCCTTCAATCTCATGATATGTTTTGAATAAATAGTGATCAACGTAAAGTTTTTTACGTTGATCCTTCTCTCTTTTTATCTTGTTTGTTTTCCTCGTTCACAGCCCTAAAGCCCATCAGCAAGGCCGGAACGCGGTTAATCGGTTTGTGCAGAATGCGGTTATAGCTTTTAGCCGCCTCACGGCAGAGCATCCTGCTGGTTTCCATCATTCCATTTGCAGACCTCACATCGGGGCCGTCCCTTGCCTTGGCATATAGCCCCTCGTGCAGACGCAACTGCTCATAAAGATCGGTAAGGCTGTTTCTCTTTGTTAATAGCTCCTTATAGGCGGTTGTAACCCAGATGGTCACGAATCCCGCCACACTGATGCCCGCAATAAAGTAAGCGATAAACGTTGGCATATGGCGTCACACCTCTTATTTTGTATTTAACGACAGAATACCAGAAATATTGCTAAAAAACTGTTTCTAGCCTGAACGGTAGTGGATTTCGGCCTGAACGGTAATTGGGCAGTTGATGAAATTTAAAAAGTATAGTAATATGGTTATAAATTTTAACTGGGGAGAGGTGGAGCATTTGAGAATTGCCATTTGTGACGATGATCATAGGGATCTGCTGCAGATTGCTTCTCTACTGGAATCGTACCGGCATGAGAGCAAGGCAGAACTCACCTATGCAAGCTTTCAGAACGCAATAGAGCTTTTGGTTTCTATTGAAAACGCGGATTACGATGTGCTGCTTCTGGATGTGCTGATGCCAGGCGTAAGCGGTATGCAGGTGGCCCGGGAAATTCGAGAGAGCAACAGTCGGATACAGATCGTATTCCTGACCTCCTCCCCGGAATACGCGGTGGAGAGCTACAGCGTACGGGCACACTATTATCTTTTAAAGCCCGCCTCTGAGGAAAAGCTTTTTCCGATCCTTGACAGGCTTCTGGATAATTTCAAAAAGCCGGAAGACGCCTTGTGTATCAAAACGCAGTCCAGCGTGTTCAGCCTCCCTTATGGGAAGATAGAATACATAGAGGTCATCGCGAAAAAACTGTATTTTTATCTGACGGACAACGGCACACGGGAGGTAACCGGCAGACTGGCAGACTTTGAACAGGCCCTGCTGAAAAGACCCGGTTTTATAAAGGTGCATCGCTCCTATCTCGTGAATCTGGAGTGGGTGCAGGAGCTAAGACAGGGAGAGCTTATCACCGTGTCGGGGCGGCGCGTGCCTGTGTCCAGAGCGGCCTATACACAGGTGCGAACTACCTATACAAAATTCCTGTTCTCCGAGGCAGAAGAGCTGGAGCAGGACAGGAGAGGCGGTGTTGAATGATAACAACTTACTTTGGACTCATACGATTTGGTTTTTCTCTGCTCTTCGGAGTGGCGCTTTCGGTCAGCTTCGCGGGCATAGAGCATACGCGGAAGAGCAATCTTGTTGTTGGCTACTTTTCCGTAATTCTTCTTTTTTTGCAGTCCTCCTGCTGGTGGCTTTTTGGCATAGATTTAACGTCAAAATTATATCCCCTGATTATCCATCTGCCTATGATTCTTTTTCTCATCATATATCTGAAACGCCCTTGGTTGATTTCTACCGTAAGCGTGCTCTCCGCATACCTTTGCTGTCAGGTACCCCGATGGATCGGCAGTATTGGAGGCGCAGTCTTCAGTAGCAGGCTCAGCGAGCATATTTGCTATATCGCGGCTGTGTTTTTGGCATATTATCTCTTTAAAATATATGTGGCTGACACTCTTCGGCAACTGATGGAGAAATCCACCAAATCCTGTGTCCTGCTCGGCGCTGTTCCACTGTTTTACTATTTATTCGATTATATTACCACGATTTATACCGATTTGCTTTACCGAGGTGTAAATGGAGCAGTTCAGTTCATGCCCTCTGTGTTTTCAATCGCTTATTTCGTGTTTATTATCCTCTACTACGTCGAAATGCAAAAACAGCTACGTGCCCATAGAGAACGTGATATGCTAGCCTCTCAGCTCCACAGTGCGCATTCGGAGCTTATGTCCCTGCGGCAGATGCAGAATATTGCTGCCACCTACCGCCACGACATGCGACATCATTTTTCAATTTTGCAGGGCATGGCTTCCGAAGGTAGTATAGAAAGAATCAAAACGTATGTAAATATTGCACAGTCCGATATAGATGCAATCACCCCCATTCGCTTTTGCGAAAACGAAACGGTCAATTTGATTTTGTCAACCTTTTCTGCCAAGGCAAAGCATGCGGGAATTACAATGAATGTGAGCGCGAAGTTGCCGAGTTCATTACCTTTAAGTGACACAGAACTTTGCTCCTTGCTATCAAACGGTCTTGAAAACGCCATCTTCGCTGCTGCCAGCCTCGATTTGGATCGTAGGGTAGTGTCTGTCAAGGCAACTATACATAAGGCCAACCTTCTGATTTTGATTGAAAACCACTATACGGGTGTAATTGTAATGAAAGGCGGACTTCCCCAATCATCGCTTAAGGGACATGGCTACGGAACGCGCAGCATCGCAGCTATCGCCGATGCCCATGGCGGCCAGGCAATTTTCAGTGCCGAGGATGGTGTATTTACTCTGAAAATCATGCTTCCACCTAAGAAATGAGGCACATAGTTCCTATCCGCTCCATTGTCTTTGCCAGTAATACAGTTCAAAAACTACGGTGCCCGTCTAAGCAAGCTTTTGGTTTCTGCATGTTTAAAGCTGTTTTGTTGGAGATGAGTGGGAACGAACATTTGAATACGCTACCCAATACCCTTCTTGAAGAAAAGCAAGCACATTATTACAATCTCAGCACAAATATCTGAATAGTATCTTATTCAGTTTTTCCAAACCAATTGGCTTCATGGCAAGATTAGCCTATTCCATCTTTCTCTGCTTTTTGCGGGATTTTGACTCCTCTCGTATATCCACTGCCTGATTTACTGCCGCAATCTGATCATAGCTGCCTTTATAAGTGGCAGAAGCAAATTGCATAGTATACCCTCTTGATTATAAGACGGTATTATTTTTCTTACACTTGCAACATATCTTTTAGGTAATGTTTTTAAAATTACATTATAATTAGCATTATCATCCTTTCTTAGCCTCTTTATGGCTGTTTCAAGGAGAAGTAAACGCAGGCTGATTTCTTCGGCTTGTGACTGAACTTCAGCTTGTTTTATTGTCAAAAACTCCGACAATGCTTTTGGATTATTATAGTTTTTTAATATCTCTGAAATTGCTGCAAGACTGAAACCCATGTCCATTAGTGCAGTAATTCTGGATGCAATCAATAGCTGTTCCTCACTGTAATAGCTATAGCTTGTATAATAATCTGTGCTTTTTGGTACCAATAATCCCAATTCATCATAGTGCCGGAGTATTCGTATACAAATATCAATAATAATATAAACGGCTTCAAGTTGAAAATTATTTAAATATTTGGTATAATACGGGTACATATTACAATACATGTAAAATTATATAGTTAGGGTTCAAGTAATTTTTTTATCAAAACTTATGTATTTTTTTGAACCGAGGTAATTTATATGGAATTAGAGCTTCGACAGCCACCAATAAATGGTTATTTACATCATGCCTATCCGCTGACTGTGGCAATGTCCCACAAAGATTTCAATTCATGGTTTTTGAGTAATTATATACAACTAGAATATTATATACAGAGTAAGACTGTAAACTTTCTTACGTACCCAATATGCGGTACCAACTGTTTATGTCCATTGCTAGATTACAAAATATTGGATTTAGAATTTATATATAAATCAAATATAGATATATTTGATTTTATAAAAACCAGTATAAATCTCGGATATTATGTAATGACTTATACTGATGAATTTTTTATACCGGGAAGGATAGCATATGTTAGGAAAATACATTTCAGACATGATATTATGATTTATGGATATGATTCAGATAAAAGTTTATTTAATGTAATAGGTTATAATGAAAAACTAAAATATACTTCCTCATCTGTTAGTTTTTCTGAATTTGAATCCAGTTTCTTAAATTCTATTGACAAAACCAATGATATTATATTAATGAAAGCCAAAGATAGTAAATCATATAACCCATCATATGAATTTGATGTGGAGAATGTCAAAAATCTATTATCTGATTATTTATTTTCTAAAAATACATCAGCAAACTTCCGTTCAATAGGTAAACCAAATAACGGTATATGCGGAATTTCAGTATATGATCAGTTAATAAAATATTATCAGGATATCCTACAAAATGATAGTAATGTAACATGTGATATTAAACATTTCCATTTACTTTATGAACATAAAAAAGTTATGGTATCTCGCCTAGAATATCTTATGGAAAATAACTATATTGATACAAAAAATGATTTAATCACTGTATTCCGTAATTTAGAAAATGAAGCTTTAAATAAAAGAAATATAATAATGAAATATAATTCTACGAAAAACAAAGCGCAAATAAACACTGTCATTGATTCTTTACATAAAATGCGTGAAAGTGAAAAGAAGGCAATAGAAGATTTATTAAACGCTTTTTTGTGATGGAGCTTCTGCATTTTCACTGGGTTCTTTGTAAGGTTTATAAAGTTATTTCAATTTGATTTCCTTCAAGGCCAACAATACAACTTTCGTAATAACCATCACCTGTGATCCTTGGTTCACTTGCAACCTCAAATCCATCATTCTTTAATCTGTCAGTCAAGCTATCAACCGCTTCCTTACTCCCAACACTAATGGCAATATGAATATAACCGGTCCGGTTTATGTATTTATCTGTATCAGACAAATTGGGTTTATTCATTATTTCCAGCCGTGCCCCATCGTCAAAATTCAAAAAGTATGACCTAAAATCTGTTTTCTTGTTATGGTATCCTTGATTTGATTTGGCATTGAAATATTTAATGAAAAAATCCTTTGCATTTTCTAGATCATTTACATACAATGCAACATGTTCAATCTTCATATGAATTCTCCAAAATTAAAATTTTGTGAGCTAAGATCTCACCTATATCAAAATATTATCCTATTATTGGTAAATAGTAAAGAAATAAGCATCTATCATTTTTGATAGATGCTTATTTTTGTATTAACACTTTGATGATTTCTAAATACCGTTTAGCAGATTTTTCTTAAGTAGAGCCAAATCAATTGCATCAATTACACCATCTTTATTCATATCACCCGCTTTGAGGTCGTCTTCTACAGGGAAATCATTGATTAAACCAAGAAGATACTTTTTCATCATGGCATAGTCTGTTGCATCGACACTATCATCTCCATTAACATCTCCTGTAAGTACAGGAGGTGTGCCTCCGCCTGTAAACTGGAACCAGTTAAGGTTGAATATGTATCCGCTGCCTCCAGTGTATTTAAGATACAAATTGTGTATTCCGCTGGCACCGCTAACATTGCATGTAGCGTCAGCCCAGGTCTGCCACCCTCCTGTGGACGTCACAGGACACGTTCCTACTAATGGCCCTGTAATACTGTCTAGCCTGATTTCAATATTTCCACCGCTGGCACCACTGGCTACTCTGGCCTTGAAACCCGTCACTCCGCTTTTGAAATCAAAATTGTTGTATACCGTATAATCGCCATTCTCAATATATCCTACATCCTGCCCGCCTTCGCTGCAGTTTTCAGTTTGAATTCCAGATTGTGAGGAGAAACTCTCAGCTTCAATTTGAGAAGCCGAACCGCTTACTCTAAGCAATGCATCCGATTCACCTATCTTGACACCTGATGAATCAACTACAAATAATTTGTATGTCCCTGCTGTTTCAGGTGTTACAATTGATGTAGCAGTTCCTGATGCCTTAGTCATAGTTGGCCCAACAACAAATTTTGTTGTGCCTGAGGGGGCAAACCATACCGTATTTGCTGCATTACCGCTACTTCTTATATTTAAGTCGGATCCACATTTTGTGGCACAGCTTGCAGGGAATACATAGTCCTGAACAGGGAACAAGTTACTTGGCAGAATGCTTCTGTATGCTTCCTGAACTCCGGCGTTCAAAGCTATATTGTACTGTGCCAAAGGCCATACATTATCCGAAACTACAATAGGTGTATCAATTGTACTGCTTGGAGGGTTTTTACCCATTTTATTAACTGTCGCATAGGTTCTAAGTATTGTTAAGTCGTGTTTTTGTCCGTAATCCTCACAGTTAATTGTATACGTTACCCCCGGACTAATATCAAGTACATTATCATTTTCAGTTATGTATGCGCTTCCTTCATCATTATGTAAACCATAAGTAGGTCCAGTTGAGTTATCAGGTATACCTTTGACATAATTCTCATTTATAGTCGTATAAGGCATTTGCCCTATTGTATATATTGCTCCGCTGTCATGGAGTCTGTTTAATGCATTATATATACGGTTATTATTTATTACGTTGTCCTTACAGGTATTTGAGTCAAGGAAATTACACCATCCCCATCCTAGCGTGATACCATTATAACCTGTGGTATGGACTGTATTATTTGTAACTTTGAGCTTGTTTACAAAGAATGCCGTTACACCGGCGCATCCACCGAATCCGGGAGCAGTACTGCAATCCCACAACATATTATTGTTGATTACAACATTTGTACAAATTCCTTCTATACCCGGTGCATACTTCTGGTGTTCTCCCCCGTCTCCCAAGTACACATGTTGTGGATGACCTACTGTAATACCGCTTGATGTGATGTCGTAAATGTAGTTACCTATGAGATTTGAATTTATAACATCGTTTACCATGGTAATTCCGTCGGCAGCACTATGCTTTATAACATTTCCTGTGAAGTTGATTGAATCACTGCTGCTTACGTTTATCATGCCCGGATATGTATCCAGAAGAGTGTATTTGGTGTCATGCCAATTACCATTATAATATGCTATAAATCCGTCTGCGCTCTGGCAAGTTGTTCTTCCGTAAGAGTCTCCTACTTTAATTAGGTTCCAGTCCGTATTTGCAAAGGTAATACCTTGGAAAGTTATATTCTTGACTCTGTTTGTGTTTGACTTCCCTGAAATGTCAATAAGCTTCTCTAAAACAGGGGCTTCAACATCGGCAGTTGCCATGTCCTCACCTTGACGTGGATAATAATATAGAGTTTTTGTAGTCTTATTAAAATAAAATTGTCCCGGTGAATTTAAAAATTCAAATGCATTGTAAATTGTATGGGTACTGGTAGTGGTAAAAGCTGCACCCCAGCCGGGCAGTTGCGCTATTGCTCCATATGGCTGCTGTAAAAGAAGTACTCTGGAAGTACCGGAAGTAATAACATCCCTAGTACAAACAACATTTTCGTTCCAAGTGGAACCGTTTACTATTTCAAGGTCATCCTTATTGCTTGTGATTTCCGGTACATCAGACGTATTATACTTAACTCCGTCACTATTGCTGCCGCTTGTCCAAGCCCAGCTAGCCTGTCCTTTTGTAACAGTATAAGTTCCATATCCACCCTGACCTTTTACCGTTTTTTTGGTCATCTGAGCTCTCTTATCATTTACAAAAAGATACCTCAATTTGGTGCTGCGGTTCAAGGTAGCCTTATATATATTGCCATTATATTGAGTCCACCCTGTAACCTTTGTTGCACCGTTTAAAACAGGTACTTCACCCTGATATGCCTGATAAAATATCCTGAATCCGTTTGTCCCTGAATCCTCAGGCCCAAAAGTAATGGTACTGCTTAAACGATAGTCTCCCCCTCTTAAATAAACATAAATGTCACCGCTCATATTTTGGTTTATGGTACGTACTACATCCCTGGCCTTTGCGATCGTCTGAAATGGTTCATCAATGGTTCCGGGGTTACTGTCACTTCCCGTTGGTGATACGTAATAGACAGCCTGAGTCGCAGCAGAAACAACCATCGGAGATACTGTAATTGTTAAGATACTGCATAAGACAATTACAATGGAAAGAGTTAATGATATAAACTTTTTTGTCGCCTTGTTTTTTTTCATACTTTTCCTCCTTATATTAATTTACATTAAGATAGTTTTGAAATAATGCACAACAGAAATTATTAAAAAAGCCTGTGATAACCCATACCCTGACCTGACACTTGCACGGGGAGCTCTTCCAAATTACAGATATGTACTGATTATCTATAGGCAAAATGTAAAGAATAGGAGCAAAATGAAATGAGAATGATTAGTAAATCTGTTTTTCATTATAGAATGTAAACTGTTTCCAAATCAATATAAATCCTTTTGACATTGGTATATTAATTTTGTAATTTTTTTATGGCAGGTACTATTTCAAAATATTTGTTCACTTTTTTTAAATTTTGTTAATTTTTTTTACAACGTAAAAGGCATCTCAAGGGTTCATGATGTAATCTCCTTGAAATGCCTCTAATTGTATTTAAAGCTTAGAACTTATTATCTCCTCCAAAGAGGCCTCCCAGAATTCCGCCTCCAATGCCAGCAATACCTGACTGCTGATCACGATGGCGTGCTCCTGCGGATGTAAGTCTGTCCGATAATCTGGCAAGAGGTAAGCTTTGCAAGAATACAATACCAGGTCCTGTCAGCTTTGCGAGAAATAGTCCCTCTCCGCCAAACAGGGCATTTTTAAAACCTCCCACTGACTGGATATCATAGTCTACACTTGGCGCAAAAGCCACCAGACATCCTGTATCAACTCTTAGAGTTTCGCCGGGAAGCAAGTTTTTTTGAATAATTGTTCCTCCTGAATGAACGAAAGCCATTCCGTCTCCAACCAACCTTTGAAGAATAAAGCCCTCTCCTCCAAAGAAGCCTGCACCAAGCTTTCTGGTAAAAGCAACCTCAATATCAACTCCGGTGGCAGCACACAAAAATGAATCCTTCTGGCACAGGAAATTTCCTCCAAGCCGAGATAAATCCAGCGGTATTATTTTACCGGGATAAGGTGCGGAAAAAGCAACATGCTGCTTTGACGTTCCTGCATTGTAAAAAGTAGTAATAAAGAAGCTTTCTCCGGTAAGCATTCTCTTGAATCCCTTAAAAGCTCCGCCATCTGTGGATGTCTGCATCATAATGCCATCTTCCATATACATCATTGCTCCGGCTTCAGCTCTAACGCCTTCTGATGGGTCCAATTCTATCTCCACTATCTGCATATCGTCCCCATAAATTTTATAATCAATAACGTCTGCCATATTAACCTCCCAAATTTATATTACTTTATTTAGATACAATATATTACGTTTTAAATAAACATTAGTCTGCTCTTTTTACCCACTGTGAGTAAGGATTTGAATATTTTGCCGCCAGTAGTATTGCCTCAGTCATACTTATCTCACTGGCGATTCCCTTTCCGGCAATATCATATGCAGTTCCGTGGTCGACGGATGTCCGCAGAAAAGGAAGTCCTAAGGTAATAGCTATTGTTCTTTCAAAATCCAATGTTTTTGTAGCTATATGTCCCTGGTCGTGATATAAGGACAATACCGAATTGTACCTGCCTGTTAATGCCAAATGAAACACAGAGTCCGGGCCTACAGGGCCTTCTACGTTAAACCCGCGCCTTTTTGCCTCCTGAATTGCAGGCGTAATGTTTTCACATTCTTCTAATCCAAAAAGACCATTGTCGCCGCTGTGGGGATTTAAACCGGCCACTGCCATTGTACCTCCTGTTATTCCCAGGCTTTGCAAGGCTTGGGTGCATCTTTCCACGTAATCCAGTAATCTTTCCTTGGTCACCATATCACAAGCCTTCCTCAGTGATACATGGCGGGTAAGAAAAAATACTCTCATTCCCCTGACTTCAAACATTGTAAGAGGGTCTTTAGTGTCTGTTAGTCCGGCGAGTATTTCCGTATGACCGATAAAATCTATTCCAGCTGCTTTTAGTGAAGGCTTGTTTATAGGGGTTGTTGCTATTGCAGAAAGTTTTCCTTCCATTGCAAGCTCCACACTCTTTTTTATATACTCAAAGGAAGCCCGGCCATTTTCTGCCTGAACCTTTCCGTACTCCAGAGAATCAGGATTTATTATTTTTAAATCCACTACGTTTATATTATTTTTGTCAGAATTGAGCATGTCTAGATCCGCTACTACGTGGACGTTGGTTTGTATATCGCATATCCGGGCTGCCTTTTCAACAACTCCGGCATCCCCTACTACTAAAGGATTACATACTTTGTATATATCACAATTAGCCAGTGCTTTTACTATTATCTCGGGACCTATTCCTGCGGGGTCTCCCATTGGAATCCCGATTACGGGTTTAATCATTTTATCCCCTCCTGTTAATACTATTATAATATATCTGATTATAACCGAGGAATATGTCTATTCTAAAAATTGTTGACATTTTATTCAACAGGTAATAATATAATACTGTACTAAGTGTACTATTATTGTTAATACAGTTACAAGGAGGTGCTTATGATACAATTGGATTTTAAAGACTCCAGACCTATTTATGAACAAATTAAAGATAAAATCAAGGAGCTGGTTATAACTGGTGCAGTTGAAACTGACGACAAAATTCCGTCTGTAAGAGAGCTTGCTCAAACTCTTACCATAAATCCCAATACCATTCAGAAAGCATATAAAGACCTGGAAGCCGAGGGAATAATTTATTCAGTTAAAGGCAAGGGTAATTTTATAGCCCCATTGGATAAAAGCTCTGTAGACCCCAGGCGAAAAGAGCTTTTGCTGAATATTCAGAAAACGGTGGAAGAATTGATTTTTCTTCATACACCGCAGCAGGCAGTAATCGATGTAATTCAGAACACATATAGTAAAAAGGAGGCATCCCAATGATTCATGTTAAATCTTTGAGCAAATCCTACGGGGACTTTAAGGCGCTTGACTCCCTTGATATTCATATAAAAGAGGGTTCAGTATATGGGCTTTTGGGACCTAACGGTTCAGGTAAGACCACACTTATAAAGCATTTGACCGGTATTTATAAAAACGAGTCAGGTTCTATAGCAATAGACGGTAAATCCGTTTTTGATAATCCCGAAACAAAATCCAAAATAGTTTATATATCCGACGACTTATTTTTCTTTTCTCAGTACAGTATAAAGGAAATGGCTTCTTTCTATGCCAGCATGTATCCCGAGTGGAGTTGGGAGAGATTTAATACTCTAAAGCAGGTATTTCCAATCGATATAAAGCGCAGAGTTGTAAAGCTTTCAAAGGGTATGCAGAAGCAGGTAGCTTTCTGGCTTGGAATTTCAGCAAAGCCAAAGGTAATGATTCTGGATGAACCTGTTGACGGGCTTGACCCGGTTATGAGAAAAAAAGTATGGAACCTGATACTTCAGGATGTTGCAGAATACGGAACAACGGTTCTGGTATCCTCTCACAACCTGCGTGAATTGGAAGACATATGCGACCATGTTGGTATTCTATATCAGGGTAAAATGATGGTAGAGCGTGAACTGGATAATATGAAATCAGATATTCACAAGCTTCAGCTTGCATACTCAGGCAATACACCTGATAATTTATTCAAGGATGGAGAGGTATTACACCGTACCCAGAACGGAAGCGTATTGCAATTAATTGTCAAGGGTAACAAGGATGCAATAATATCCCATGTCAAGTCAACAAACCCTGTTGTAATGGACATTCTGCCGCTTTCACTTGAGGAAATTTTCATTTATGAATTAGGGGGTAAAGGTTATGAAATCGAAAACATCCTTATTTAAGAAAGGCTTAATTTTAAGCGATCTGAAACGCTATTGGTGGGTCAGTGTAATTTTTTCAATAGGACTTATCCTGACTATGCCTCTGGCACATTATATGCAAAAATTTAATATAAATTCTGACAATTCCAATATTAAATATATTAAAGAGTTTATAGAACGTGAACTGAACTTCCATAGCGGAGTAAGCCTATTGTTTCCAGCTGTTATCCCCGTTATTATTGCAGTTTTAGCCTACAGATATATTCAAAAGGGTCGCCAGGCTTCCTTGTATCACAGCCTTCCCGTTACCAGGGCAGAACTGTATTTTAACAGCTTTGTTTCAGCACTGATACTGTATATTGTGCCTTTATTAATAAATGTTTTTGTTATGGGCTTGCTGAACTCCTTCAGCTTTTTATCTGATTTTTATACAATGGGACTTATTTTTAAATGGTTTGGTTTTTCCCTTTTATATGGAATTTTATTTATGTCCATGACAATCTTTGTTGGCATGTTTACTGGAAGTTCCGTTGCACAGATAGTATTTGTTTATATTTTAAATCTGCTTCCTTTATTTTTCTTTGAGACTATAAGAGGAAATCTCTCTTCGTTGCTATATGGTTTTGCGACTTATTCAAATACCGGCTTTTATCGCAAATTGCCTATGACAATGCTCTTTAGCAACAGCATAAATCTTACACCTCGGATGGTGGTGGGTTATATAGTTTTAACAGTGTTACTTATGGTGGGAGGTCTGGTTGCATTTAAACTCAGACGACCTGAAACCGCCGGTGATATCATAACTTTTATGCCCATACGTCCCGTATTTATATACGGTGTTACAGTTTGTGCAACACTAGTCGGTGGAGCTTATTTCTTAGGTATTAGCAGATCCTCCGTCCCCTTCGCAATATTCGGATATTTCCTATGTGCATTAATCGGCTATGTAGTAGTTCAAATGGTAACAAACAAGACCTTTAAAGTACTTAATACCTACAAGGGTTATCTGGGATATGCATTGGTATTAATAATTATGCTGTTAGGTGTAAAGTTTGATATTTTCGGATATGTAAACAAAGTTCCTGCTGCTGATGAGGTTTCAAACGTTTATATGGGATACAACCTCTACTGGTGGGAAAATCAAGACAATGAAAAATATCTAAGTCCTTCAAATGACAATACTACCATATATAAAGAAACCGCAAACATAAAAAACATAACTGAACTCCACAAAATGATTCTGGAAAACAGGAGTAAGGAAGGTTCCTCAACCTACATTGCCTATACTCTTAAAAACGGTAAAAAAATCGTGAGGTATTATAATCTGGATACTAACCTGTATGCTTCTGCACTAGGCCCAATATATGAAAGCAAGGAATACAAGAACGGAAGGTTCCCGGTATTGCATCAGGAAGCAGATGATATTAAGTATATACAAGTACACGATTATTCAAATAATAAACAACCTGTTGTTATTTCTGATAAGGAAAAGCTTAAAAGCTTTATTACTGAAATCAGAAAGGATATTAACGGTTTTAACTACGAGCAACTTGCTTCACCTACTGAAGATAAACTCTGGATAGAAATTATGGACAACAAAGACATGATTGTTTCATATGGAGTAAATTCAAACTATATTAATACACTGAACTGGTTTAGCAATAACAACAATCAATAAAAAGAATGGGGCAGTAAAGGCGATTTTGCCATTACTGCTCCATTCTTTTTACCCCTCTTTTTTAATTATCTTTTATAGGAGCTTTTCTTATCAACAAATATGACAGAGCAAACAGGGCGATTGTCAGCACTAGGAAAGTAGCTACTGCATTCATTGGTCTATACTCTCCGTTTACTCCAAACAATGTACGTATTGTACCGTACACCCGGTTAATAGTTTCAATTGATGACCATTTGAAAGCGAAATAAGGTAAAATCATAAAAAAGAAAGCCGGAACTCCAATTGATACACATATCTTTTGTATTTTGTTCATTCTGTAATATGCCAGTGTTATGAAATAACCAAGAGTTATTGCACATGTATACAGTGTTATGCTCCATAATAAAGAAATAATTATATTTCCGTTGCTTTGTGTTTTGTCCTGATAAAGCATACCATACAAAGTGTGATAATTTGTTATTCGTATAAGTATAGCTCCTAAAACCCTTTCAACAACCGCCATACCTACCGTTACAGGAATTGCAGCCAGGAAAAAGCTCTTGAACTGAGTTCTCCTTGGCACACCATTTGATATTAAAAACAAATAATTTCTTCTAAAAGAGTTTAACCCTACAACAAACAAAAATACTGCCGACATCATATCAATTCCGTTAAACGAACTGTCACCCTTTGATGTGGTAAAAGAAATCATGATTGAAAATATGATTGTTAGTATTAATATAATTAAATAGAAAGATAATACAGAGTTCTTTAGCTCTGAAAATATATATTTTGAAGCTGTTTTTAATCTCATTAATAATCCCCTCCATTATTTATTAGTCATGTGAATAAATAGTTTCTGTAGATCAGGTTTTGTAACTTCAAGTCCGTCTGGAATACCGGCCTTATCCAAGTGTCCAAGGACATATGCACATTTGATTCCCCCTATTGTATCCGCTCCCAGTACATTTTTGCCGGCAGTAAAACCGTCAACCGCAGATATACTTCCGGTTATGGCATAACCCTGTGACAGTACGCTCTCAACTGGCTCGTTTAAAATCAATTTACCTGATTTTATTATAATGACGTCTTCAATTATGTCCGCAGCTTCTTCAATCAGATGCGTTGAAATGATAATAGTTTTGGGCTTTTCACTGTAATTTTTAAGTAGTTCCTTATAAAACAGGTCACGGTGATTTGCGTCAAGTCCCAGAACAGGCTCATCTAAAAGAACAAAAGGTACATTGCAGGATAAGGCTAAAATCATTTTGAATATAGAGGTATAACCTGTAGACAAAGTTTTTATTTTTTGTCTCGATTTAAGGGAAAACTTCTCACACAACTCAGCAGCATATTCACTGTCAAAATCAGTGTAGAATTCTTTAGTCCAATTAAATGCCTTTTTTACTGTCATATTCTCCGGATAGAAATTGTTTTCAGCCATAAAATATATCTTTGATAATGCATTATCATTCTCTATAACATTTTCACCGTCTACCAGAATCTCGCCTTCTGTAGGGAAAATCCTGTTTGTAATCAGATTTAACAAGGTTGTCTTTCCTGCTCCGTTACGACCCAACAGTCCGTAAATTTTATTTTCTTCCAGTTCCAGGCTGATATTTTCCAGGGCTGTCACGTCTGCGAATTTTTTAGTTACATTTTTGATTACAATTTGACTCATATTTCAAACCCTCTTTCCAACATTTTTAAAATATCCTCTTTTGAGATTGAAAGCTTTTTTGCCTCTGTCACAAGAGATTTTATATAACTTTCTAAAAAATCCACCTTCCGCTGTTCAAGTATTTTTTCTTTTGCCCCATTTGCAACAAACATGCCAAGCCCCCTCTTCTTATAAACAATTCCGTTATCAACTAAAATATTTATTCCCTTTTACGCAGTGGCCGGGTTTATTTTGTAGTTTACTGTTATCTCTGTTGTGGATGGAATTTGTGTCTCCTCTTGGTACGCCCCTGCTATAATGGCATCCTCCAATTCCTCAGAAAGTTGAAGATATATAGGTTTGTCATTATTAAAATCTAGCTTCATGCTTTCACCACCTAATTGGTTAATCGGTTAATTGGTTAATTACTTATATAACTAACTATATAACCAAATAACCCCAAAGTCAATATGTAAATATAAATTTTTTATATACTTTCAAAGGGTTAAATCGTATAATTTACATATCTAAAATGAATATTGTACATAATTTACATATGAATCCCTACTTAGGGGTATACGGAGGTAACATGCCTAATCTGGTTACTCATTATCTTTGCGGCTTAGAAGCTGTTAAAATGATTGAAAATAAAGAGTGCAAAAAACTCATTGAACAATATATAAACGTCTTTAATCTGGGGGTTCAGGGCCCTGATATACTTTTTTACTATGGTATCTGGCCTTGGTCTCCTAAAACTCCATATGGGACTATAGGAGATAAATTTCATACATCAAAAGTGAATCTTGTATTCAGTGAAATGATTGATTATATTTTGAAGCAGGAGGGGAATATAAAAGACATTCTTACTGTTTATTTTATGGGCTTTTTAAGCCATAACTGTCTGGACAGTATTACTCATCCTTATATTTTCTACAAATCAGGCTTCAAAACTGACGAGGATCCACGCACAAACCTGTACCATTACTATCACAGGCGTTTTGAGACTTCTATTGACGTATTGATGTGTAATCGGCTTTTAAAGAAAAAAGTCCATGAGATAAGAATTGACAGACTTATAGGTATAACCGTAAGGGAGCGAAATTTAATCGGAGATATGTATGAAAGCGTTATAGCTTCAGTTTTTAATTTTAAAATCCCCAGTAAACTTATATCAAGAGCCATAAAGGATATGAATACAGTAGAAAAAATTCTCAGGGATCCCCATGGTATAAAGAAGAAATTGGTAGCCGGTATAGACCAACTTATTTATGGGTTTCCCCTATTCTCAAGCCTAATCTTTCCTTTACAGCTAAAGGACGGCTTGGATTACTTGAATCTTGCAAAAAAGGAATGGGCCATGCCGTATGATAAGTCACACAAAAGTACTCTTTCATTTATAGAAATGTTTAAAGAAGCCTCCGACAGAACACAACACTTTTGTCAGGTGTTATATTCAACTATAACAGGGGTGAATTCCAACGTTTCCTATGCCTTGAAACTTTTTGGGAACAACTCCTATACTTCGGGAATCAATTGTGACTTGTCTATCAAATTTAAGTACCACGACATTATTTTTGAACAACCTGGTGTTTAAGGAGCCTCATTACCATGTCCACTGTATCAGCCAGATCTTTTTTGCTTCTGGCTTTTGCTTTTTCAAAGGGCAAAGCTACCCGGTTAATACTCACAATAGATGACACTCCCATTTCATATGCTGCTTCAGCTCCATCCCCCACATCACCTACTATGGCAATAACAGGAACATTCTTACTTTTAGCACGGGTAGCAATACCTATAACAACCTTACCTCTTAAACTTTGTTGGTCAATTTTTCCTTCCCCGGTGAAAACTATGTCGGCATCTTTTATTATGTTATCAAAGCCTACTAAATCTAGAACTGTTTCAATTCCGGGTTTGAGACTTCCTTTAAGGAAAGCCAGTATTCCTGCTCCCATTGCACCTGCTGCACCACTTCCCGGAATTTCTGAAACCTCAACCCCCAGTTGGCTTTTTATTGTATCCGATAAATCCTTAAGATTTTTGTCAAGGAGTAAAACCATTTCCTGGTCGGCCCCTTTTTGTGGTGCATAAACGTACGCCGCCCCGGTTTTACCGTACATGGGATTGTCAATGTCGCACATAGCAGTTATATTACAATCCTTCAGAAGGCGTTGAGCCGAAGTAGTGTCAATATTAGCTATTTCTCCAAGTGTAGCACCTGTGGGAATAAACTCTTCCCCTGCCTTGTTCTTAAACTTTACGCCTAACGCACATGCCATTCCGGCACCCCCATCGTTTGTACAACTTCCACCAAGGCCTATTATTATTTCACGGCAGCCGTTTTCTACAGCATGGCGAATCATTGTACCTACTCCAAAGGTAGTGGTGGCAGAAGGATTAAGCCTCTCTTCTACCAATGGAAGACCTGCAAACATGGCTGTTTCCAGTATGGCTGTGTCGCCTTTTCTGGCGTAATAGCCCTCCATTTTTTCATTATATGGCCCTGTAGCCTCAAGAGTCACCTTATGTGCTCCAAGGAGCTGTACGAAACAATCAGACGTACCTTCCCCTCCGTCAGCTATGGGTATTTCAACTATTTCACTGTCAGGATAAAATTGTTTAATTTTAGTTTTTACTATGCCGCAAACCTCAATAGAACTCATACTGCCTTTAAAGGAGTCAGGAGCAATCACAAACTTCTTCATTTGACATTCCTCTTTTCACTCTTATATGTATAAAAAGAACACATATTCCATATGAAATCTGTGTTCTTTTAATTAATAATATTTTATGGTTTATATTAGATAGAGAGTATATTGCTGAGTTCGAGCAGATCCTTATCAATATCCTTTTTCATAGCCAATGCTTCATCTATGTCTATATCAACAACCTTGGAATCCTTTACAGATATAATTCTGTTATAGACGCCATCTTTGAGTAGAGTTACAGCTTTTGATCCCATAACACTTGCCATAACTCTGTCCTGAATAGTTGGGCTTCCTCCTCTTTGAATGTATCCCAAAACTGTTCCCCTTGTTTCTATTCCGGTAAGGTCTTCTATCTTCTTGGAAAGTTCCAGTGCTCCACCTATTTTCTCAGCAACACCTTCAGCCAATATGATTATATAGTTTTTCTTTCCGTTATTTCTTCCTTGTATTATTTTCCTTATAATATCTTTATCAAAATCAAATTCTCTTTCAGGAAGTAATATTACTTCCGCACCTCCTGCAATACCTACATTCAATGCAATATGTCCCGCACGACGTCCCATTACTTCAAGCACACTGCATCGTTCATGAGAATACGCCGTATCTCTGATTTTATCAAGTGCATCCTGAACAGTATTCATTGCTGTATCGTAACCTATTGTATATTCAGAACTTGCTATGTCATTATCAATTGTTCCCGGCAAACCCATAACCTTCATACCGAATTTGCTGAAATCTCTGGCTCCCCTGTATGAGCCGTCCCCTCCGATAACAACAAGTGCATCCATACCAAAAGCTTTTGAAATTGACATTGCCTTCTGCATTCCTTCATCAGTTGTGAATGCCTTACATCTGGCAGTTTGAAGTATCGTTCCCCCACGGTGAATTATATCTGATACATCTCTGGCACTCATATCAAATATATCTCCGGTAATAAGGCCATTATAGCCTTTTCTGATGCCTAGCATTTTGAAACCGTGATATATACCTGTTCTTACAACAGCACGTATGGCAGCATTCATTCCCGGTGCATCTCCGCCGCTGGTAAGTACTCCTATTGTTTTAATGTCGCTCATTTCAAACCCTCCCCGTAAACAGTAAAATCTGAATGTCGTATATATACATCAAATTTTTAATATAAACTGAACCCAATTGAGTTCATTATAAACCAATACACTTTCAGAAACAATATAAATCAGCTACTTTGTTTTTTTATATATACAATTCCCAATAGTTTCTCCCGCCAGTACTCTGGTTTCGAAGCCTTCTCCGGTCTGTTGTATTATATCATCATCTATTTTAACCATATTCTTTTTAAAAATCACAAGAACAGTAGAACCACCGAACTTAAAAAATCCTTTTTCATCACCTCTTGAAACACGTTCTCCGGGAGTATAAGTCTGAATTATTGAACCTACTGAGGTTGCTCCCACTTCTATGTATAGAACATCCCCAAAATTGTCTGTTTTAAATATGCTGTATTCCCTTTTGTTTCTGCAGAAGAGTTCAGGTATTTTCTTTAATGCAACAGGATTTACAGAGTAGTATTCACCTTTTATTTTGTGTGTTTCCATGCACTTACCGCTGTCAAAAAAATGGAACCTGTGATAGTCTACAGGGCAAAGTCTTAAAATCAGGTAAGTACCCCCATTGTAATCCTGAGCCAGTTTTTCGTCCTGAAGGAGTTCACTTAAACTGTATGTCATTCCTTTTATCTGAAGAAGTTTTTCCTTATCTATATTTTCCCATGCCTGAAGTCGTCCATCCCCCGGAGACAGAAGTTTTTCTTCTACCTTATCAAATTTTCTGGCAGAGGGTTTCAGTTTTCTGGCAAAGAAATCATTGAAGCTGTTGAAATCCTCCAGCTTGTTTTCACATTCATTAATATCTATTAAAAATTTTTCTGCAAATCCTTTTATAGTTTTGCGACTTATTCTCCTGTCGCAGAAAAATCCCGTCAAGGCAGAATATAACTTACGTTTCACAAGGAGTTCCAGTCCAAGCTTTCCTCTTGATGTAGTGTACAGGGCATCAAGGAGTTTGCCCCCTGCTACCTGCTCAATATCATATTGTTTGGTTTTTCTATTATAAATCTGAATCATTGTATTCTCTTTTCTTTAAATAATTATTCTCTTAATCAGAATTTTATATTATTGAGAAAATTAATGCAATTTAAAAAACTCCTTCTGGCATGTTATTAATTAATGCCAAGAAGGAGTTTTTTTAGTCATTTTTATTTGTATGACGGTTTACTTGTATGGATCTATTGTTTGAATAGTTCCATCCTCGTTATATTTCAGTTCAGTAAATTTAACACATCTCTTATTATCACGACCGCCCGATAATGAGCTGTCATGGTAGAACAAATACCACTTATCCTGATACTGAACTATTGAATGGTGAGTAGTCCATCCTACAACAGGTGTGAGTATTTTGCCTTTGAATACAAAAGGTCCCTTTGGATTTTTAGCTACAGCATATACAATGGTATGAGTTGTACCAGTTGAGTAGGAAAGGTAATAATTTCCATTGTATTTGTGCATCCATGGTCCTTCAAAATATCTTCTGTCTTCATCACCTGCAAGAATTGGATTACCATCTTCATCAACAATGGATATCTCTGCAGGCGCTTCTTTGAATGTAAGCATATCATCACTCAATTCAGCTACTCTTGGGCCTATAGCCGGTGCTGATGCATCCGGGCCTTCAGCGTTAGGGTTAAAGCTTCCAGTCTGCCACTTTTCAAGTTGACCGCCCCAAAGTCCTCCGAAATAGATGTATGCTCTATTATCATCATCCACCAAAACAGCGGGATCTATGCTGAAGCTGCCGGGAATAGGCTCTTTTTGAGCTGT
The DNA here is from genome assembly GCA_023412275.1 of Bacillota bacterium. Classification (GTDB taxonomy): domain Bacteria; phylum Bacillota; class Clostridia; order Acetivibrionales; family DSM-1351; genus Ruminiclostridium. Next base: position 95,479 of record JAEYNY010000113.1, read on the forward strand.
AAACGGACCTGAAGGTGATGAACTTGTAGCTACTCCGATTCTGAATATTCCATCCTTATCTCTTGCAGGGAAGTACAAATAGTAGGTATTATTTTTGTAAGCAGCATCCGGTGCCCACATTTGTTTTGATACCCATGGAACATCTTTCATGTGAAGGGCTTCACCATTGTCAACACAAGGCGAATTTAAATCATCCAGAGACAATATGTGATAGTCTTCCATCATATACTGGTCTCCGTTATCGTTTGAAACTATATCCTCGTCAAGGTCATGAGAAGGATATATATATATTTTACCTTCAAATACATGTGCTGACGGGTCTGCTGTATAAATGTGTTCCACTAAAGGTTCTTTTTGTTTAACAATTTTCTCCATGCGACTTTCTCCTTAATTAACATAATAGTTATAATAGAGTTAACAGTTACCATTATATCAATATTTTATTAACAATCAACCATAATTTGATAAGCTTTGTTTTTATTGTCTCCTTAAATTTATATGTCAATTTCAGGATTTTATCTCATATAAGATTTTGCACTAATTTTCTACTACTCACATACAGGATATTTAGTTGTATCCCATGTCCTTCCCTCACTCTTAAGGAATGCATCGTTTACATTAAAGTATTGATAGGAAAGAGCAGCATTCTGTTTGGTGTAAATAGTATCCCATGTACAATCGAGATGATAATATTTATCCTCTAATTTTACTATATTCCAAGCGTGGGCTCCTCCTGCCCACCCATGGGCTACCTTGATACAATCAATCCCTGCCCTGTTGAGAAGGATATTCATTGTATCTGAGATGGCATCACATGCACCCTTCTTGTCTATTAGAACACCGTATGCGCCTGTGTATACTCCCAGAGTATAAGTTGTATTATTACAAATATAGTCGTGCAGAGCCTTCTCCTTTTCCAAAGGAGTCATATCTGGTGTTACAACTGAAGCAATGATTCCATCCGCCGTGTTCAAAAACGATGCTATCTCTGCCTTTGTCTGGCTAAATCCCCAAAAATCAATTTTAATGTTGTCATTGAACCTTGTGTAGCTTGAATAGTCTTTTATTGAATTACCACTCAAATCAAGTTTTGTAAGTTTCCCCAAGTAGGACAAAGGTGAGAAATCTTCTACGGCATTATCGCTTAAATCAACATTTTCCAGATTTGTAAGGCCACTCAGAGAGGTTATATCCTTGATATTATTGTACCCCAGCCTCAAGGTTGACAAATTTTTCAATACAGAAAGAGAGCTTATGTCTTCAATTTTGCATGAATACATATTCAGACTGCTAAGATTTGTCTTAAAGTCCTTTATACAGCTTATATCTTTTATTGGATTACGATCAACACTCAAATCGTTTAAATTTGTAAGATCCTTTAAAGGACTTAAATCTGTTATTTGGTTGCTCTCTAGGCTTAACATGTAAAGCTTTGACAGTTTTCCCAAAGGAGTCAGACTTTTAATTTTGTTATAGTTCAGAAATAAGTATTGGAGGTTCGTAAGTTCACTAAGCTGTGATATGTCTTCCAGCTGGTTGCTGGTCAAATATAGCATAAACAGATTCTTTGCATATTGAATACCTTCAAGGGAGGCTATGTCCAGATACTTTGCATTAAGATATGTGATTTTCAGCATATCACTTTTGAGAATGTCTCCTGTGGGTTTTGAGATAGCACTCCTAACAGCTTTCTCCAAGTTTGGATCAGCAATATAAACCAAATCATCCGTCTGAACAAAAAGTGTTAATTTAACCGTACCTTCATAGCCTTCAACCGTACCTTCAAAATTCTGTGTGCCTCCTACGGTCGTATCAACACCGGCAGTGTTCCATTGAACAGGTAAATCCACCTCAGTTCCGTCATATCTTTTTGCCTTGACCGTAGTTGGCAAATCATAAGGTTCTCCCTGCTTTACGGAAGCTCTTATATCAGCAATAGTATATTGCGGAACTACTGTAACTGTTACATAAGCCTTCTGCTGGAATCCTTTTACAGTGCCTTCTACCTTATACTCTCCTGCCTTGGTTAGATCAAGAGTCTCTGTGTTCCATGTTACATTATCAAAACCCAGCTTATATGTACCATTACTTAATTGTGCAGCCACGCTAACAGGCAGCTCCACTGAGCCGTATTGAGGGACGGTAACCGGCATTCCCACAAAAGAAACTATCGGAGGATTTACGGTAACAGTCAATGTCATCTCCCTTGAATCTCCCTCAATCCTGCCTACAAATTTAAAGTTTCCAAGAACACTTAGGTCGACAACTGACGGTGTCCATATTACAGGAACCCTTGCGGTACCTCCTCCTACAATGTTTACTTCTACTGTTTCAGGCAACGAGTAGTCAATTCCCTGATATGCATCTTCTCCCCATGCATAATATTTAAGTGAGGCAATCTCTCCCGCTACATTTAATGTTAAAGCTACCGGCATTGACAATCCTTCTGCCGTTCCCACATATTTATATGTGCCCGGATTTGTGGTGTCTGCTGTTTGAGATACCCAGGCAACTTCAACTTCGTAACCTGTACTGTCTGCCGGAAAGTAAGGAAGTGTCTGCGGCAACACATAGGCTTGTCGCAGAACCGTATAAACCACAGGGTTGACTATCAGATTCCAATTAATTTTCTCAGAATAACCTGCAATACTACCAACAAGTTGGTATATCCCCTCATTATGAGTGTTAATTTTTGCTGACTGCCATGTTACGGCAACATCAGCCTTGCTTCCATCTGCCAACGTTGCAGGTATTGTTTGAGGAAGTGAATAAGAATCACCCTCATTAATTGAAATGGTACCGTTTGGAGTTTCTACGCTCACTACCTCGTTTCCACTTGCATTTGCAATGAAAGGATTGCACAATGAGGACATTGTTATAAGCAATGCCAGAACCATAGTAAGAAAAACTCTTAACTTGCTGTAACTGTTCATTAGTTACCTCCTATCTGAATTTTGGAATTACATGTAATATTTTACATTAAAATCAATTTAATTGTAAATTATATATAACATAAATTTCCAAAATGCTGGAGATTACTTATGACTTCCAGGTCTGAAACCTCTTCCACCTCCCGGACCAAAGCTTTTTTGGGTTGTTACTCCGTTTTCATCCAACCATGTAACTGAGCTGGTTGCTTTAAAGTCTGTAAGCTTTGTCCCTGCCTTGTATACTCCTCCTGTTACTGAGCCTCCTGTATATAACGAATAAGAGGAATCTTTTTTCAATAAAGGTGAAGATATAACCACCGACTGGTATTCTTTTTCAGGCGCATATGTTGCAACTGTATTTCCCTTGCTATCTTGGAGGTGAACTATGGTTCCTGCTTCCTGTACGTTTGGAAATGACATATTGATTGAGTACTGGGTGGATTCCTCAGAAGGGGCCTGAGCCATTCCCGAACTACCTGCTGCAATAAGCAGTCCACCGCTTATTTTAAATGTACCGTTATAGTCAATAGCACCGTTATTATTGGATGTTGGCCCGGTTACCACTACTTTACCACTTGTCATGACTATTGAACCGTTAGAATCCAGTCCGTCCCCTGATGCATTAACGGATATGTTTCCTCCGTTTATATTTAACATACTATTTTCAGATACAGCATCCGGTCCTTGTCCGGGCTGGCCCGCCCCTCCGGGTACTCCGTCTTCTTCCGGCTGTCTGGCCCCTCCGGGTCCTCCCATTCCTGCCGAACCGTCATTTCCTCCATTTATATTTATACCGTCATCCTCTGATACTATATTTATCACTCCGTCTGCAACGGTTACAACCATACTTTCTATTCCTTCATAGCTTTTTGTGATATTGATTTTCCCGTTTGTGATATCTATATTGGAATCTGCATGTATTCCGTCATCGCCGGATGCTATTCCAATGTCTCCCCCGGACACAGTGGCAGAGTTGTTGCTGTGTATTGCGTCGTCAGAAGTATCTATTTTTAATGTTCCTCCCGTTATTTCAATATTGGACTCTGCCTTAATACCTTTGGCACTTGGAGTTTCTGTTTCAGTGCTTTGTGTTTCTGTATTGTTTTCCCATCTTCCCGGAGCCTTCCTGTCATCAACTGATTTTTTAGTACCGTTTGCACTGCCGCCACCGCTTACAATATTTATGTTTCCCTTTGTGATAAGCATGGATGTTTCTGCCTGGATTCCATCGGCTTGCGTTGTCAGATTGAAAGTTCCTCCCTGAATAGCAACGAAACCTTTTTTCTCATCGGTATCATTTGTTGACTTTATTCCGTCTCCCCCGGCTTTAATCGTAATGATTCCATCCTTTGCCAGAACCATGTCTTTGCCTACTATTGCGTCATCCTTTGAGTTAATGTTTATACTTCCTCCAACTATTTTTAAATCGTCTTTACTTGAAATACCATCGTTATAGTTTGCATTTACCGTTAGTTTTCCTGTCCCGTTAATTGTCAGGTTGGCTTTGCTGAATACTGCCGAATCGGGTTCTTTATTGGCAGCATCCTCCAAAGTATAATTTTTGCCGTCATTTAGTGTATTGTCAGTCCCTTCTTCCAAAGAAAGCACTGCCTTGTCTGCCTTTTTTATATAGACGGGCGCACTATTGCTGCTGTTTATTTCCACACCATTCAGAACCAGTCTTACAGTCCCCTTATCCTGAGAATCAACAATAATCTGACCATCATCCATTTTACCGCTTATAACATACGTTCCTGCAGACGCAATTGTCACCTTGTTCCCTTGTACTTCTGCTCCTGAACCTGTCAGAGTTGCTGTTGTTCCATTGAGCTTAATGTAAGTCGGGTTCTGATTTTCCCATTGGGTATAATTATCATCTGTGTCATAAGTAATCATGTCGTTTGTAACCTTTATTACTTTACTGCTTTTTATACTTCCGGAGCTGTTGGCAGCAGACTGTGTTTCATTGGAAGACTGTATTGCAGAATTACCGCAGGAAGCCAATAAAAACAAGCTTAATGCCATGCTTAGTAGTTTATAACGTCTGAATTTTCTCTTCATTTATACCCTCTCCTTTGATTGTCATCTTAATATAAAGATTGTGGTGTATCAGCACACATAGATAATGTAATATTCATATTTCCATTTCTGCACCGCAGTGAGTCCATAAATTCCTTCTGGCTTTTCCCATTTTCCATAGTCACTGTATATACCAGTTCATAGAGACTTCCCATATCTGTTGTTTTCACCTTTTTAAGTTCAAAATCTGTAGTAAATTCCTTAAATATATCATCAAATGCTCCCTCATAATCTAAGTCTTCAGGTATAGTTATTTTAAGCATTTTTTGTGATGTTTTTCTTAATCCGAATTTAAATACACTCAGTAACAACATCAACAAACATAAAATAACAGTAAAGGTCACTGCATACCCATAATATCCCGCACCACAGGCAAGTCCGGCAGCCATTGTAAAAAGTACATAGGCTATATCCTTTGGGTCCCCCGGAGCACTTCTGAATTTTATGATTGAAAATGCACCTGCAAGACTGAAGGCTCTTGCAATGTTACTGCCTATTAGAAGTATGATAATTGCAATTACTGTAGGAGTCATAATCAGTGTTAGTGAAAAGTTTTGTGAATATCCGAACTTACTGCTGGTTTTCATATAGGTTACACTTATAATCCCACCTAATATAAAAGATACTAGTATTGTTAAAAAGCAATTTGTTATTGATATTGTAGTGCCGGTTGATGTGGTATTGAAAAATGATTCAAACATTTAATGACCTCTCCCTTCTTTTCCTCTTTACTAGTTAAATATCTTTGGTATTCTTTTCCATACTTTGAAAAGCTTGTTTTATATATGTTGTTTTCGGACAATAATTTAGACAACCATAAGGGTACACTCTTTTCTGCCTTAACTTCCATTAACCATTTTCCATCCTCAAGCAATTGAGTCCCATAATCACCGCTTTCTAATTTGAGGTCTTCTCTCCTTGTTCTGATATTCGTATCAAAGGTTATTCTTAAATCTCTGGACTCCTTGCTGAATAATGCTTTTCTGTCATATGCAAGATAGAGCTTAGGCTCTAGCTCATAAAATTTCAACATGTAATCAATTTCGTTTAATACTTGTTTGTTCATATATTCCTTGTAATCCGGCTTAATTCCCGTTTTCACAAAAGAGTAAGCTTCATTTAGCTTTAGGGTTGTCCTTCTTTTGTTTACTACTCCGCAGAATTTTTTCTTAATTTCCAGATAAACTTTTGAATCCTCTTTTGGAACTCCATATGCCCTTAACCGAAGCTTCTCCTTATATTTAGGCTTTGATAGGGACTTTCTGATTAATATATTATCCTTTGTGTCATAGTAGATATTGCAGATAGTATATAATTCATGTTTCTTGTTATATTCGTCCAGTTCCATATAACGAAGAAGCTTGGTTTGGATTATTTTATAAACTGATTCATCAATAAGAAACTTGCTTTCATACCTGTTAAAAACCTCAACAGCCATTCCTTATCCCCTTTCTTTTTTTGCTTTCCTTTCATGGCTCTTATTTTATTGGTGGAAACTTAAACAAACCTTAAATAATCTAAAAGTTTTTTGCTGTTTTTTGATTTAAGATTGATTTAAGGTTGCCCATGCTATAATACTAATGTAATAATTTTTCCGGGTTGGGAGCTGAATTAATTTGAGAATTTTAATCGTAGAAGACGAAATCCACCTTGCAGAAGCTTTATCGCAAATTTTAAGAAAAAACAATTACACTGTTGACACTGCCTATGATGGCAGCACCGGCTTGGATAATGCTTTAAGCGGTATATATGATTTAATTTTACTGGATATTATGCTGCCAAATCTGGATGGCATAAGTGTATTGAAAAAAATAAGGTCGGAAAATATATTAACACCCATAATACTCCTGACCGCCAAAGGCGAAATAGCCGACAAGGTTAAAGGTCTGGACAGCGGCGCAGATGATTATCTTCCAAAGCCCTTTGCTACCGAGGAATTACTGGCAAGGATTAGAGCTGCCTCCAGAAGAAAGGGTGAAATCGTATCTGACACCACTATGAAATATGGTGATATTGAGCTGAATACTGCCACTCTTAAATTAACCTGCGGAAGTAAGGAAATTAAGTTAATACTAAAGGAAAGCCAGCTCTTAGAGCTTTTGATTCTGAGAAAAACCTCTGTTACTTCCAAGGAAATAGTTATCGAGAAGCTTTGGGGCTTTGACTCTGATGCGGAACATAATAATGTTGAGGTCTATATATCATTTTTGAGAAAGAAGCTTGCTTTTTTAAATTCATCCGTAGTTATAAATACTGTCAGAGGCGTAGGCTATACTTTGGAGGCGAGGAATAATGTTTAAAAAACTTAGAAACAGATTTTTAATTTCAAATCTTGTTATTATTTCTGTTATGCTGATTATTTCCTTTGCTACTATCTATTTGATAACCTACAACAATGTAAGATCCGGGATTAATATGGAGCTTCACAGAATGGAGGATTCACTAAAGCATAATAATATAGGCCCCCGTCCACCTGATTTCGGAAATGGGAAACCGGAGCGAGATGATTTCGGTCCAATGCGTGAACGCACAATTTCCTTTATGGTAGAAACAGACCTCAAGTGGAATATAACTGACAAAACATCTTCTTTTAACATAGATGATGAGCTATATGAAAGTGCTAAGAAAAAAGCGGTTTCACAAAATAATAAAACCGGGAATTTTAATATTGAAGATGAACACTGGACGTTTTCCATAACTCCTATAATGAACGGATATCGTCTGGTATTTCTTGATACAACCTCCCAATATGGAATCCTGAAAACTTTGATTTATACCTTTTTGTTTGTAGCTCTAATTATGTTTATCATAATCTATTTCATAAGCAGGTTTTTTGCAAACAGATCCATACAACCTGTTCAAGAAGCCTTTGAAAAGCAGAAGCAGTTCGTTGCAGATGCCTCTCACGAACTTAAAACGCCTCTTGCTGTTATTAATACAAATGTAGATGTTCTTTTGTCCAACAAGCAGGATACAATCGACAGCCAATCCAAGTGGCTGAATTATATAAAATCCGAATCCGAAAGAATGGCGAAACTTACAAATGATCTTTTATATCTTACACAAATGGATAATTCCAATAATAAAATGATTTATTCTAATTTCAGCATGAGTGAGGCAGTAGAAAACATTATCCTTACAATGGAAGCGGTTATATTCGAGCATAATCTCTCACTGAACTACGAATTGGAGCCTTCGCTGTTTATCCATGGCAACGATGAACAAATCCGACAGGTAGTAATGATTCTTCTGGACAATGCAATAAAATATACAAATAAGAATGGTACCATATCAATAGCACTCAACAAGCAGAATACCGATATTATTCTGTCAATTACCAACACCGGGGAAGGAATTGCACCGGAACATCTGAGAAAAATATTCGATAGGTTCTATCGTACAGATAAATCCCGTTCAAGACAGCTTGGGGGCTATGGTCTGGGCTTATCAATAGCCAAAGCAATTGTTGACCAGCATTGCGGGAAAATCTATGCAGAAAGTACAGTAAATGAAAAGACAACTTTTTTTGTAAAGCTTCCTCTGGTTTCCTTATAGATTAATAATGGCCAAATTCAGAATTTATATGACAAACAGCCTCCCTGACATTTATCGGTACATTTTTTGCAGCGGTCAAAAGACGGTCTTAAGCATAACTCTTTATACAGTTCCTTTACCCTGACCAATTCATCAATAAATTCCTTAACGGAATGAGAAATTGAGTTGGAATTCGTAAACTGCATCACCGGTGGGCATAATCCACAGGAACCGTCGGGAGTTACTGTAAACTCCATCACACAGTCGAATGTTAGCCCAAACTTTGCAGAGTATTCCCGAATTTCATCCTGAGTAAAGATACATTTGAAAAATGGCCTTTCTGCTCTGAACTTAAGGTTAGGGTATGTAAGAGAAAGTTTATCCATATGGCTGAAGAATTCATTTTTCAAATGTTCAAAATTATCAGGCGTAAAATGTAATGATTCTTCATTACGGGTTTTGGAGGATATGGAGTATCTGAGCAGATAAGAATCATTGCCTATTGTTTCAATGAAGTTATATATAATATCTGTCTGCTCTTTGAAACTTTTATCTGCTGAAAAATTAAACCGTAAATCCATTCTCTTTCCTGCTGATTCAAGTCCTTTGAAAGTATCTATTATATCAGTAACGGAATTTGTAATATGAAAGTAAATCAAATCTATCGCAGGGTGCATCAGCTGGTCTGTACCAAGGTCTGATGCATACACGGATGTAATCAGCTTGTGTTCTGCTATTGAATCCAGATACTGCTTCAGATAAGGATATTCGATTATTTTACTTGCAATTGTACTTATTCTGGGGGATACATTGCTTCCAGAGATTGTGGATGCATTTTCTACAAGGGAAAGATAACTTTCGAAAACACCGGGCTGCATTACCTCCTTTTTTACATGCCTGTCGTAACAGTTGGGACAATTCCTGCTGCAGGAACCTGACATGATATTGAAAAGCACAATGTCCCTTGAGTTTTCATCCATGTTGGAATGTTCTTTTAAAATATCTTCAATTTCACTTATCTTTCTAGCCATAATATCCACCACTTTCACTTCCGATATATTTATATGCTCCACATAACTATATCGCTACTCTCTGCTTATTGCCTTATACATCACACTTACAAAATCCTTCTTGGAAGGATGTGACTCGGAATCATAAAATTTAAGTACATTATCCTTGAGTAATTTCTTATCCAAACCGTCATATATCTTTTGCGCGGAACTTTTATCAATCCACGAAATTATATTCAGTAAACAGATAATCCAGTAAACCTCAGCTACCGTATCTGTATTTACTGTATTCCCTGAAAGACTGTTATTGACCTTTTCGGCAAACTCTTCACAATATCCGTCTGCAATAAGTTCGACGAGCTTGATTCCCGATTCACGTGTTCTGAAATTTCTGCTTTTTAAACATATACAGCAGACATCAGCTTCCGTGTGCATGGGACAGATTATATACTCTGAAAACAGGTTTTTATCCTCAAGTATATCTAAGACGTTGGATTCCCTAATCTTCATTATGCCTTTTTTAAAAGGCCTGCTGTCAAAATTGACACTTTGCGAGCAAAGTTCATAATTCGAATCCTTATAATTATTTTTCAAAAGCTCAATTTTTTTGTCACAATTTTGTTGCCATGGAAGCCTTCCAAAAAATCTGAATATACTTTCAAAGCTAGTGTTCTCGCTAAAAATCTTTTTAACTATGACACTAGTTGAGTAACCTACCTGTCCATCAATAAATCCGTCAAACTCCCGGCTGAGTCTGTAAGTGTCAAGCATGAATGAACCGATTTCATCTATGTTAATCTCGGGATTTCTGAAAAAGCTTTTCACAGCCTGTTTTACATTTTCGTCCTTCATAAGAATATCGATATAGTCGGGATTTGACAACACCTTAAATACATTGTGAACTTCCTGCTGATTTTTACTGATATGATTTATAAATGTATCTGTAATAAATTCGACGGTGTGTTCTCTTGACCAGAACGCGGCTGTGCATATCCATAGCAACTCGTTATTGTTCAAAAAGCTGTAACTATCTTCAATTTTATTTTTTCCTTCTATATGGAGTTCGCTTAAAAATAAATCCGGTAAGTTAATTCCATACTTCTTTAAAACTGAGAATGTTTCACATATGTCAAGAAGATTTCCATCTTCCTTTTTCTCATTATACCCGTTATACCCGAATGCTTTTCTTACATGCTTCATTAAATAGTCAACACCAAATCCACTATTATTCAAGTCATTAAACAATGTAGGGTCATGTATTATGAGTTTCATAATAGCCTTAAGCTTGTGAAGATTACCTCCGGACCTTTTTTTTATTTGCTCACAGTTTTTACTAAAGTATGCAGTAGGGTTTTCAGCTTCATTCTGTGTGTCTTTTTCTATGTCACCTATGCATTTCTCCAAATACTTAGTAAATATGTTCATATTCTCAGTCTGTATTTCTTTGCCGTATACTGTTTTGCAATAATCAGGAAAGCTGTTAACAATTTCACTCATAACATTTAAGACATCTTTTTTAAATTCCTTTGATTTTTTGTTTGTGTCACCAGATGTAAAGTCATCTGTGTATATATGCATATGGTTAATAAGTTCGTCCTGTATACTCTCGCCGTGTATCTTTGTAATTAATCTGGAATCTTTTGAAAATCGTGAAAGCATGTCACATATTTCATTTCCGGAAAAATCCTTTTGGAAATTCAAAGAAGATATTAAGCATATGATGTTTTTATTAATGAGATAATTCATTATTTCGTTTGCCGCCTCGTGGGAATGATGAACGTTATCAAAAAGAACCATTAGCTGAATATCATCTCTTCCAGTCATTTCTCTTATATCCCTGATTATTGCCCTTTTGTTTTGGAAACAGGTTCCTCCGTCAATGTAAAGAACTTCATACCCGAACTCATTCATGAACTTAAAACCGATTTTTTTTAGTAATGTTGTTTTTCCTGAGCCTATATCCCCCAAAACGAGATGCTTCCTGTCGCTAAGAAGACCCCTGATTATTCTTTTCTCCTCGTTATCTCTTGGAATAACATACCCACACAAAAGGTCTATCTGCCTGAGTTCTCCACTTTTTCTGAAATGGTCAGGTACATTGTTCCCCTCACCGCAAAGCATTTCATCCAATTTTAAGGCTCCGGCATTATGTTTTTCTCTATAGCCGGGTATAGTAAATATTTCTTTGTTACTCATATTAATAGCATTCCTCCAAAAATAAATTTAAAGCAAAAATTAATTTTCAGCCCTGATTTTATCGACAATATCGGTTATTTCATCGTAGTCGTTGACCCAAATAGTTTTCAGGCCTAAATACTCTGCATCTTCTTCTTCTATGTCTCTTAAAGTAACCACAAGTGTTTTTATATACCCGGATTCTATTTTTTGTATATCCATTAGAGTAGAAAAAAGATCTGTTTCATCAAAATGATGTTCATTGACAAAATTAAGTATTAATTTTTGCATCTCATTATCAAACCTATACTTTTCTATTATTCCTTCAAGTATTTTCTCACGGTTTAAAATAAGGTTAGTGTTTTGTTTCAATTTTGCAAAAATAGTCTCTTCCGAAATCCTTTTTTTAATAATATAATGGTACCCCGGAAAGCATTGGCATTTCTGCCTTGCAATGCTTAAAAGACGCCTCAGGTTAGGATCATACATACTCAAACCAATGAAAATGCATGTGTTTCTGCAAAGATAATCCATTTGAATTCGGTTTTGCCAGCAATAAGGGTCATTATACATTGCGTGATATGTACTTTCGCCAAACACCACATTGCCGCAGGACTCGAGGTCACCGTCCCTCGGAAGAAATCCATGTACATGAAATATGGGAAGACATTCTGGTAAAAACCACTGTCCTTCTTCTGTTACCGAGATAAAATTATTTATTCCATTTCTTAACAGCATTTGTTCCAGCAAGTCGTCATAATTCAATGTAATAATCGAATTCAACTTGCCCTTAGATCCATTCCCCTTGCAAAGAGATACGATGGCGTCAAGGGTTACATTGGACGTTTTTTCGGTATCCGGATAAAGTTTTGATCTGAGATTATTATAAAAGGCTTTTTTGGATTTGGACTTTATCTGCTTATCCTGTAGGTATTGTCCCAAAACCGTATAAGATTTCTGGAAAACCGTGGGAATTAATTTCAATATATTGTCCTGTTCATCTTCATTAGCAGTTTCGTGCACTGTTTCTTTTATGAGGCTGTGTATAATTTCTTCCCAGGTGGGAAGTCCTGAACCTGCTGAAATACCGGAACCACAGAACAAAGTGAGCTCTCCGTTATTGTATTTGGAATTTAAATTGGACAGATTATTTACGGTCTTTTCATTGATAACTTCTGCATTATCTGAAATAAATCTGAAAAGATTCTCAAACGCAACATCGTAGGAATCTATAAAATTAAAATTCTCTTTACTGATTAATAGGATAGGTAGATAACAATCTTCAACAGTTACAGATATCAAGGTAATTTTTTTGCCTTTTTTCTTTTTGCCCTCTTCAATCATACGCAAATTAAGTATTTCATCCTGATATTTGCTGGATTTCAAGCTTCTTTTAGATAACACAACAATAAAAAATTCATAATCGAAATCCAGTGCTATCCTCTTATCATCATGGTTTTGTGCAAGAGCCTTGCATCCTTTTTCTTTAAGATTGGTCTCCAGTTTTTTTGCAAACCCTTCATCTGCCGAATTATACATTATGTAAATTTTCATACACTGCCCCCACTGTACGAAGTCGTTATTAATTTATTGTATATTAATTCATAGTATACCATTAATTGTAATTAATTAGAACATATTTTCTTATTATTTGACCGGAATAAAATAATTAATGTATACTCTAGGGTAAACCGTAATTTATTTTTAAGATAGTATACTTGTACGGAGGTGTTCATTTTTGGTAAATAAAACTTTATTTCAGTGTCCTAATTGTAAAAAACCTTTAAATAAAGGGCAAAAACAATACTTTTGCCCAAGCGGACACAGTTTTGATATAGCAAAGCAAGGTTATGTAAATCTTCTGCTTTCAAGTCATATCGGGGCAGGCAAACCCGGGGACAGTAAGGAAATGATTAAAAGTCGCAGAGAATTTCTTGATAAAGGTTATTATCAGGAGTTTTCGGATACCCTTAATAATATGGTCGTTGAATCACTGAGCGCTGAACATTCTGACAATATCAGTATTTTTGATGCCGGTTGCGGTGAAGGTTACTATGTCAGCAGGTTGAAGCAAAAATTCTCTGATAATAATAATACAAAGGCTTTGGACATGTATGGTATAGATGTGTCTAAATCTGCAATCCAATACGCCGGAGGACGTGACAAAGATATACATTTTGCGGTTGCAAGCAGTTACCATGTACCCATACTAAACAATTCCGTTGATTGCATTTTATGTATCTTCGCACCTAGAGATGAAGAGGAGTTTAAACGTATTTTAAAACCTTCCGGGAAGCTGGTAGTAGCTGCACCCGGCCCAAAACACCTGTATAGTCTTAGAAAATTTCTTTATGATAGTCCGGACACAATAGGGCAAAAGGGCACCGTGGAAGAAGGCTTTAATCTGCTGGAACATAAAATCGTGTCCTACTCAATCACAATCAACGACAAGGAGGATATTTACAACTTGTTCAATATGACTCCTTACAGCCGTCACGCTGACCCGGAGACTGAAAATAAACTCAAAACCACCGGGGAATTCACCACGGAAGTAGATATTAATATAAGAGTGTACCAAAAAGCTTAAATTCGGTACACTCTACAGCCAGAACAGTGAGTTTTACGTGTTTTTTGAAAAATTCCATGTTGAAATTTAAATTCGTATAAAATACCTTCCGCACGCTTCGTGTTCCATATTTATACATAATTACCTAACCCTGTGATATTATAAAATAAAATAATTTATAGGAGGTTATACATTATGTGTGAAAATTATTTAGGTTCACGCAAGGCTTTTCTTCTGTTGCTCACAGGAATGATTTTCTGTTTGATTGCAGTAATACTTTCTACCCGAACAGTTCATGCAACAAGCGATATTGTGTGGCAAAAAAATCTGGACATATGCATGGTTGGCATAAATGATTTTGCATATGGAAATGGTTTGTATGTAGCGGTTGGAGACGATGGCATTATAAAAACATCTCCCGATGGTGTCAATTGGACCGGGAGACAATCAGGATTAAATCCAAATGTAGGCGTTGCAAACATATATCTGGACAATATCGTCTGGAATGGAAAAATGTTTGTTGCCGGTGGTGCCAGAGGTGTAGTTGTTACTTCATATGATGGAATAAACTGGTCATTGAGTGATCTTGGATATTCAACAACTCTTCACAAGATAATATGGGACGGGAATCAATTTATAGCTATTGGAGAACGTAGTTTAAGCGGTATCATTTGTACTTCGCCTGACGGAAAAGAATGGACTACCAGATTTTCGAAAGCAGACACATTTCTCGAAAGCATTTCATGGAATAAAAAATCGTACGTAGCTGTTGGAAACAAAGGAACAATATACACATCTTCAGATTCGATTAATTGGACTCCTGCCCAATCAGGTACTGAAAATTCTATAACTGATATTACATATAACGGAAAAATGTTTGTGGCTGCTAGTGGTGAAGTATTGTCCTCACCTGACGGACTTAACTGGACCTCAAACCAACCTGATAATACCGAAGGCGTCAAAAAAGTTATCTGGGATGGAAATCAGTTTATTGCATTAAATACGCCAGGCTATATCTTCACATCCCCTGACGCTATTACATGGACACGTAAATCATATCTCGGAGTGTCGGGAATTAAGTTTCTAAATGGTAAATATGTCAGCTTCAGCAAATATGTTCTGCAATGGTCGGATGATTGCAGTAATTGGACAACGGCTGAAATAGGTCTGAATTGTAACTTTAATTCCATAGGTTATAGCGGTAATGCATACGTTGCGGTAGGTAATACAGGAACAATACTGACATCATGCGACGGCAACAAATGGGTATCTGTTGAGTCAGGAACAACTCAGAATATCAATGATGTCTTATGGAATGGGAAAAATTTTATAGCCGTTGGAAACAATGGAACTATCTTGATATCACAGGATGGTTCCGTATGGTCAAAAGTTTCTTTAAACTCAGATCACAATATTTATAGTGTTGAATGGAACGGTAAGCTTTTTGTTACTGTTGGAGACTCGGGGATAGTGATGAAATCAGAAGATGGTCTTACATGGGTGTCACAAAGCGTTCCTCAGGCTCAAAAGCTTTTGGATGTCATATGGGACGGCAGCAAATTCATAGCTGTGGGAATAGCTGGAGTCAATTCCCCCTACGGAGTCGTGGCTACATCATCTGACGGCACTGACTGGGTAAGCAGAGTTAATTTAGATTCATATAATTATAGGGGTATTGCATACAATGGGACTTACTACATTATTTCCGGAAACGGATTATTTATGTCAGATGATCTTAACCGTTGGGGGCTAATAAATTCAGTACCAAAGTATCAGTATAAATCAGTTGTATGGAGTGGAAATAGATTTATAGCAGTCGGGCCTGTTGATATAGCTCCAATGTCCCTAAACGGATCGGACTGGATGTTGGATGGTATCGGCTGCATTGAAGAACTGAACAAGGTAGCCGTATGTGGAAACAAATATATTGCTGTCGGAGACAAAGGAACAATCATCACAGGAACACCTTCAGCTTTGCCCGGGGACGTTAACCTAGACGGAAGTGTAAATACTACTGATTTGTCTTTGCTGAAAGCATATTTACTCAAACTTAATAATAATATAAACATATTTGCCGCCGACATTAATTCAGATGGACAAATAGACAGTATGGATTATATTCTGCTTAAATATAGTCTGTCATAACCAACAATAAGGGAGAGCCTTAGCTCTCCCTTATTAATTACAGTGCTGAAAAATCCTTGCGTTAATTGTTAAGCATTATGTGACAACCTGTTGATTCTTTTAGAAATAATTATGTTTTTAACTGACTTATACAAAACCGCCGCCCCCAAGGATAACAAAAATACCACAACAGGTGCACAATACAAGAGAAATTCCGGCATACTCCCTATTTCATACCACCTAAATAACAGAATAACAATTGACATATGGAAAATGTAAATAAAAAGCGAATATTCACGTCCTATTTTTTCAAGAATTGTATTTTTCCCAATAGACGGATGTTTTAGCAAAAACAATACTAGGGCTATCACCAGCAATTCTGCGCTTATAAAAGGAGGTGCCACAGAATTGTATATATTAAATTCAATGTAATTGGTAATTATTAATACTGTTATTATAATTGGAAGAATCCACCTATTCAGCCGTACAAGAAATTCTTGGTACCTCCTGATGATACATCCGAACAGGAAATATGGTACCGATACCATAATACAATTACGCCAGACGATCATATTTCCTCCTGCTCTTAAAGGAATTATATAGCATAATAACAGTAAGGGGGCTAAAAACATAATATAGTTTACCAAGTTAAATTTGCATAAAACCCAAATGATAATAAGGGCATATAGAAGTGAGCCCAAATACCACAGATGATCTGCAAAAGGAGATTGGTTATAGACTGCAAAGTCGAACCATTTTTCAGAAGTAAAATACTGTTTGATGTCAAATACAGAATTATTGCTGAAAATAAACTGTAATAAAATATCAAATATTAAAAACAAAACATTGGACAAAACGGCCAGTATTGCTATTTTCTTTATTTGCTTTTTCAGTCGTTTTGAAAATTCTTCTTTGTCCGTTCTATAACAAAAATACCCGCAAACCACAAGAAAGAATGGAACAGCAATTTTACCATATGCTATGGCAATACTCCCCCCTGTACCATAAAATGGGATATGTATGCAGACTACAAGAAATGCTGCTATTGCCCTCATACAATCAATAGAATGTACCTTTTCCACTGGTCTTTCCTCCTTTAGAAGTTAATATTCTAATTATAGGCTTATCAATTATATTCACCAGGAAAGCCGCTGCAACCGAGGATATAACTACCAGTGTTACGTATAAAAGGTCATTGGATATATATATATTATCGGATTTGTAAAGCAACAGAAAAAGATAGTGTATCAAATATAGTTCCAAGGATATCTTTGAAAGAAATCTTAGTATTACATTGCTAAACGTAATCTTCATGCAAAGTATAAAAACAGCAGCCACAAAAAGAATCACTGCCGGAAGCTGAGTAAAAAAGCATATCAAGGTTTCAGGGTAGCCTGAAGCAGTTTCGGTTTGCGCGTAATATGAGAATTTTCCAATAGTGTAGTTTGAAACCCTATACATAACCACAAAAGCGACAATGGCTACAGGCAATATTATTGCATAATACTTTTTTACTATTACTATAAGTCCCTTCTCGAACCTTGCTATCAGCATCCCAATATAGAAGAGAAAACAGGTATTGTACCACCATTCTCCCTGCAGCCACCATGGCCCGTGTCTTAAAATAATGCCGAATATTATATAACAGGCAATAAATACAGCCATTGACACAAATGCTATTTTTTCATTTTTAATATATTTGAATATAAAATAGAAAGCTATGTACAAAAGCACAATGGCCACTATGTACCATGCTTGGGGATTAATAAGCTGTATGCCTGTAACATTAAGAATTATTTGCTTTAGAGAGGGTTTTGGACTTAATAGCAAAAATATCGCCATGTAAATAAATGTTGTAATATAAAAGGGTATTAAAACAGACGGAAGTCTTTTACCCAAGAAGCCTTGCATATAATTATCTTTAGTTTTGAAGCTTTTTATCAATCCATATCCTGAACAGAAAAAGAATATACCTACAAATAGAACCCCATATTCATTAAAAGGAGACAGTACCTTAGAATCAGATAAAACCTGAGAAATGTGGTGAATAATAATCAGAACTGCACAGAACCCCTGTAATATTTTTGTATTACCCAGGGATAAAAAGCCGTCATCCCAGTCCCTTATCCGTACTTTTACACCAAGAAGGAGAATCACCGCAAGTACCACATAAATACTTATCATAGCCCCACCTACTTTCTATTAATTTAATTATATTTTATTTCCATATTATACCGTTAACAATAGATTAATTTGTTGTTTAGGTAAATTATCTATTGGAATAAATTGTTGTATCCCTATCGGTAAGTTTTGTACGTTTTTGTTGAAACTAATCATTAACTGTACTTTTGGACAGAGGTGATTTTTTATTACAAATAATTTTACTTTGATTTTGGTAATGTCAGCAGGACTACTGACTTTTTTTTCTCCATGTGTGATTCCTTTTATTCCTGCTTATGTTTGCTATCTTATGGGTTCGGTCATACCTGAAATAAATCCCTCAAATGCAAAACTCAATGTAGTTATCAGGTCAGTTGCATTTGTTTTTGGGTTTACTTTTGTATTTATTATTATAGGAGCAGCTTTAAGTACACTAGGTGATTTATTTTTAAATAATATTAATCTTATTCGCAAAATTGGAGGCGGTTTGATTATTTTTTTAGGGCTTCATACAGCTGGTCTTTTCAGACTGAAAATACTGTACTATGACAAGGAACTTATTCCTATTGGCAGCCACCACAAAAGACTTGGGGCATTTTACTGGGGAATGGCCTTTGCAACAGTCTGGACTCCCTGTGTAGGCCCTATATTGGCTTCTATTTTTAAATATACCGGTAATATGCTTACTATGGGAAGAGCTATTTTACTATTGTTGCTATATGCTTTTGGTCTTGCCTTACCTTTTCTTTTAACTGCGTTGGCTATTGGCAGCCTGTCTCACTATCTGAGAAGTTATCATAAGTACTTTCCTGTTTTTTCAGCCTTTAGCGGTATTCTTTTAATAATATGGGGCATATTTGTGATTTTGGATAAATTGTCAGCATTAAGCCGTTATTTTATATGAAAAATAAAAAATACAATTCCCCAAATAAGTTCATCACCTATTCATGGGAATTGTATTTTGTCTGACAAATGTATTAGATTGTTGTCCAACCACCATCAACTGACAAGAGCTGTCCTGTAGTGTAGCTGGATGCATCGGATGCAAAATAAACAATAGCTCCGTCTAATTCTCCGTCTCTTCCTGTTCTTCCCATTGGACAGCTTGCTTTTACAAGATTACTGAAATCTTCATTTGCAAGAACATCATCTGTCATTTCGCTTGGGAAATATGCAGGGCCGATTGCGTTAACTGTGATACCGTGTTTAGCCCACTCGCTTGCCAATGATTTTGTTAACATTTCTACTGCGCCTTTTGTAGTACAGTATGCAGTAATAGGCAGTCCCGGCATTGCAACGGTGCTGTGTATTGAACCGATGTTAATTATTTTTCCGTATTTCTTTTCAAGCATAATCTTTCCGACTTCACGTGCAAAATAGTAAACTCCGTTTATGTTAACACTCATCATTGTTTGCCATAATTCATCTGATTGTGCTTCAGCAGGTCCTGTTAAACCAATACCTGCATTGTTAACTAATATA
Source organism: Bacillota bacterium (assembly GCA_023412275.1). GTDB lineage: Bacteria > Bacillota > Clostridia > Acetivibrionales > DSM-1351 > Ruminiclostridium. The sequence continues at coordinate 115,539 of JAEYNY010000113.1, forward strand.
TCAATAGTTCCAAAGTATTCTTTAATCTCATTAACTGCATTTTTAATATCAGCGCTGTCTGATACGTCACATCTTACTGCCAAGCAACGTACTCCCAGTTCTTCAATTTGCTTCTTTACCGCTTCTAATTTTTCAACTCTTCTTGCAACAATAGCAATATCTGCTCCTTGTTTAGCAAGAGCCATTGCAAACTGAACGCCTAAACCTGAAGATGCTCCTGTAACAACCGCTATTTTTCCTGTTAAATCAAATAATCCTGCCATAACTCAGCTCTCCTTATATTAATAATTTTTCGTTATTTATAATAAAAGTGTACTTTATTTGTTTATTTTTTGTCAATCTTATGTTGTTTTGCATTACGTTAATTAACGAATAATTTTAATGTGAACCAATGACTATTATCTGCTGGAAAATCCATCAAAGGCCTTTCTATCAGAGGAGTTGAAGCTTTTTTATTTTAGTTTGTGGATTAAAAAATAAACATTCGTATAAGAGGATAAGGCATAATTTGCTTACAAAACAGATACCTTATCTATAATGAGTTTGGGTAGAATTTAAAATATATAAACCAAATTAAAAAGGAGAGCCTTAGCTCTCCTCTAATTTACCATCTGTTACCGTAGCTTCTTCCGCCACCTCTGTTGTTGTTCTGCTGCTTTCTTGCTCTTCTGCAGTCAGGGCATCTTTGAGGCTCATTGTCGAACCCTTTCTCTTTGTAGAAAGCCTGTTCGTTTTCAGTGAAAGTGAATTGTGAATTACAATCCTTACAAGTAATTATTTTATCAGCCATATCTAAATACCTCCTTAATTTATTTGGATCATATAATTTATAACTTCCCGCTCCAATAAATTAAAGAGAGTTGTAATCAAAAATCAATCCATAAATATTTAGTTTACTTA
>JAEYNY010000115.1 GCA_023412275.1 Bacillota bacterium
TAACTTAGAATAAACTGTTAAACGCCTATTGAATACAACATTATACGAAAACATATACTACACACGAAGGGAAGTGAAGTTGATGCAGTATCAATACCTCTCAATCGGAGTTAATGATAGCGCAGAAAACGTTATACAGCATATTGATAAAGAACTTCAGCAGTTAAAGGAAAAAAGAATTAATTACTCAATAAAAGTGGTTGATATTGAAGGTGCAACTTCCGTCCTATGCAATTTGGAGGAGGAGGGACTGTTTTCAAAAAAAACCAGTCAGTATGAGCTGTTAAAATACCATATATCCAATGCACTCGCTGATTATATAATACAGGAGTACGAGGAACGTCTTTTAATCAGGATAATAAACAGCAACTATGGTTACTTTAATTCTGTAGATAAACGGGAAATATTGGAAATATGTAAAAAGATTATTAGGAATGATGACAAGGTTTTTTTTAATACACTATTTCAAATACGCAGAAGGAATCTCATTGTAAAGAAGTTATTAGAATACTTTGAAGGTTCTAATAGTATTATACTTGACGGATTTGTAAATTTCAGATTAAAAGATTATAACAAAGAGCTGGAAGAAGTTATTGATAATGCAGTTGATGATTTTTTAATTGAACGTGAATACAAGGAGTTTATAAGGCTTTTGAAATATTTCGTTGAAATACAGGATTCCAAATTCAATGTTGTTCATGTTGTATGGAGTATGATGATAACTATATGCTTTTGGATGAAAAGAAGCATGAAATAACCAATGAATGTATTCAGGAATTTGTAACTGAGCTGTCTGAGGCAGATATAAGCCATGACGACCTTTTGGTCAGTTCTCTGATAACACTGGCTCCCAGAAACATTATAGTTCACAACTGGGAGAGGTTTAAAAATAAGAAGCTTCTTGATACTATAAAAAACGTTTTTTCAGGAAAAGTTGTTTTATGTAATGGATGCGACATATGCTCTATTGTAATGGTAAAAACAGACAGTAAAGAATAATATTTACAAACACCGGGAAAAATAGTAATATAGTACTAGACCTTTTAAGGTCATTATATATTGACAAAGAGTCGCTATATAAATACAATATATTGTGTAATTACAGTATATTGATAATAAATAACATGTATTGGCAATATGCTAATATGTCTTATTTTAAATGTACAAATGACAAAATATAACTTACTTACTAAAGACAAAAAACAAAATTACAAATGAAGAATGTCCGGGGAAAAGAAAAGAGAGTCTTGTGACTCTCTTTTCCCTTTTTACGTATTTTGTGCTATATTAATATAACAGAATAAAATATACGGGAAATTCTTAGGAGGAGTACTTTTTGAAAGTAATAGGATTTGTAGGCCCGAGTGGGACAGGCAAAAGCCATAGAGCTTCATGGGTTGCCAGAGAACGCGGAACTGATTTTATTATAGATGACGGGCTTCTTATAAAGGGCAATCAGATTATTGCAGGTGTTTCAGCGAAAAAGGAAAGCACTAAGATTGCCTCAATTAAAAGGGCTTTATTCACGGACAAAAAACATACGGAAGATGTAGCAAACGCACTTACACTCTACAATGCACAAGCACTTCTCATTCTGGGAACCTCCGACGGGATGGTAGAAACCATAGCTGAAAGGCTTGGAATAGGCCCTGTAGATGAGAAAGTGTATATTACCGATGTTGCCAGCGAATACGAAATCAAACAGGCTTTGGCAACAAGACGGGAACAGGGCAAACATGTTATACCTGTGCCAACCTTCGAAATAAAGAAGGACTTCTCAGGTTATTTCCTTGACCCCCTTCAGATATTCAGACGAAAAGGAAAAGGCAGCTATCAGCTGGTAGGAGAAAAATCCGTTGTTCGTCCCACCTTCAGTTATATGGGAAATTACACTATATCGGATTATACAATTTACCAGATAGTAGAGTATGTAACGGCAAATATTCCTGGCGTGTCAAAAATATCCAGATTCAGAGCTGAAAACAGGCCGGATGGAATATACATTGAGATGGATCTGGTTCTGATTTATGGTTATATGATTAAACCTCTTTTAAGAGAGGTTCAGGAAAAAGTAAGTGAACAGATAAAGCATCTGACTGCACTTAATATCCAGAGAATGAATGTTGTAGCCAAGAGCCTTGTAGTTGAGAATAAGAAATAAAGGAACATTTTTAGCATGAGTGAAGAAATTAAGCGTATTACTCCTGAAGAAGCATTAAAGCAATGTAATCACGAATACAGGGGTAAGCTGAAAATATTTATTGGCTATGCTCCCGGAGTCGGCAAAACCTACTCTATGCTCAATGAAGGAAACAGAAGGGCAAAGAGGGGAAAGGATATTGTCATCGGCTATGTTGAATCTCATCAAAGAGAAGAAACCGATCGGCAAATCGGACAACTTGAAATAATACCTAGAAAGAATATTGAATATAATGGTGTGGTTATGGAAGAAATGGATACAGATTCCATAATTGCAAGGAGACCACAGATAGTTCTGGTTGATGAACTTGCCCATACTAATGTTCCCGGTTCAAAAAACCAAAAGCGTTATGAGGATGTAGAAGAAATTCTTTGTCATGGAATAAATGTAATAGCAACCTTAAATATTCAGCACATGGAAAGCCTGAACGATGTGATAAGGCAAATCACCGGTATAGCCGTAAGGGAGACTATTCCCGACTATATTGTAGAAAAAGCTGACGAAGTCGTTGTTGTCGACATAACTCCTGATGCCCTTCAGAACAGGCTTAAAAGAGGAAATGTATATAACCTGGAAAAGGTACCTCAAGCACTTAAAAACTTTTTTAGAAAAGGAAACCTGAATGCTCTCAGGGAATTGGCTCTGCGGCAGACTGCCGAAGAGGTGGACGAAGAACTGGAAGAGTACATGAAGGAACATGGTATAAAAGACAACTGGCGGATTGTTGAAAGGGTAATGGTATGTATCGGTTCAAGTCCTTCCGCTAAGAGACTTATACGCAGAGGAGCCAGAATAGCCAGAAGGTATAAGTGTGAATGGCTAGTAGTTAGTGTAGATTGTACAAATACTTTTGCCCCTAAAACTACTCCCGAACAGCTTGAAATGCTTGAAAATTATCATAAGCTTGCAAGACAGCTTGGCGCAGAGGTTGAGAGACTAAAAGGCAAAAGTGTATCCGGCGAGCTTGCCAAGTTTGCGAATGAAAGGCATATAACCCAGATAATTATAGGCCATTCCAGAAGGACAAAGCTACAAACATTTTTACGTGGCTCAACAGTTTCAAAATTGTTAAAACAAACAAAGAATATAGAAGTTCATGTAATTCCCAATGATTTTTAGAAAAAGGAAATATCATACACCAAACTGTAAAAGTAGACTGGCATATGATAGTTCCTTTTTTGTATTATTAATTATTCTTTGTATTTTTTAAAACAAATTTATCATTTTTCAATTGAAGCGGCATTGTGGCAACAACAATATGCTTATGCTTAAGTAATTCCCTTTGTATAAAATAGGAAGTGTTGTTATGCATTATTTTCTGCCACCAGGACTTAACAGAAAATTGAGGTACAATCACTGTTATCATATCACCTTTTTCGTATTCATACTCTGTAGATTCGATAAACTTTAGCAAAGGTGAAACTACCTTTCTGTAAGGCGAGTATTTTACTATCAGCGGTATATCGGTATTTATCATGGAGTACTTCTCTTTTATCTTATTTGCCTGCTCCTCATCAATGGAAATATTAAAAGCAATTACTTTATCGGAAATTGTTTTGGCAAACCTCAAAGCTCTTAAACTCGATTGATTAATACTTTCCATCGGTACGATAACGAGGTTTTTATAACAGCTTTTTTCTATACTGAAGCCTTTGAGATCGCACTCTTTTATTTCCAACTGTTTTGCAAGTGCAACATAGTGCTTTTTTATCCGCATAAACATCATGACCAGAACAGGTGTGATAATAATAACAATCCAGGCACCAGCCTTGAACTTTTCAAAGGCGATTATCAGAACAACAACTGCTGTAGTCAAAGTGCCGAACCCGTTTATAAATGCCTTGGGCCTCCACCATTTTCCCTTTATCCTTCTCCATCTCATAACCATACCAAACTGTGAAAGAGTAAAAGAAGAAAATGCTCCGATTGCATATAGCGGAAGCAGTAGAGTCACATCACCTCTGAATACAAGGATCAGAATTGCCGCAATGGCAGACAATATAATAATACCATTGGAAAAGCTGAGTCTGTCACCCCTCATACTGAATTGCCTTGGCACATATCCGTCTTTACCCATAATTGACATAAGCAGAGGGAAGTCCGAATATGCTGTATTTGCCGCCATTACCAAAATGAGAATGGAAGTGGCAGTATAAAAATAAAACATTAAATTGTTTCCGAACACATTAAATGCAATTTGGTTCAATACAGTTTTGCCTTCAACAGGTACAATGTGATACATATTTGCAAGTATAGATATACCTCCGAATATAAGTAATACAAAAAGTGATAGCAGCCACAATGTCTTTTTGGCATGCTTTGCAGCGGGCTTGTCAAAATTGGGAACGGCATTGCTGACGGCTTCAACACCTGTTAATGCCGTACATCCATTGGAAAATGCCTTTAAAATAAGAAATATACTTACAGCCCCGTTTGCTTTCATTTGCACGATAGGCTCTACAGGGTGAGCAACGCCAAGTCGAATCTTGACAATTCCAATGATAATCATAACTAATGATCCTATGATAAATAAATAGGTGGGTATACTGAACATTCTCGAAGATTCTTTGATTCCCCTTAAATTGCCTATCATTATAAATAATAATACCAAAATACAGATTAAGACGTGGTACGGAGCTAACGAATGAAAAGCAGAAGTCAGTTGGGCAATACCGGACGAAATACTTACGGCTACGGTAAGAATATAATCTATTGCCAAAGATGTACCTGCTGTTACTCCCGCTACATGCCCAAGGTTGTCAGAGGCCACAATATACGCACCGCCACCGCTTGTGTATGCGGATATAGTTTGACTGTAAGAAAATGTGAGAATAACCAGTAATGCGATAATTGCAAGCGAAATATACGTTAGATACATAAAAGACAATGCACCTATTACAGGTACCAAAGCAAGCAGAATTTCTTCCCCTGCATAGCCTACGGATGATATAGAGTCGCTTGCCAATATTGGAAGTCCCCATAATACTTTATATTTTTCTCCATGGATAGCTTCATTTTTAAGAGGCTTTCCTATTAAAACTTTTTTAATCCATTGAAACATTTTATCCCCCTTGATGTGCACATTGATGAATGTAGTTCTATGTGAAAATCAAAATAGATTATATATCTAAGCACTGTTTATCTAAAGCTCCAAAAAAATGGGGATAAAAAATTACCCAGTATACTGCAGACTGTTAACTGAAACTATCTTTCTGAATCGAAGATAACCGGGAGATATCTCCGGAATACTATTAGTATAGAAATTAGATGAGAATAGGGGAGCTGTTACCAAAGTGTATTTATGCAATATATTTATTTTCATTCATCATCCCTGTCAATTTTATAATTGTAGTTTCGTTCTTTTTTAAAATTTAAATAATCATTGATTTTCTTTATTAGATAAATAGCAACTATTGCTATAGAAAATGAGCCTATTCCAATTAGTATTTTATCCATTGACCCCACCCCTTTTTGTTTACATTTTAAAATGTACCTAAAAATTATTTTAGTCTGTTTAAGATTTCTATATTTGCTTTCAGTACATTGAACCTTGGTTCTCCGAATAAACCCAGTGTTCTGGCTTTAGTGTATTTTTCAATAATCCTCTTCAAGTCATCAATACTGATGCCTGTTGCCTTCGAAATTGCCGGAACTTGAATTATGGCTGCATCTGGACTGATATCAGGGTCTAAACATGAACCTGAGCTTGTCAAAAGATCAGCAGGGATATCCTCTTTCCTCACACCGGGGTTTGCTTTTAAAAAAGCATCCATGTCCTTCGTTACACGTTCTGCCAGTGCAGGATTGGATGGTGCAAGGTTTGCTGAGCCGGAAACTGGACCTGAATAAGCTGCTTTCCCGTCCTTGCCCGGCTTTTTATCCTCAGGCTTGTAGGTATTATAGTTTACAGAGGATACTCTGCCGTGAAAAAATCTTGAATCAGTAAAATCCTGACCCAGCAGTTCGGAACCAACCTGTTTACCGTTAGTTTCTACGATACTGCCGTTTGCCTCATGGGGGAACAGCAGCTGGCTTACTCCGGTCATAGCAAGGGGATAAATTAATCCGCAAATTATAAATAAAGCAATAGTTATTGTTACAGCTCGTAAAAGTACTTTCATAAATTGCCTCCTTAACACATTAACCCAAATTTAAAAATTTCAGAATAGGGCTTATTAAAACATCTATCAATTTAATTCCTATAAACGGTACTGCCATCCCGCCCAATCCGTAAATCAGCATATTTTTTGCAAGCATGGCTTCAGCACTCATAGGCTTATATTTAACACCCCTCATGGCAATTGGAATTAGTGCAGGTATAATAACTGCATTAAATATCAGTGCCGACAGAATTGCACTATTGGGAGTGGAAAGCCCCATTACATTCAATACTCTCATTTGAGGTATTGATAATGTAAACATAGCCGGAATTATTGCAAAATACTTTGCAACATCATTTGCAATACTGAAGGTTGTTAATGAGCCCCGTGTAATAAGGAGCTGCTTACCGATTTCCACAACTTCAATAATCTTTGTGGGGTCAGAGTCTAAGTCCACCATGTTAGCAGCTTCCTTTGCGGCCACAGTACCGCTGTTCATGGCAAGACCTACATCAGCCTGTGCCAGCGCAGGAGCATCGTTTGTTCCGTCACCCGTCATTGCTACAAGCCGGCCCAAAGCCTGCTCACGCTTAATTACGTCTATTTTGTCCTCGGGTTTACATTCTGCAATAAAGTCATCAACTCCGGCTTCTTTTGCAATCGTCTCTGCAGTAAGGGGATTATCCCCGGTACACATAATTGTTTTTATCCCGATTTGGCGCAAACGCTGAAACCTTTCAACAAGGCCGGGCTTAACAGTATCTTTCAGGTATATGACTCCTATTATCTCCTTGTCAACGCATACAACAAGAGGTGTTCCCCCAAGCTTTGAAATTTTATCTACATTTGCTTGAAGGTCCTCAGGAACAATTCCTCCATGCTCTGAAATATATTTTTGGATAGTGTCGGAAGCACCTTTTCGTACAAGTTTTCCATTGGGCAGATTTAGACCACTCATCCGTGTCTGACTTGTAAACTCTATATTTTCGGCTTTATCGTACTCTGACTTGTCAATAGTGATTCCCTGCTTAGCTGCCAATTCCACAACAGAACGACCTTCAGGGGTGTCATCCTTCAAGGAGGCAATTACAGCAAACCTTGCAATGTTTTCCTGGGCAAACTTGCCTACAGGAATAAACTCCGCCGCCAACCTGTTTCCATAGGTAATGGTTCCGGTTTTATCCAGTATCATTGTGTCAACGTCTCCGCAGGCTTCAACTGCTTTTCCTGACATAGCAATAACGTTGAAACGGGTTACCCTGTCCATTCCGGCAATACCTATGGCAGATAAAAGACCGCCGATGGTAGTGGGTATCAGGCAGACAAGCAAGGCAATTAGTGAGGAAACGGAGATTGTTACACCTGTATAATGAGCCATTGGGTAAAGGGTGATAACTACAATCAAAAAAATTACGGTGAGGCTTATAAGGATTGTTGATAAGGCTATTTCATTAGGCGTTTTTTGCCTTGAAGCACCTTCGACAAGGCTTATCATCTTATCAAGAAAGGATTCTCCGGGGGTTGCTGTTATTTTGATTTTCAGCCAATCGCTGTTTACCTTGGTTCCACCTGTTACAGAGCTAAAGTCGCCACCGGCTTCTTTAAGTACAGGAGCGGATTCCCCTGTAATGGCTGATTCATCAACGAAAGCAAGGCCTTCCACAACCTCACCGTCATTTGGAATGATATCACCGGGTTCGCATAAAACGATATCTCCTTTTTTTATTTCATTGGAGCTTAAAAACTTAATGCTACCGCTTTTGTCTACAAGCTTTGCTTTAGTATCCTTCTTAGTTTTCTTCATACTATCAGCCTGAGCTTTCCCTCTGCCTTCGGCAACTGCCTCGGCAAAGTTGGCAAAAAGCAGGGTAATGAATAAGATTCCGGAAACTATTCCGTTATACAAGGAATTCCCGTTTTTCTCGAGTAGGTTCGGAAAAACAGTCAGAATCAAGGTAATTATAAATCCAATCTCAACTACAAACATCACCGGATTTTTTACCATAGCTTTAGGATTAAGCTTTTTAAATGAATCCTTTATTGCATTTTTTAGTATATCCTTTGTTACCCAGCTTTTTTTCTTTTTTAAAATTTCATTCATATACTTATCCTCCTACTTTCCCAACGTTAGTTGCTCGGCTATGGGGCCTAAGGCCAATGCCGGGAAAAATGTCAGTGCTCCTACAATTAGCACTACAGCCACAAGTATAAAGGCAAAAATAGCTTTATCTGTTCTGAAAGTACCGATTCCAGCAGGTATAAGCCTTTTGGAGGCCAGAGAACCTGAAACTGCAAGTAAAATAATAATTGATAGATAACGACCTGCAAACATGACAATGGCTGTTAGAATATTCCAAAAGGGCGTATTATCCACCAGACCTTCAAATCCTGAACCATTGTTAGCCGCCGATGACGTAAACTCATAAAGAACCTGAGATAATCCATGAAATCCGGGGTTGGTTATAGCCGACAGTCCCTGATGTGAAATAAGAGATATTGCAGTAGGCATAAGGATTATAAAAGGATGAATAAGAATGGCAATAGCGATTAATTTCATCTCCTTACCTTCTATTTTCTTTCCCAGAAATTCAGGGGTTCTTCCCACCATTAGTCCGGAAAGGAAAACAGCTAATATTGCATACATAATAATATTCATAAAGCCAACGCCTTCACCGCCGAACACAGTATTAAGCATCATTTGGAACAGTGGTACCAGCCCCCCAAGGGGTGTAAGTGAGTCGTGCATGTTGTTAACCGAACCTGTGGTAAATGCTGTAGTTACTGTAGTAAAAAGTGAGGATTGGGCTATTCCAAACCGTACCTCTTTTCCTTCCATATTACCCATGGACTGGGAAAGACCTGCATTGGCAAGCATAGGGTTACCCCCTGCTTCGGAAAAATAGCATACCGGTAAAGATATCAGAAATAAAATAGACATTGCAGCAAATAATACCCACGCCTGCTTTTTGTTTTTAAGCATTATACCAAAGGCATAAACAAGTGATGCAGGAATTAACATCATTGATATAATTTCAATCAAATTGGAAAGAGGAGTTGGGTTTTCAAAAGGATGTGCGGAGTTTGCCCCGAAGAATCCGCCCCCGTTTGTACCTATATGCTTAATGGATTCCATACTGGCAACCGGGCCGAGAGGAATATCCTGATAACTTCCCTGCAAGGTAGTTATGGTTTTAGTTCCATCTAATGTCTGTGGCACGCCCTGCCACACAAGAATCAATGTTACTATAATTGAAAGTGGCAAAAGAACTCTTGTGATGACACGTACCATATCTATGAAAAAATTACCCACAGTTTCCGACTTGCCTGTAATACCACGAATAAAAGCGGCTGCAACTGAAAACCCGGACGCAGCTGATGTGAACATTAAAAATGTGACCGCTGCCATTTGAGTAAAGTAAGTCATTCCCCATTCTCCGCTGTAATGCTGGAGGTTGGTATTTGTAATAAAGCTAATGGCTGTATTAAAAGCAAGCAGTGGATTCAAGCTCTTATTCCCGTCAGGATTGAGTACAAGAACTCCCTGAAGCCTGAAAAGTATATACACAAGTAATACCATTATGAGATTAGTAGCAACAAGGGAAACAGCGTACTGTTTCCAGCTCATTTCAGATTTTTTAATACCCGTAAGCTTGTATATAACCCCGTCAATCCTGTCAAAACACGGGTCTATAAAGGATTTCTCACCTGATATAACCTTTGACAGGTACTTTCCCATTGGTATAACCAGAATCATAAATATACTTAGTGTTATTAATATTTGAATAATTTCCAAAGAATTAACCCCCTAAAATTAAATTTCTTACCATTTCCATTTTCTGATGTCTGTTAGATTATAATTCTAAAAGGCTGTATTACTAAAGCTTGAGAATATTCAATTCAGTCTTTTGCTCACACCTTTAGGGGGAATGAAATTAATTTAGCACACTTACTCACAGCATTATCTCGTATTTTTAATATAAAACGATAGTATGGTTTGTTGATAAAAAACAGTTCAGACAATATACTAAATACAAGAAATTTAAATCAGGGGATAAATAATGATTAAGACACTTAAAGGGAAGGTTTCGCTATTGTATTTAAGTCTCGTTATACTTATTGCTGTAGTCGGGATAACTGCTTCAGTGAACTTGTTTAGGTTAAGCAGAGCCATTGATGGCCTGATGATATCCAACTATAAGAGCATAAATGCTGCCAATATGATGATGGAAGCTATAGAACGGCAGGACAGTGCAGCGTTACTATATATAAATGTTGATACCCGAAAGGGTAAAGAGCTTTTTACAAACAATAGCGAAGTATTTTTTAAATGGTACAATGTAGATTCCAATAATATTACTGAAAAAGGGGAAAAAGACATAGTAAATGCCATTCAGGCGTCCTATACAAGATATATGACGCTATTCCTTGATTTGGAGGAAATACGCAGTAAGCAGGGTATATCAAAAGCAAATGAATTTTTTACTACACAAATGAGCACAGAGTTTACCAATACTAAAAATAAGCTTAGACTACTGAGCGTTCTAAATGAAAAGTCAATGTTTAAAAGCAAGGCTGAAGCTACAAAAAATGCTGAAGATTCAATGTATCTTGTCCTTGGAATATCTATCGTGGCTTTTATAGGAGGATTTGTAGTATCAAGGTATTTTACAGATAGATTTTTAAAGCCCATCACCCTTTTGACTCAGACAATGAAAATGGTAAAAGCCGGAGACCTGAATCAGGAGGCAAATATAAACACAAAGGATGAAATCGGTGAGCTTTCCTTAGAGTTTAACAATATGACCAAGCGTCTTCAGCAATATGAGCAAAGTACATTGGGTAATCTTCTTGCAGAAAAAAATAAATCCGTTGCGATTGTTAAAAGTACTTCGGATCCGCTGGTAGTTCTTGATACTGATTACAGGATAATACTGCTAAATGATGCCTTTGAAAGCATATTTGGTGTCAGTGAGAAAGCACTGACAAACAAGCATTTTCTTGAAGGGATAAGAAACGGAGAAATCTTTGATTTTATCTCAAATGCATTCAAGTCTGGGGATGAGACACAGCAAAAAATATTTTCAGTCAGGGCGAATCAGGAGGATTACTATTTTAATATCATTGTAACAACCGTTAAAGATAATAATGCCAATCTTTCCGGCATGATAGCGGTTTTTCAGAATGTTACACAATTGAAGGAGCTAGAGAAAATAAGAACGGATTTCATTGCTACCATATCCCATGAGTTTAAAACACCACTAACGTCTATTATGATGGGGACGGATGTATTGATAGATGAGGGAATGGGTCAGCTGAATGATGACCAGAAACAGTTTATACATGCCATACGCGAAGATGGTGACAGGCTTACGAAACTTGTAAACGACTTGCTGGAGTTAACACGAATTGAGTCCGGAAGAGCCATTTTTAAGTTTAAGGAATATGCCATTGACGATATTATTGAATGTGCAGTAAAACCTTTTTATCAACTTTCAGAACAACAGGATAAATCACTTTATTTCAAATGTGAAGAAGATATGCCTCCTGTCATAGTAGATTTTGAGAAGATCACCTGGGTTTTGAATAATCTGATTTCGAACGCATTAAAATATACCAATGCTGGCGATGAAATAAGCGTAACTGCTGCTGTTAATAAGGAAAATATGATGTGTGTTACCGTAAAAGACACAGGCTTGGGTATTCCTAAAGAGTATATTGATAAAATTTTTGAAAAGTTTGTACAGGTAAAGGATGCTGATTTTGAAGTCAGAGGAACAGGTCTGGGGTTGGCAGTCGTAAGAGAAATTATTGAAGCACATGAGGGACGGATATGGTGCGAAAGTCGGCTAGACCTCGGCAGCAGTTTCAGCTTCACACTGAAAGTTTCAGAAAGGGAAATAAACGATGCAAAAAGTTTTGGTAGTTGATGACACAAAAAATATCAGAATGATATTAACAAAATGTCTTGAACTGGAAGGATACGAGGTGTTGACGGCAAGTGACGGAAAGCAGGCTTTGGAGCTTTTTATGACACATAGCTTTGATCTGGCCTTTCTTGATATAAAGCTTCCCGAGGTACGTGGGACAGAAGTTTTAAAGAGGATAAGAGAACACGGTATCAAAACGCCTGTAATAATTATTACAGCATATGCAACAGTCAAGAATGCGGTGGATTGCACTAATATGGGTGCTGTTGCGTATGTCCAGAAACCATTTTCTGCCGACAAAATAAGAACTGTGATAAAAGAGTTTGAAAAATCTCATTTTAATAATAAAAATGAAGAGAATTCAGAAAGTTTTATTTTAAGAGCAAAGGCTTTTCTTGATGCTAATGAATATGAAAAATCACTGGAATTGGCCCAAAAGGCTCTTGCAAAGGATATTGAAAATCCGGATATATATTTACTCATAAGCAGGGCTTACAGAGGACTTGAAAATGAAAAAAGTGCTGAAAGGTTTTATCAGTTTTATAAGACATTAATTTCCGAGTAATGAGTTATACAGCTCACAAATATATTGATTTGGAGTACCGTTCATTATACATTTTTTAAAGTATCCCGGGATGAATCTAGTGCTTTAATAAAATACAGTTATACCAACGGTTTTAGGGATTTTATGTGAATATGTCCTTGGAACCGTTGTCTTTTTTGTGCAATTAATTTTTAGATCTCGGCTCAACTCCGTAAAGTATTGACAAATATTGTATAAAGAATTAATATTATATAAATATAGCAATTGGAATTAAAATCACAAAAATAAAATCATTGTAAGAAAAGTCATTATTATACATGAAGATACCCCTCGAAATAGATGCATTCTATGAGTGAAATCCATTAATTAGGTGGCTGATATTGTGAAAAAAGTAAGATTATATGCATTTCCCTTTGCGGGGGGAACTGCTACAGCATATAATAGCTGGAAAAAGTATATCAATGAGTCTATTGAATTTTGTCAGGTAGAATTGGCAGGAAGAGGCAGAAGGATTGGTACACCTTTTTATAAAAGCATTAAAGAGGCATCTGATGATGTGTTTGATATTATTAAATCTGACATTGAAACATCGGAGTATGCTTTTTTTGGGCATAGTATGGGATGCTTGATTGCATATGAATTATGTTTAAAGATTGAAAGTTTAGGACTAAAAAGACCGAAACATGTTTTCTTATCAGGAAAGAAACCTCCGAATATATCTAAACAAAGTGATGAACATTTACATATGCTTCCAGAATGTGAATTTTTAGAAGAAGTAAAAAAATTCGGAGGATTACCGAAGGAGATTTTAGAATTCAAGCCATTACTTGATTTGTTCCTTCCGGTTATAAGGGCAGATTTGAAAATTGTTGAAACATATAATTGTTTTGATTTTAATGAGAAAATGCATAGCGATATTACGTTATTTCGAGGGGATAAAGATGATATTACTGAAGAGGATATGCTTAGATGGAGTGAAAGCACATTTGGAAAAAGTAGATTAATTAATTTTTCTGGGGGACATTTTTTTATTTATGAGCATGAAAACAATGTTGCTAATATTATAAATCAAACACTGCTAAATTACTATGAATGAAATGGAAAGGCAAAATTCATGGAAGTATAATTGGCAGTGTTTTTTAATGATAAAAAAACATATGACATATAAACATAATCTTAGGAGGGGTGCTTGAGGTGGAGATAATTTCTATAAATAATGAAAGTAATAGTTATTGGAAGAGTAAGATTGAAAGAATTTTTGACAAAAGTTATTTTCCAATTGATAAAAGTATTATGGATTTCAATAAAACGATTGAGTTAAGTAGTAGTAGAAAAACTGAGCATTTTAGAATTAACATAGACAATTCAAGCCAAATATTAGAGATTACAGACAATTCTGACCAAGATTTGTTTGTGTTCTTAGCTGCATCTTTAATGGTTCTTATAAACAAATATGCTCAAATTGATCAAGTTTCAATTGGTTCATTTGGATTTGACAATGTCGATGACGGGCCTAATTATCTGGTGATAATAGAAAACATGGTTAGTTATGAAATGAGTTTTAATGAGCTAATAAAAGCTGTTAAAGAAGAAGTATTAGAAATACGAACTAAAATTGGGTTCGATGTTTCTGAATTTATTGATTCAGGAAGTGCTTATGCTTTTGAGGTCTTTATGTCACTTAGTAATATTCAGAAAAAGGCAATCCTTAAAAATCTAAGGGCTAAGATTGAGTTTAATTTTGAAAGAAAAGACTCGCAAATTATTCTGGATATTGAGTATTGTGATTTATTCAAACAAAATACAATCGAAAGGATTGCGGGGCATTACTCAAATTTAGTTAAAAATATATTGCAAAATACTGGCAGTAAGATAAGCGATTTAGACATTTTAGACGAAAAAGAAAAAGCATTGATTTTGTCTGATTTTTGCAGCCTTAAGCTTGATTATCCTGAGAAAAAAACTATTGCTAAGCTCTTTGAAGAACAAGTTGAAAGAACCCCTCACAATATCGCAGTTGAATTCAAGGAAGAAAAAATTACATATAAAGAACTCAATGAAAGGGCAAACAAGCTTTCAAATTTTCTAATACTAAACGGGGTTACTCCCGAAACTGTGGTTGGAGTGATGCTTGAAAGATCAGTAGAAATGGTTGTCAGCCTGATTGCCATTTTAAAGGCTGGAGGAGCATATTTGCCAATTGACTCTTCTTATCCGGAAGATAGAATTATGTATATGTTGGATAACTCAGGTGCAAAATATCTGATTACATCTAAAAGTGCTAAAGAAGGTATTAACTTTACTAATCTAAGAAATTTTGAATCAAACAAAGATTATAGAATTATACAAACAAACCCAAGAAAATTCATAAAGAACTTTGATGCTTTGCCAGTTCCGGATAGATCACTAATTGACTTGAGAAATTATAAGAACAAAATCGGAATGGCAAGTGTAACGAACTGCATATCAATTCAATCCACAAGAGGATGTCCGTATAAGTGTCTGTACTGCCACAAGATCTGGGCTAAATCCCACGTTTGCCGCAGTGCTGAAAATTTATACAATGAGGTAGAGTATTATTATAAAAACGGAGTAACCAACTTTGCTTTTATTGATGATATTTTTAATTTAAATAAGCAAAATAGCAGTGAATTCTTAAAGATGATTATAAAAAACAAATTGAAAGTCCAACTCTTTTTCCCTAATGGCCTTCGAGGAGACCTCTTACCTGATGATTATATTGATTTGATGGTGGAAGCAGGTACCAGATTATTAAACCTTTCTTTGGAAACAGCATCCCCAAGACTCCAAAAGCTTTTGAAGAAAGATTTGGATTTGGATCAATTCGGTAGATCTGTTAATTATATCGCAACCAAGCATCCAAATGTTATCTTGGAACTTGCAACCATGCATGGCTTCCCTACGGAAACCGAAAAAGAAGCAATGATGACTTTAGATTTTATTAAGAGTGTTAAATGGCTACATTTTGCGTATATACATATATTGAAGATATTCCCCAATACAGAAATGGAATCGTTTGCTTTAGAAAATGGCATTTTAAAGCAAGATATAATGAACTCAAGAAACCGAGCTTTTCATGACCTTCCGGATACATTACCATTTTCAAAATCCTTCACTAGGCAGTACCAAGCTATGTTCATGAATGAATATGTTTTGTCGAAAGACCGGTTGAGACAGGTACTTCCTGTACAAATGAAAATAATGACTGAAGAAGCTTTGGTCCAGAAATATAATGGGTATTTACCGACAGACATCAAATGTCTTGAGGATATATTAAACTTTACACGGTTGGACGATTTAAAAATACCTTCTGAGTTTAGAGAAACTAAAAAAGACTCGGTTGAAATATTTAATAGGGAGCCTGCCAAGCAAACAGTAAGAAAGGATGCCAAAAGGATTTTGTTCTTGGACTTATCGCAGCATTATAGCTCTTATAAAATGCTTTATAAAGTTGCTGAGCAGCCTTTAGGGATGATTTGCCTGGGCACATACCTGAAAAAGGAATTTGGAGACAAACTGGAAATAAAAATTTGCAAGTCTGGTAATGACTTTGATAGTTATGCAGAGTTAAAGGCTATAGTAAATGAATTTAAACCTGATTTAATAGGTATAAGAACACTGACATTTTTTAAAGAATTTTTTCATGAGACTGCATCCTTATTAAGATTGTGGGGAGTAAAGGTTCCGATAATTGCGGGAGGTCCATATGCTTCTAGTGATTATGATTACATTCTAAAGGATAAAAATATAAATATTGCTGCTATTGGTGAAGGTGAAATAACAATTTCTGAACTTGTTGGAAAAATGCTTAAAAATGGATTTAAGCTTCCTTCAATTGATGAACTGAAGGAGATTGATGGAATAGTATTTACTGAAGATTTTAAAGACACTTCATGCGATGTGCTGGTTTTGGAAGATATTACAGAAGAATTAGATTCCCAAAGTTCGTCGAACCCTTACGTAGAAGTTGAAGGTAATAATTTGGCATATGTGATGTATACCTCAGGTTCTACAGGAAGGCCAAAAGGGGTAATGATAGAACATAGTCAGGTTAATAATTGCATATCTTGGATGCAGAATGAATTCAAGCTGGATGAAAAAGATGTTGCTGTACAACGAACAAATTTGACATTTGACCCGTCGGTATGGGAAATCTTTTGGCCTCTATATGTAGGTGCATCAGTAAAGCTTTTGACTTCATTCCAAAGTAAAGATCCGGTATATCTGATAAACTTGCTGTCAAACCAAAACAACCTTACGACGATGTACTGTCCAGCTTCAATGATAAATGCAATGCTGACAGCACTTGAAACCGGAAAAGAAGACAAAAAGCTAAGTATGCCCCTTCTTTTTATAGGAGCAGAAGCAATATCAAGAGATGTAGTTAATAAGTTTTATGAATATTTTAATGGCAGGATAGTAAATACGTATGGACCTACCGAGTGCACCATCAATAATACATTTACATATATAGAAAGAAATGAGGAAGGGGCTGTACCAATAGGAAAGCCCATTGCGAACAACAACATTTATATTCTATCAAAAGGAATGCAGCTTATGCCAGTAGGAATACAAGGTGAAATATGTATATCTGGGAAGAGCGTTGGAAGAGGGTATATAAATGATAAGGCTAATACTGATAAAGGATTTGTAACTGACTATTTAGGTAAAGATGTAATGTTTAGGACTGGAGATGTTGCAAAATGGAGAGAGGATGGCAATATTGAAATTCTGGGCAGAAATGATGAACAAATTAAAATTCGTGGGTACAGAATTGAGCTTGGAGAAATAGAGTCCAACATAAAGAAATATCCGGGTATAAGTAACTGCATTGTTACTGTTAAGGATATGAGTGTAAGGCATAAAGAAATAAATACATGCAAACATTGCGGTATTACTACTGCTTATCCAAGGGTGACCATAAATGAGGACGGAAAATGTGATGTTTGCGGGGAGTATAGTCGCTATGATGAAATAATTAAAAGTTATTTTAAAACCAGCAATGATTTGGACAAGCTTCTCAAAGCAGGCGAAAAAACATCTAATTACGATTGCATGATCTTATACAGTGGCGGGTTAGGAGCTGCGTATGCATTGTACAGATTGGTTGAAATGGGACATAAGGTCTTGGCTGTTACGTATAATAACGGCTATTTCCCAAAATCCGACTTAGAAAATATAAAGAAAATTACATCTGCTCTGGGTGTTGATCATATTTACCTAGAGCATGAAAAATCAGACGATATTCTAAGGGAAAGCCTTAATATGGCAAATACAGTTTGTAAGGGATGTTTCCATGTTTCCTCAGTGCTTGCGGGTGAATATGCTTTAAAGAATAAGATTAAGTATGTAATAGGAGCAACTCTATCAAGAGGACAAATTATTGAGAATAAATTGTCAATGTTTATACAACAGGGAATAAATGATGTATGTGAAATTGAAAAAGGAATTACGCAAGTACAACTCAATGTCCCAAATATGGATAAAGAAATATTCTACGAAATTGGTATTAATGCTTTGCAATATAAGGAAATATATGACAATGTTAACTTTATTGACTTTTACCGGTATGAAAACGTAACTAACCAGGAGATTATTTCATACTTAGAATCTAAAGATGTGTATTGGGAAAGCAAAAAGAAATATGCTATATATTCAACAAATTGTCCATTGAAGCAAATAGGTGATTTTACCCATCTAAAGGGTAAAGGTTATCATTTCTATGGAAGTGCTACAAGCTGGGAAAAGAGACTTGGGCATATCGCCTTTGAGAATGTTAAAGAAGACTTGGATGTAAAAGTCTCAGAAAAAGCAATCGGAAATTTCTCCAGGAGAATCGGATATTCTTCAATTAATGAAAAACAGGAAGATAGAAGTATATGTGCCTATTATTTATCTGAAACAGATATACCATTAGGGAAAATAAAGGACTTTTTATCGAGTAGGCTCCCAAACTATATGATACCTGTACATATTGTTAAAATTGGTGAGATTCCTTATACAAATGATGGAAAGGTAGACAAGAATAAATTGCCTATACCTGTTTTAGAGCAGAATAATGACAAAGTTGCTCCAACCGATGAGCTAGAGCAGAAATTACTCGAGATATACTGTAATGTTCTTAAGGTAGATCAAACAAATATCGGAATTACAGATAATTTCTTTGATATTGGAGGGGACTCATTAAAAATGACTCAACTGGTATCTAAGGTTCTTTCTGAGGTTCTCAATCTTACTGGAGAAGATCTGTATTTGTTTGAGGGATTGGCAGATCTGATGCAAATACCTACAATAAATGGCTTCGCAGAATATATTAGGAAGCTTTAATATCATTATTAATTATTTGGAGGGAATAGATTATGAGTGGTAATGTTAACAGGGTTACAATAGTGACCAATAATATAAATTGCGAAAGGCATACACAGTATTATTCAACCATAGAAAAATACTTCATTCTCAATAACTGGAATATATGTACCGATTTTAACGTGGACAAGGTTATTATAACAGGATGTGGATTCCATGATTTTATGTATGACAAGGTTAGGAAAACGGTTGAAGCTATAAAAAACTCTGGAATAAAAGAAGAGAATATTATAATCATGGGATGCTCTACAAAAACTCATGAACAAGATTTAGAATCAGAATTTAAGGGTAAGGTTATTGGGATTCATAAAGAGAATGAACTTGATCAGATTATAAACGCTTCAGTACCATTTAGTGATATCGATTATATAAATCTTTTTAATTTTGATAAAGTATCTCCAAACAGCCAGAAGAATGAATATTTCTTCATTAAAATTGCTGAAGGGTGTTTACAACAGTGTAATTTCTGTGTAATCAAAAAGGCGAAAGGCTACATAAAAAGTAAGGCTACTGAAGAAATAACTTCTCAATACAAGTTCGCCGTTGAGAATGGTTATAAAAAGATATTTTTAATGGGGGAAGACACATTTGCTTATGGGGTTGACTCAAACAGAACAATAATAGAGCTTATAGATGAATTATTAGAAATTGATTCAAATGTTGAGTTGTATTTTGGAAGTCTTCATTGCAGATGGCTATTAAAATACGCTGATGACTTATTAAGGCTTTGCAAGAAAGGCGTAATAAAGACCATTCACATGGGATTGCAGCATGTTAATGATGCAGTACTTAAAAGAATGGGTAGGGTCACAGAGTTTAACGATATTTATAATGTTATATCTAAAATAAAGAAGGAATGCCCTCAAATAACTTTTTCAGCTGACATTATGGTTGGATTTCCAGGGGAATCTCAGTCAGATTTTAAGGAGCTTATTGAATTCTTTAAGAACGATACATGCTTTAGCATGATTCAGCATTTCGGGTATAGTGACATAAAAGGTGCACCGTCTACAGGCTTTGAAGGCAAAGTACCTACTGGAGTGGTTGGAATGAGATGGAATTATCTTACAGAGGTTTTGGGAAGCAGATCTGCTTATGCAAAAAATAGTGAGCCTGAATATCAATTGACCCATGAAAATAATTATTTTATATGCAAAGATACCTTTAGGGAGCCGGGAAAGTCCATATTATATGGAACCCATGGAGGAAGGGCTGATGAGTAGTTCAATTAGTATTAGTACAGCAAATAACCTTTATACCTTTGATTATGTAAATTGCTTTGAGAAGCCGCTTGGGCTGGTTTTAGAGCGCCAACATGACAAGTTTCAAGATCTGTTTTACATGTATTTGAAAATGGTGCAAAGCTACAATATCAGTAAATTTGAAAATGATAATGTTTTTTATACAATGAACTTTAATAATGCTGTAAGGTGGATTATTGAGGATAAGCTGAAGTTACAGATTGATGTTCAAGATATTCAAGCTGCAGATATACATAAATACATAAAAAGCCAATTGGACTTGAGTAGACCGGTACTTGTTACCGGAAACTTGCGAGAATTGTCTTATACAAAACATTATAAAGTAGGCGATTGGGGACACTTGTTCCTTCTGAATGGATATGATGAAGAGAAAGAACTGTACGAGATTGTTGACGGGGAGCATAAAAAGCCTGAAGGCAATGTATTTGAGTATGGTGCTTTTAGTATGGACTATTTTATTTTAGAGCGTCTCTATAACTCAATGAAAACTAAATATGAATTAGGTTTCGCGGGAGTTATTTACAGTAGCGGAAAAGCTTCCGATGTAAATGAAAAAGAACTGCTTTTGGATTGTCTAGATTTGTTTATAGAGGGTAGAAGTAAACAGCCTTATAAGGAAGTTGACTATGTGGATGAGGTTCTTAATAGGATAAGGAATGGCGAGGCACAAAATTCCCAGGTTAATAATTTTGATCCAACAAACATGATTGATTTTGTATTTACTCGGGGCATAAAATATAAAGAGGTTTTCTTTAAAACATTAATCAGTTTTTTAAAAAGACATAATTGTGATGAGAAGCTTATAGAAAGTTTAGAGGAAAAGGTAGCGGTTCTTATTGGCAAATGGTCTAAAATTCTTAATATTAGCCTTATTTCGTATCATTTGAAGAACAGTTTTAATATAAATGATAAAATCGATGAGGCAAAAGTTATTGAGGAAGAAATTGTTTCCATAACCAAACAGATTAGAAGTAAAATGGAAAATAAGGTTGTCAGGTTGGTGCAAACCAAAGCGAGAGAGCAAATAAAGAATCTGAATGAACTACCAATACCAAACAGGTCTTTAGTTAATTACGAAAAGTATAATAAATACCTTGACCAGGCAATGGTAAGACATTGTATATCACTTCAGGGAACCAGAGGATGCCCTTATAAGTGTGCATACTGTCATAAAATATGGCCCAAAAGTCATGTCTATCGTTCTGCAGAACATATTTTCAACGAATTGAAAATTTACTATGATATGGGCGTAAGAAGGTTCTCATTTATTGATGATATATTTAATCTAAATGTTGAGAATAGCTCAAAATTTTTTAAAATGGTTATTGACAATAAGCTTGATATAAACTTGTTCTTCCCAAATGGGGTAAGGGCTGACTTGCTTACCAAAGACTATATGGATTTAATGGTAGAGGCAGGCACAGTAAGTGTTGCTTTTGCTTTGGAGACAGCATCTGCCAGACTTCAAAAATTGATTGGCAAAAATCTGGACCTGGAAAAGTTTCAGGAAAATCTGGAATACATGTCATTAAAATATCCAAACGTTATTACAGAACTTTTTACTATGCATGGGTTTCCTACCGAGACCCAGGAAGAAGCTATGATGACCTTGGAATTTATTAAAAGTATGAAATGGATTCACTTTCCGTACCTGTTTATTTTGAAAATATTTGAGAATACTGATATGGCAAAATTGGCTATAGCAAACGGTATAAGTATAGAAGATATAGAAAAATCCAAGGGACTACATTTTACTCAACTTCCTTTTACACTTCCATTTGACAGGAGCTTTACTTTAAAATACCAGACTGATTTTTTCAATAATTATTTTATGGATAAAGAACGGCTCTTACACGTACTACCATATCAGATGAAGATTTTAACGGAGCAGGAGATAATTCAGAAATATAACAGCTATTTACCGACTGAGATTGCCAGTTTGGAAGACTTATACAAATTTGCAAAGATAGAACCTGAGCAAATGCAAGGGGTAAGCTGCCTATGCGAATCAAAAGTTTTTGTTCCTGAAATACATAGCAAGATGAAGAAACATTTTGGTGAAAAAAAATCTGCTGAAAACGCTTTAAGGGTTCTTTTGCTTGATTTGTCACAGCATTTCAATTCTGAGAATGAACCTACAAGGCAGCATGTTGAGCCTCCTCTTGGACATATGTATTTAATGACCTATCTGAATCAAAAGCTTGGAGAAAAAGTGAATGGCAGGATTGCGAAATCTAGGGTTGATTTTGATTCCTATGAAGAGTTGAAAGACTTATTAGAAGATTTTAAGCCCGATGTTATCGGGATAAGGACTTTATCTTACTATAAAGACTTTTTCCATGTTGCTGTGGAGGCTATAAGAAAGTTTGGTTTCAACGGTCCTATACTTACTGGGGGACCGTATGCAAGTAGCGAATATGAGTCTATATTAAAAGATAAAAATATCGATTTGGTTCTACTGGGAGAGGGCGAGCTGACTTTTTGCGAAGTTATTGAGAAAGTTATCGCAAATAACCGAAAAATTCCTAAGGAAGATGTTCTTAAAGAGATTCCGGGTATTGTTTTTAGAACTAAGGAAGACATGTCTTTAAGTAACACTGTGGAAAAGGTTATTTTTATTGATATGGAAGAAGGAGTTTCTGAAGAACTTGGCTCAGAAACTCCGAATAGCAAGTGCTGTGGGAGTCCCGAAGCGGTTATAAAAGGAACTCTTAACAGCGATTCTTCGGATTGTGAATTCAGACCAAATGATCAAGTGGAGTCAAGGGTGGCCGATATTTGGAAAGAATGCCTACAGGTAGAGCATTTTGATAAAAACGTAAACTTTTTCGACTTGGGTGGGAATTCCCTTACAGCTATTAAAATGATTGCTTCAATTTTAAAGGAATTTAATATCGAAATTTACATGGAAGAATTTTTTAATAATCTAACGCTGGAAAAGATTATTGAGTATGTGAAAAAGAACAATGAAAATAACCAGAAAAATATTTGGAAAACAATTGAGAAGGTCGAAAAAAGAGAATTTTACCCATTGTCTTCATCACAGAAGAGGATTTTTGTCATTGAACAGTTGGAAAAGGGCAGCACGGCGTACAATATCACTTTTGCTATGGAATTTGCAAATGGGATTGACCGAAAAAAGCTTGAAAATGTATTCAGAATAATCTTTTTAAGGCATGAATCCCTAAGAACTTATTTTAGCTTTGTTGGGGACGAGGTTGTACAGATTGTCAGTGACAATACCCAATTGGATATTAAATACATGACAGCGAAAGACGAAGGGGATTATGAAGATATTACCCGGGAATTCATTAAACCTTTTGATTTGTTTAATGCACCGCTAATGAGAGTTGGTGTTGTTGGCATTATGGGCAGTCAAAAAGAATTGGTGATAATTGATATTCATCATATAATTGCGGATGGATTGTCTGTAGGAATTATTTTAAAGGAGTTTTCACTTCTCTATAGAGATAAGGCTTTAAAAGAGTTGAATTATCAATTCAAGGACTTTGCAGTTTGGCAGCAAAAGATTATTAATTCAGATGAACTAAGCACCCAGGAAGAATACTGGCTTAAGATGTTTAAAGGTGATATACCAAAGCTCAATATGCCGTTAGATTTTAAAAGGCCTGCATTGCAGAGCTTTAAGGGAGATAATGTGCTTATAAAGGCAAGTGCAGGATTAACAGAAAAGGTTAATAAACTTGCCAAAGAAAAAGGAATGACAGTATTTAATCTTTTGTTTGCAGCATACAATATTCTTCTATATAAATATACCGGACAGAATGATATTATTGCAGGAATACCTGTAGGAGGAAGAGGAATTGAGGAATTTCAGGACCTGGTTGGTATGTTTGTGAATACCATTCCACTAAGAAATCTTTGTAATGATGCCTTGACATTCAATGCTTTTCTTGAAAATGTTAAAAACAACACGCTTGAAGCTTTTAAAAATCAGGATTATCAGTTTGAAATGCTTGTTGAAAAGCTTGAAATTACCAGAGATATCAGCAGAAATCCACTTTTTGACACCATGTTTTCTTTTTTAGATATTAAGTTTGAGACATTGCAGTTGGATAATTATAAAATAGAGCCTTTTGAAATCAAGAGCAAGACGTCAAGATTTGATTTACTCTTCGAAGTAAGAGAAATAAATAATGAGTTTAACTTGAATCTTGTCTATTGCACAACCATATTTAATAGGTCAACAATAGAACGGCTCGGAAGATACTTTATAAATATTCTTGAAGAAATTGTTGAAAACCAGAATATTTGTATTAGGGACATACAAATGTTATCAGAAGCAGATAGGAAACAGTTGTTGTATGACTTTAACAATACAGATGTGGGGTATTCAGAAAATAAGACTATAAACCAGTTATTTGAGGAAATGGCAATAAAGGCTCCTGACAAGCAGGCACTGGTTTTTTCAAAAGATTCAGGAATAAAAGTTACATTAACTTACATGGAGCTAAACGAAAAGGCTAACCGGGTGGCATGGGCGTTAAAGCAGCTTGGGGCAGGAAAAGGAAGCTACATAGGTATCCTTATGGACAGATCAATTGATATGGTGGTCGGACTTATGGGGATATTAAAGTCTGGAGCCGTGTATGTTCCTATAGAACCATACCTACCGGATGCCAGGATATTAGCAGTTCTGAATTCAGTGGATATAAGGTATATTATTACAGATTGCAAATCGCTAAATAGGCTGGGCAACTTGGAGGGGTTACCTCTAAAAGTGAATAATATTATTTGCTTGGATGAATTAGCTAATGATACTTTAAATACTTTTACAAATAACATATCTGTCACTTATCGTAGTGAAATTCTAATGAATCCCGTTAAAAATTTACCTCGGCAAATAGAATCTGATGAATTGGCATACATAATTTTTACATCAGGTTCAACCGGGAATCCAAAAGGTGTTGCTGTGGCACACAAACCCGTGATAAATCTTATTGAATGGGTTAACGGTAATTTCAATGTGGGGCATCAAGACAAAATACTGTTTATTACTTCTATAAGTTTTGATTTGTCTGTTTACGATATTTTTGGAATTTTGGCAGCAGGAGGAACAATTTACATTGCATCTTCCAATGAACTACTGGAGCCTAAAAGAATCATTAATTTGATCATTGATGAAGGGATAACCTTTTGGGATTCTGCACCGCAAGCTCTTGGGCAGATTGTACCATATTTTGAGCAAATGGAGTCAAAAATACAAAATAGCAAGTTAAGATTGGTGTTCTTAAGCGGTGATTGGATACCTGTCAAGTTACCTGATATTATGAAAAAATTTATAAATGACGTTAAGGTGATTGGACTTGGTGGAGCCACCGAAGCTACAGTATGGTCAAACTGTTATCTTATTGGTAAAGTGGAGGATTATTGGAGTAGTATACCTTATGGTAAGCCAATACAAAACTCAAAATACTTTATACTTGATAAGCGTATGGAACCATGTCCTATTGGTGTTCCGGGGGATTTATATATTGGAGGCAAATGCTTGGCTTCCGGATATATAAATGATTTGGAGCTTACAAAAAGCAAATTCCTTGATAGCCCATTTGATAAAGGCGAAGTAATTTATAAAACGGGTGATGTGGCAAGGTGGTTTGAAGATGGCAATATTGAGTTTTTAGGCAGAAATGACTTTCAGGTAAAGGTTAGAGGGTTTAGGGTTGAGCTTGGAGATATAGAAAGTGTACTGAAACAACATGAAATGGTTGAGGATGCAGTAGTGGAATCAGTAAAAGATAAGCAGGGTAATAACTATTTGACTGCTTACTACGTATTGAAGGAGCAGTCTGACCAAAAGCGGCAAGTTATTGCAGAGATACTAAAAGAGCATATTGCAGAGCAGCTTCCTCCCTACATGGTACCCTCATACATGGTAAAGCTTGACTATCTGCCACTTACGTCCAATGGGAAGCTAGATAGAAACGCCTTGCCAGATGCACGAGATGTAGTTATTGAGGATACTGGCAAAAAAATATTGCCGAAGAATGATATTGAAATTGCTATTTCAGATATATGGAAAGATGTTCTTGGAATTGAAACATTGAGTGTCGAAGATAATTTCTTTGATAAAGGTGGAAATTCTGTATTAATCATACAAACCAATTTAAAGCTGCAGGAGAAGTTCAAGGTAGATATTCCAGTAATGAATATGTTTAGATATCCTACAATCAGTATGTTGCAAAAATATATTTCAGGGCTTATTAGTGGCACTGATGAAAAACAAGAAACTAAAAAGGATAATAAGCTTGGTTTTGATAAAGATTCGGTGGATAAAAAGTTGAAGTTAATGAGAAGAAAATAGTTTTTCTCAAGTATAGTAAATGATAGGGGGCTTTATATGAATATGAATAAAGATATCTTGGTTGACTTTGAAAATATTCAATGGGAGAATCCAGAGCCAGGAGTGCGTTACAAGGCTTTTGTAAGAGGTAATCAAAGATTGCGATTATTGGATTTCTTAGAAGGATTTGAAGAGAAAGAATGGTGTATAAAGGGACATGCGGCATATGTGATTGATGGGGAATTTTCCCTATATTTTAAAGAAGGTGTAAGCCGGTTAAAAGCTGGAGATATCGCTTTTATACCTGCGGGTGAAGAGTATGGTCATAAAGCAATTTTGGGGAAAGGTGAAAATGTCAGGTTGCTTTTATTTGAAATAATATAAATGAAGCATGAGGTTATGTAAAATGATTGAAAAAGAATACACGGGTCTTGAAATTGCGGTTATCGGTATGGCTGGAAAGTTTCCTGGAGCCGGGAGTATTGAGGAGTTCTGGGAGAATCTAAAAAATGGCAAGGAATGTATAACCCATTTTTCTGACGAAGAATTACTGAATGAAAATATTAATATAGAATTCATAAATAATCCATCTTATATAAAAGCAAAAGGGTTGTTGAAAAGTGCTGCTCATTTTGATGCAGAGTTTTTTGGATATAGTGCATCTGAAGCGGATATGATGGATCCACAAATGAGAATTTTACACGAGTGTGCCTACCAAGCCCTTGAAGATGCAGGGTATGTTGCAGATGAATATAAAGACTTAATAGGTTTTTATGCTGGAGCAATGCCCAACTATTATTGGGAGAACCGTTCAGTACGTGGAACAGAGGAATTTTCAGAGCAGTTTGATGCAATGCACTTGCTGGATAAAGATTTTCTAACATCAAGGATATCTTACAAGTTGGATTTACGAGGACCGAGTGTATCTATTATAACAGCATGTTCTACAGGGCTATCTTCAATACATGTTGCATGCAGGGCACTTTTAACCGGGGAGTGTAAAATGGCACTTGCCGGCTCTGTTGCTGTATATTTGCCATTGGTAAGTGGATATATGCATAAGGAAGGAACCTTGGCTTCACCAGATGGAAAGTGCAAATCCTTTGATGCCGATGCAAACGGTACTGTTCCAGGAGATGGGGCTGGTGTTGTAATACTCAAATTGATGGAGGATGCCATTGAGGATGGGGATAACATATATGCAATAATAAAAGGTTCTGCGGTAAATAATGACGGTTCAAGAAAAGTCGGCTATACTGCTACAAGTATCGATGGTGCAGCTGAGGTTATCAGTCTTGCTCACAGTTTTTCTAGAGTTGAGGCTGAAAGTATAAGTTATATCGAGACCCATGGAGTTGGAACTTTACTTGGTGATGCTATGGAAATTGAAGCACTAAAACAGGCTTTTAATGAAGATGTAAGGACCAGTATTACTATCGGTTCGGTTAAACCTAATATTGGTTATCTTGGGCCGGCAGCAGGAATAGCAGGATTTATAAAGGTAGTCTTGGCACTTTATCATAAGCAGATACCTCCGAGCATTAATTTTAAAAAACCTAATAACATGGTCGATTTCGAAAATTTTTGTGTTAATCAAGAATTGACAAAGTGGGAAAACAATAAGTTTCCATTAAGAGCGGGTATTAATTCTTTTGCAGTAGGTGGGACGAATGCCCATATTGTCTTGGAAGAAGCACCTGAATTTACTCACGGCAGTGAGGGAACAAACAAATTGAACCTCTTACCATTGTCTGCAAAAACAGAAGTGGCTTTAGATAAAATGACGGTAAATTTAAAGGAATATATAAATAAATGTAAAGACGCGGATTTAAATGACTTGGCTTACACACTAAAGGTAGGAAGAAAGAACTATAATTGCAGAAGATTTTTTATTTCTTCCGGAATAGATGATGCAATAGATTGTATTTCAACAATGGACCCTGAAAAAACAAAGACTGTTGTTCTAGAAGGAAATAAAAACAAATATGTATTTTTATTTCCGGATAGGAGCTGCTTTGGACATAGTTCAGTGAGATACGCATATAAAACACAAGATGTATTTAGATGTGAAATTGACAATTGCCTACATATAGTTAAAAAAGTTACAGGATGTGATTGTAGTGGGTACTTTGGCGATGAAAGTCAAACAAGCAAAATGGTCACTGATATTCTACTAGCTTTTACAATACAGTATTCCCTTGCAAAAATGTTAATAAAATTGGGAGTAGTGCCTGACGCAGTATTTGGATATGAAATGGGAGAAATTGTTGCAGCATGTACAGCTGGTGTTTTATCTATTGGGGATTCAATTAAATTGGTTTCTGCTATTGGAAGGGGTTTAGATAGTTCGGACAAAAATAATTTCATATGTATTTATAGTCCAGAGGATAAAGTATTAGGATATCTCAAAGGAAATTTGAAACTGGTTGCTATCAATAATAAAGAAAAATGTGTGATAACAGGAGAACAAACGGAACTGTCTGAGTTAATAAAAAATATTGAAAATGATGGACTGGACTACAGAGTACTGGCCGGTGGAGGTTATTATAACGGTAGTACATTCGGCGATGGCTTTAAAATCATTGAAGATGTAATAAATAAAATTCAATTTAAAAAACCTGAAATTCCCTTTATATCAAGCCAGACTGGAACATGGGCTAATCAATTTGAATTGGCAAGCCCCGATTACTGGATAAAACATTTCCAAAAACCAGTAATGTGTTATCAAGGTCTTGCAAAGCTTCTTGACAATGACAATAGTACTTTTATTGAGGTTGGAGATGGAAGAAACTTTATTAAGGAGCTTAAGCAGCACGAAAATAAAAATGATATACATTCAGAAATAGCTTTGTTAGCGCCCCAAAGGAGTGGCTATGATGGTGAATTCTACCTTCTACGTGCCATAGGAAGTTTGTGGGCTATGGGAGCTGAAATAAATTGGAAAGAGTATTATGGCGAAGAGAAAAGGAAAAGGGTATCACTCCCTAAGTATGCTTTTGGAAAACAGAAGTACAAAATTTGATAGCAGTATTACAGCTGATTGAGGTGATTTCGATGATATATTTAAATAATGCGTTTACAAGCTTTCCAAAACCTCCGGAGGTTATTGAATTTGTAAACAAGGTTATAAGAGAGCCACATTTGAGTGCAGGCAGAAGTGCCATTGAACAGGATGAGGAAGAGGATATAGTGTTGGGCTGCCGTAAATGCCTTGCAAAACTTTTTAATGTAGAAAATTATAATAATATATCATTTACTTCCGGGGCAACCTTTTCTCTAAATATGGCTATAAAAGGATTAAGGCTCGAAAATTGTCATGTTATTACAAGTGCAATGGAGCATACTTCAGTATTAAGGCCACTGAAGCTTCTTGAGAAGAATAAGGTTATTGAGCTTACAATAGTAGATTGCGATGAAAACGGGGTTGTTAGCCCTCAAAATATTGAAAAAGCAATTAGACCAAATACAAAGGCGATAGTTCTAAACCATGCTTCAAATGTAGTACCCGCTGTAAATAACATAAGAAGGATAGGTGACATTACAAGCGAAGAAAATATAACATTTATAGTAGATGCTTCTCAGTCAGCAGGTTGTGTTCTAATAGATGTTAAAAAGATGGGGATCGATGTGCTTGCTTTTACCGGTCACAAATCACTCTTCGGACTAGAGGGGATTGGAGGCATATATATAAGGGATGGAATTTATATAGATCCTTTGACTGTTGGAGGCACTGGTCTTAAAAGTGAATCGCTTTATCAGGTAGAGGAACGCCCTTCATATTATGAATCAGGTACGAGGAATACGGTAGGTATTGCTTCGTTGAAGGCAGGGGTTTCATATATATTGAATTGCGGCATGGATATTATGAATGAAAAAAAGAGAAAAACATTCGAAACATTAATCAGTGGCTTGAGGGAAATACCAAATGTACAACTTTATGGAAGCCACCAATATGGTACTCCCTTAATTTGCTTTAATATAATAGGTATGTTGCCTACGGCTGTTGGACGGCTGTTATGGGAAAATTACAGCATAACCGTAAGAACCGGCTTGTTGTGTGCCCCCCTAATACATGAAAAAATCGGTACTGCTCCACATGGTGCGGTACGGATTAGCTTTTCGTATTTTACTACGGATGATGAGATCGATTTGTTTTTAAAGGCTGTAAGCGAAATAGTTGAATTGCTTAATTCGGGTAGGATCGAGGAAAGTAATAAAAACAAAAGCTTGGTTTGTTACTAATGGATGAATAATGAGGTTTGACTATGGAAGATCCAATGAAAAAACTAGATATTCAAGACTTACTTTACTATGTAAAGGAAGAGTGCAAAAAGTGCATGCAATGCGGAAAATGCGTAGGTAATTGTCCGGCAGCGGAAGTGTCCTCGTTTAACTCTCGTAAAATAATACATATGATTAAAACAGGGAATATGGATGCTGTCTTGGGTAGCAATGAAATGTGGTCTTGCGTTCTATGTGCAAGTTGCTATGCTGTGTGCCCAAATGGTATTAATTTTTCATCCGTTTTGATGCTTTTAAGGGTTATTTCCTTTTATTATGGGTGTGGATGGGAAATGGACAGGATGGCTCTTCCTTTTGCGGAGTATTATCTTAATACAGGTATCACGGTTCCGGATGCTGAGGATCCGGGGATTGTGGAAATGCTAAAGGCGAAGACTGGAACTGGAGGAACAATGGAAGAATTCCGGGTGAGAATGGGGCTTGAGCCGAAGAGGAAAGTTAGTGATAAGGCGATGAAAGAAATAAGGTGTTTGGCTGAATCAAGCGGAATGATTTCAAAGATGGAGCTTATTAAAGGGAATGAAACTGCAAAGAGGCTTATAGACGATGTTCGTTGGATTAGTATGTGTAATGAAGTATTTCAAATAATCGGAAGGCTTCCTGGAGGAAGATCATATGAAAAGTAATAAGAATGTTAAGGAAGTACAGTTGTATGAGAAATATATGCTTTTTCGGTCCTGTAGCATTTCAAACAAATGTCCTGGAATAGAAGTAGCAACCAAGTATGCTTTTTCAGAATTGGATCTATTATTGGATGAATCGGATGAACATACCTGCTGTGGCGGAAATGCAATTATATTTTCTTCTATAGGCCAGGTTAATTCAACAATTCTTATGACAGCAAGGAATCTTGCTGTGGCTGGAGAAAAGGAACTAAATATCGTTACGATGTGTAATGGCTGCTACAAGAATCTTAATGAATTTGGAGAATATATAGTAAAAAACCCTGAGGTTATGAACTCTGTTAATGATAAATTGAGAAAGATAAACAGAGAATACAATGGTAAAAGCAAAGTATATCATGTAATGGAAGTGCTTTACTCCAAAAGAAGTGACATTGCTAAGAAAGCCAAGTATACTTTGAACGGCTTAAAGTTTGCAATTCACTATGGCTGCCACTATAGCTTCGGAGCGAAAAATCATGCCATTGATGATTCATTTTCTACTTCTACTATGGAGGAAATGATTGAAACGCTTGGAGGAGAAATTGTAAATTATACTGAGGAAAAAACTTGCTGTGGCAGTGGAATTCTAAATAATACATATGTTAACAAGGAACTGGCAATGTCAGTTGCAGAAAGAAAGTTTGAATCCCTGAACAGTACGGAGGCCGATGCTGTTATTGTAATGTGCCCGTATTGTATGATGACTTTAGACAGGATGCAGTTGAAATTTCACATGGCTATGGGGAAGAAATACATAATTCCAGTACTTCATATAGCCCAGATTATAAGTCTGGCAATGGGGGCTGCTCCGGCAAATCTCGGATTTGAAACAAACCTGACTTCTTTAGAGGGTTTTATGAAAAAGTGGGAGGGTTTGCATGCGTAAAATAGGGGTGTTTTTATGTCATTGCGGCACGAATATAATAGATAAAATTAATATGGGTGAGGTAGCTAAAGCTACTATGAAGTTTGAAGGGGTTGTTTGTGTTGTTGAAAACCTTCACTTTTGCTCAGAAGAAGGACAAAATGTTATTAGAGAAAAAATAAATAAACATGAACTAGGTGGAATTGTAATTGGTGCATGCAGCCCAAAACTTCATGAATCTGAATTTAGGAAAATCCTTGACGGGACAGGGGTAAACCCCTACCTTCTGGAAATAGTTAATTTAAGGGAACAGGTTTCATGGTGCTCTGATAGTATTGAAGCGGCTACCAAAAAAGCAATTGATTTGGTATTTATGAAGGTTAAAAAGGTATCAAAGCTATTTCCTCTTAATGATGAGAGAGTACCTATAACCCAAAAAGCATTGGTTATAGGTGCAGGGATTGCTGGAATTGAAGCCGCACTAAGTATTGCACAAAATGGAATTGAGGTTTTATTGGTTGAGAGAGAGCCCTTTATTGGTGGAAATATGACTAAATTGGATAAAACCTTTCCAACCCTTGATTGTTCGTCATGCATATTGGCGCCAAGAATGATGGAGGTAATGAATCATCCGCTGATAAATGTTTGCCTAAATAGTAGTGTAACAAAGGTATCAGGCTTTGTTGGAAATTTTACCGTTTCAATTGAGCAAAAAAGTAGATCAATTGATGTGAGAAAATGCACAGGTTGTGGAAAATGTATTGAACAGTGCCCTGTCAGGGTTGAAGCGGAGTATGAGGAAGGCATGTCTGAGAGACCAGCTATTTATAAACCTTTTCCGCAGGCATTACCTAAAGCACCTTTTATAGACAGTAAAGCTTGCCTACATTATAAAAACAGCAAATGTGGAATTTGCAGCAGGGTTTGTCCAACTGGTGCTATTAACTATGAAGACGATGATAAAGTTATTGAGGAAAAAATAGGTGCCATAATAGTTGCAACAGGCTTTGATATGTTTGAAGCAGGCAAATATACTGAGTACGGTTTTGATAAATATCCAGATGTTATAACGGGGTTGCAGTTTGAGAGACTGATAAGTACTACAGGAGCCACAGCGGGAAAGCTTTTAAGACCATCGGATGGAAAAGTTCCTGAAACAATTGTATTTGTCCATTGTGTTGGTTCCAGAGATAAACAAAAGGGAATGGCATATTGTTCGAAAATATGCTGTATGGCCACGGCAAAGCATGTACAAATAGCTAGGGACAAAATACCCGATGCTCAAATTTATTCGTTTTTCATAGATATACGTGCCGGCGGAAAAGACTATCAAGAGTTTATTGACCGGGCAACAGAACAAAACATTCAATTTATAAAGGGAAGAGTATCCCACATAGTAAAAGATGGTGACAAATATTTAGTAAAAGCAGAGAATATTTTTCTGGGGATTCCAGTTAGAATAAAAGCAGATTTGATTGTGTTGGCAAATGCAATAGTACCGGATAAAGATGCCGTCAAGCTTGCCAGAATTCTAGGAATAGAATGCGACTCATATGGATTTTATAACAGTCTGCACCCTAAGATTAACCCTGTATCTACTGCAAAAGAAGGTATATTTATTGCTGGTTCATGTATGTCACCTATGGATATTCACGATTCAGTAAGCCATGGAGCTGCTGCCGCGGTAAAAGTACTGAGTATATTGCAAAAAGAATATATAAAAAAAGCACCCATATTTGCTACGATTAATAAACTCAAATGCTCAGGATGCATGGAGTGCAGACGGGTTTGTTATTATGGTGCAATTGAGCAAAGCATTTTAAAAGGTAGAAGGGTTGCACAGGTGAACAGCGCAGCTTGTCAGGGATGTGGAAATTGTGCCAGTCAATGCAAAAGCGGAGTCATAGGCTTAAATGATATGACTGATGAGCAAATTAACGCTGAAATTATTGGGTCTTTGTACTGGTAGATGGAGAATTTAAATGAGTGATGAAGTGAAAATTGTAGGATTGGTTTGTAATTGGTGTTCTTATGCGGCAGCTGATCTTGCCGGATTACTAAGAAAAAAGTATGAACAAAATATACGTCTTATTCGGATTCCATGCTCAGGAAGGGTCAATCCGAATTTTATCCTCTCTGCATTTGAGAATGGAGCGGATGGGGTCTTTATTGCAGGATGTTACCCGGGCGAGTGTCATTATGCAACAGGCAACTATTATGCACATTTTAGGTTTAACCTGATAAAGTCTTTGTTGATTTTTACTGGGATGGAGACTGATAGGTTGATTCTGGAATGGATATCTGCTTCTGAGGCTCAGGAGTTTGTCGATGCAGTAAACTTATTTACGGCTAAAGTAAAAAAACTAGGCAAAAAAAATGCTATACATAGAGATAAGTTGGAGGATTAAATGATTGAGGAGATTAGGGTAATTGCTGCAAAATGGCTGAAGAGTAAAGAGGTTGAAGCTTTTGTTGGATTTACCAAAAGAGAAAATGGGACATTTGTACCAATACGTATCAACAGGCATGAAGATGTTAAAAGGCTTGAATTTGGAGATGGGTGCTACCATAATTTGATGAGCTATCTTAATTTTCCACTACGCGGGAAAATTGGATTGCTATTAAAGGGCTGTGATGGAAGAGCACTGGTGGAAATGATATCAGAAGGGGTAGTAGAGAGGGAAAACGTAAAGGTATTGGGTATTCCTTGCCCGATAATGAATGAGTACGGTGTTCTCCTGAATAAATGTAGAAGCTGTAGGGGGAATGTCACGCCGATATTTGATGAGAAGATAGGTAAAGGTGAGGGTGTGATTTTAGAAAAGCCTCTTTCATGCCAAGATGTATATAAATGTGAGACTTTATCAGATGAGGAAAGGACCAGGTTCTTTAAACAGGAGTTTTCTAAATGTATAAGGTGTTATGCATGTAGGGAGATATGTCCGCTGTGCTTTTGCGAAGAGTGTATAGTTGAAAAAAATGATCCCCAGTGGATAGAAGCTAGTATAAAGCCATCATCAAATTATCACTGGCATATGATTAGAGCATTTCATCTAGCTGGCAGGTGTATAGGATGCGGAGAGTGTTCAAGAGTTTGTCCAAGTAAGATACCTCTGTATTTGCTTCATCAAAAAATGGCTATGGAAGTTGAAAATGGGCTCAGATATATAGGTGGAATAGATTGCGACAAGAAGGTACTGGATTTGGATTTTAAAAAAGATATTTATGAAGGCGGGGATAAGCACTTATGAATTGGAAGGTAGATTCCCTGGAAAGTCTGGTAGACTTTTTAAGAGTAAAAGGTACCTTATATGCTCCCACAGGAGAACAGACAATAAGGTATACAAAAATTGACAATGATTTAAAGGTTAATCTTTCAAGGAACAGTGATTTTTCAGCTAGGGAAATATGGCAACCGATTACACACTACTATCTGAAACTTGAGGGAGATGATTATAGTAATCTAAGTTTATATCCATATAATGAGAATGGTTTTATAGTGCTTGGTATACGCCCTTGTGATATTAAAGGATTAAAGGTATTTGAAAGGATTTTCAGTAAAAGTCGTAATTTTCAAAAATTACGTGAAAACACTATTTTAATTGGCTATTCGTGTGACTTGCCAGAAGAAAATTGTTTCTGTGAGTCTATGGGCGTTTTGCCAACTTCTAAAGAAAACATGGATTTAGTATTATATAAAACTGATAATAATTATATAATTTCGGCAGAAAGTGATAAAGGATATGCGTTATTTAAGAACGTACCTTTTGAGCAGACTGAATTTCCAGTTTTACCGGATTCCCGGAAGCCGGAAATGAAAAGAATCGACATTGATAAAGTAATGGAGAAAATGGACAACTTAAGTAATGATGAATGGGAAGATATTGCATTTTCTTGTATTAACTGCAGGGTTTGTACTTATGTATGTCCATGCTGTCATTGCTTTTCAATAACTGATGAAACCTTCAAAAATACATATGCGCGGGCTGTCGTTTGGGACTCATGCCAGTGCAAATATTTTACAAGGGAAGCTTCAACTTACAACCCAAGGCACGAAAAAGTTGCAAGAATAAAAAACAGGATGTATCACAAATTTCATTATTTTGTGAAACAAAATAATGAAATTATGTGTAGTGGGTGTGGACGCTGCATAAGCAGCTGTCCGTCAGGGTTGAACTTGCTTAATGAAATCAGTATTTTTAAAACAAATAAATCGGAGATAAAGAAATGATTGACCTATTAAATATTGAAAAAGTCACTATTGAAAATA
Organism: Bacillota bacterium; assembly: GCA_023412275.1. Lineage (GTDB taxonomy): Bacteria > Bacillota > Clostridia > Acetivibrionales > DSM-1351 > Ruminiclostridium. The sequence continues at coordinate 36,827 of JAEYNY010000115.1, forward strand.
TAAAGGAAGAATCCAACAAAGTAAAGACATTGGTATTGAAGCCAGAAAGAAATATTTTGTTCAAACCAGGGCAGTTTATTTTATTGTCGAGATTAGGGGTTGGAGAATCACCATTTGCCATTTCATCAAATCCTTTAAACAATGAATTATTTGAGGTTAGTGTTCAGAGGGTAGGAAAAAACACTTCTGCTATTCATGAACTTGATAAGGGTGAGACTATTTGGTATAGAGGGCCATACGGTAATTACTTTCCAGTAGAGCAATGGATTGGGAAAAAAATTGTCATTATTGCAGGTGGTATTGGTATTGCCCCACTGAGGTCACTTTTATATAGCCTTTTGAGCAATAGACAATCTTATGATGAGATAACACTACTCTATGGGGCCAATACAAGTGAAATGATTATTTACAAGGACGAGCTTGATAAATGGAAGAAAGATATTTCTGTTCACATTATTACTGAATTTGTTGAGAATGAGAACTTAGGTGTTAAAAAAGGATTAGTAACTAATCTGATCGATGATTTAAACGTAGATGTAAATAATTGCATAGCCGTTATCTGCGGGCCCAGACAAATGTGTTTTTCCAGCGCAGAATTACTAAAAGCTAAGGGAATGTGCGACTATAACATTTTTGTATCTCTTGAAATGAAAATGAAATGCGGAATTGGAGTTTGTGGAAGGTGCAATATTAATCATAAATACGTATGTAAAGATGGACCAATTTTTTGCCTTGGAGAGGATTTTTTAATTTAAGAAATCCTCTAGTACAAGATATACAAAGGGTTTACTAACCTCTATTACCCGCCCAAATACTCCTCATACTGGGAAGTAAAATACTCTATTTTATGAGTAACTTTTTTTAGATGGTTATGCATTTCCTCAATCTGACTTTCTACGGTCTTTTTATGCTCTATGAGCATATCACAACGCTGCTTCAGGGTTTCCTTTCCCTGAGCGCTCAGTGCCACGAATTCTCTGATCTGCTTAATAGACATTCCGGTATTCTTGAGGCAACAGATAAGACCCAGCCATTCAAGGTCTTCTTCAGAATACCGACGTATTCCGCTTTCGCTTCGGGATACATTAGGGAGAAGTCCTTCTCTTTCATAATAGCGTAAAACATGGGCTTTTAAATTTATCTTTTCAGATACTTGCTTTATAGAATAGTCCATCAAAGTTTCTCCTGTATTTTAAAATTGCTATTGACTTAAAGTTTACGTTAAGGTTTACAATTTTATTATACTTAAAATATTATGTTTCATCAACATCCTAATTGAAGATGGGGCTAAATAATTAAGGTAAAAAATCAGTATAATATTCTTGAAAAATAATAGTAAGAGAGAAAGGAAAATGACTATGCTAAACTTTGATATGCATCTACCCACACGTATTATATTTGGTAAGGACACTCAAAAGGAAATAGGAAGTTTAATTAAACCATATACAAAAAAAGCACTTTTACATTATGGCGGAAATAGTATCAAGAAAAGCGGACTATACGATCAGGTAGTTGCTTCTCTTAAGGAAAATAACATAGAATTTGTTGAACTGGGTGGAGTAGTTCCCAACCCACGTTTATCTTTAGCTGAAGAAGGAGCCGAACTTTGTAAAAAAGAAGGTGTAGACCTGATACTTGCAGTAGGAGGCGGAAGCGTAATAGACTCTGCAAAGGCCATAGCACTAGGCGCATGCAATGATGATATATGGAAGTTTTATGAAGAGGGCGGTGAAATTAAAGCTGCTCTACCCGTTGCTACCATTCTGACAATACCGGCAGCAGGAAGTGAATCCAGCCCCCATACAGTAATCACCAACGAAGAAAAACAGATTAAAAAGGGATATGGTAGTAATTATCTTAAACCTGTTCTAAGTATAGTAAACCCGGAATTGTTTTTTACACTTCCTAAAAATCAAATCGCTAATGGCGTAGCTGATATGATGAGCCATATTTTTGAGAGATATTTCACAAATACCACTCATACAGACCTTACAGACGGCCTGTGTGAAACAACTCTTAAAACCATTATGAAAAATGCATTAATAGTTTCACAGAACCCTGAAAACTATCACGCATGGTGTCAGGTTGGTTTTGGAGGCACTATTGCACATAATGATATATTGGGTCTCGGAAGAGCGCAGGATTGGGCTTGTCATGATATGGAACATGAATTGAGTGCCATATACGATATTGCCCATGGTGCAGGTCTCGCAATATTAACTCCTGCATGGATGCAGTATGTTTATAAGACAAACATTAATATGTTTGTACAGTTTGCTGTTAACGTAATGGGGGTAGAAAGCAGCTATCGTGACCCTGATGCAATTATGATGGAAGGAATCGCAAGACTCCGTGAATTTTATAAAAAAATGGGTCTCCCGGCAACTCTTACAGAAATCGGTATAGAAGAAAGCAAGTTCGAGCTTATGGCCCAAAAAGCTACCGGTGAGGCGTATGGAAAAGAACATTCAATCGGAGGCCTCAAAAAACTTTACTGGCAGGATGTACTTGAGATATACAAGCTTGCAAAGTAAAAAACTATAATCAAATAACCGTTTGCTGCAAAACCCTAAAATGCTTTATATAAAGCTTTTTGGGGTTTTGCTTTTTATGTGTAATTATATTTGAACATTTATTATTTCAATTGACACTTGAGACAAAAAAATAGTAGAATGTGGATATAAATGTAGAATAATGAAGAAATTTGAAGTATTCCAAAACATTAAATTAGCCCGTAATAATAATCTATTCTTTTACTTGGTCCATATGCATATTTGCACAATAACATACCAAAAGAAAACCGAGTCAGACTTTTATAAACCTTAGGAGGAATCCGATGAAAAAACAATTTAAGAAAGCATATTTAAAGTTAAATGAAAATGAATTGGTTCAGGATATGTTTGAATATAATGCCCTGTCAAGTCCGGAGAAAATCGCACTTATCACGTCAAAGGGAAAGGAATTTACTTATCGGGAACTGAATGAGAGAGCGAATCAGCTGGCGTGGAAACTAATTGAATCCGGGGTCAAAGAGAATGATTTGGTTGGTATAATGGCAAATAGAGACGAGAAAATGATTGTTGCTATATTTGCTGTTTTAAAGGCAGGAGGAGCATATGTACCCATTGATCCCTGCTATCCAGCAGGGAGAATAGCTTCAGTAATTAAGGAGTGTAAGTTAAAGTTTCTCATTGGCAATAAAACTTTTGATGACTTTCATAATTGTTTTATTAACCTTGGTTTGGATGAAATTGATTTAGCGGCCGGGCGAAATAATCCTAAGTGCAGAGGCAACAGGGATACCTTAGCATATGTTATTTTTACTTCCGGATCTACAGGAAAACCAAAAGGTGTGATGATAAAGCAGGATTCACTTCTGAACTTTATTTATGATACTAAAAACAGAAAACTGTTTCAAAGTAAGGATGACCGTACTATCTCCTTAACAACCATATCTTTTGATATATTTGCTTTTGAAACAATTGTACCTTTATGTCTGGGGTTATCGGTATATTTGGCGGATGAGAAGGAACAGCTGGATGTATCCATTGTATCAAACAAAATTGTAAAGCATAAAATTACACATCTAGTGAGTACCATATCAAGGTTGAAGGCTTTTGTTGAACACCCTGATTTTGCGCCTGCTCTTATCCAGTTAAAATATATTATGGGTGGGGGAGAAAACTATCCGGTAGAATTAATGAAGTATTTACAGATGAATACAAATGCCAAGCTGTATAATCTTTACGGGCCGACAGAGACAACGGTGTGGTCTACAGTGAAGGATATTACCAGGGAAAATAGTATTACGGTAGGCAAACCTATAGCAAATACACAGATTTTTATATTAAATCCCGAAGGTAAGATACAGCCCCGCGGTGTGTCTGGTGAGGTTTGTATTGCAGGACGTGGTCTTGCAGCAGGTTATCTGAACAATCCAGGGGAAACCAATAGCAAATTTATCAAGACAGAAGAACTTCCAGGAATTACCTTATATAGAACCGGTGACAGAGGACGTTTGTTGGAAAATGGTGAAGTGGATTTATCCGGAAGGTTGGATGATCAGGTAAAAATTCGAGGGTATCGGATAGAATTTGGTGAGATTGAAAACCAAGTCTTAGAAATTGAACAAATAGGAATGGCAGTGGTAAAGGATTATACAGACTCAAACGGAAATAAGCAGCTAGCTCTGTTTTATTCCTTAAAAAAGAGTCATGAGCAGTCAAAATGTGATGAGATGTATGTGAGAACTTGCTTAAGGAAGAAACTTCCTGATTATATGATACCCACATATATTGAAATGTTGGAGCAAATGCCGTGCCTGATTAGCGGGAAAATTGACCGCAGCAGACTGAAAATTAAAAAACCAGAACAACAGGGGCAAGAATTTGAAGGTTGTGATTCAAATCTGGCAACAAGTTTACTTGCCATCTGGAAAGATGTATTGGATTCACAGAAAGTATCCAATAGGGACAATTTTTTTGACATAGGCGGTAATTCCCTGGCACTGATGGAAGTAAAGAAACGAATCTATGAATTATTAGGCTATAATGTTTCCATAATGCAATTATTTGAATATCCCACTATTGAAGCGTTAACTAACATGTTGAAAAAAAACAACAAAAACAATAGGCCAACTAAAGGTGATAATCCGGTTAAAAAAGAAAATGAAGCAATAGCGGTCATAGGATTGGACTGTAGATTTCCTGGAGCAGATTGTCTCGATGAATTCTGGCTAAATCTTGTATCTGGAATTGAAAATATCACATTCTTTACGGATGAGGAACTTGAAGAAGCTGGGGTGCCTCGGAATATTTATACTCAGAATAATTACGTTAAGGCAAAAGGTTATATTGAAGATGCTGAATATTTTGATGCAGATTTCTTTGGTTACTCATATAAAGAAGCCAATAGGATGGACCCACAACATAGGATATTTCATCAATGCGTTTGGAGGGTGTTGGAAAATGCCGGTTACAATCCATATGAATATGAAGGTAGGATTGGGTTATTTGCAGGCAGTAGTTCCAATTTGCAATGGATGAGCCGTTTTGTTCAAAATGATTCCATGGACTATTTTGAAATGATGACATTGAATGATAGGGATTTTCTAACCACCAGAATTTCATATAAATTAAATTTAAAAGGCCCAAGCTTTAATGTACAAACAGCTTGTTCCACTTCTTTAGTAGCGATTCACCAGGCCATTGAATCAATTCGAAGAGGCGAGTCGGATATGGCCATTGCGGGGGGAGTCTCCATCACCTACCCAAGAAAAAGCGGATATCTATGGCATAATGGAATGATTTTCTCAAAAGACGGGCATTGTCGTCCGTTCACAGAGGAAGCATCGGGAACGGTTATGGGCAATGGGTGTGGTGCAGTTTTGCTTAAACCTCTTGAAAAGGCACTTATAGATGGAGATCATATCTATTCTGTAATAAAAGGTTCAGCAATAAACAATGACGGAAGTGATAAAATCGGATATACTGCACCGGGGATATCAGGACAGAGAAGTGTTATAGAGAGTGCACTTGCGCAAGCTGGAGTGACTTCTGACCAGATCAAGTATGTTGAGACACATGGAACCGGAACACTGTTGGGCGATCAAGTAGAGCTTGAAGCATTAAGACAAGCCTTTCAAAGTGATAAGGCAGGGTATTGCGCCATCGGATCCGTGAAAGGAAATATAGGACATTTAGAGGTGGCGTCAGGTGTAGCAGGTTTTATTAAGACAGCACTTATGTTGCATAACAGAGTAATCCCTCCATTTATAAACTTCTCGAGTATTAATCCGCACATTGATTTGATAGAAAGTCCCTTTTATATTAATACAGAATTAAAAACAATGAATGAAGATAAGGAAGTATTTCGGGCAGGAGTAAGTTCATTCGGTATTGGTGGAACCAATGCCCACATCATTCTGGAAGAACCACCTCGTTATTTGGAAATTGAAAGGGAGGACGATCTTAATCTCCTTTTATTCTCCGCCAAAAGTGAGACTGCCTTGATGAATACATCAAAAGCTGTTATTGATTATCTTATTGAAATTCAAAAATTAAATTTATCCGATGCCGCATGGACGTTACAAATTGGCAGAAGGCATTTTGAACACAGAAAGGCTGTTGTAGTCTGCAGACGGGATTTCTATGAAAAGAACCCGGATAATCTTGTTTACCATACAGGATATAACCCGGATAATTCCATACAAACAGTTGTTGTGATAGTGCCGGATATGCAAAGCTATTATAAATCCATGGGGAAAGGTATCATGGATTCAGGAAATGACAGGATACCGAAAATATACCGGATATATTTTAAGGAAGTGTTATCATACCTTGAATGGGGTCTTAGAGAAGATTTTATGGCTTTTATTCAAGAAGATAAAGAATTTGGTTCAGATAAAAGCAAGGTTTTTCAACGGCTATCAGTATTTGCCTATGGATATTGTCTTACCAAGACCCTCCTTGAGTTTAGCGATATGCCGGCAGCCTTTTTGACAGCAGATATTGGCAAACTAAGTGTCCTGACGGCACTTGATGTGGTTCCTTTGAAAGATGCAATAGCCATTATATTAAGGGATGAACTGTCATCTGTCCCGGGAAATGTTACTTCGATACCTGTGTTTTCCAATAAAGTTGATTGTGAAGAAAATTGTGGTAAATGTGTGTATATAGCATTAGAGGACAGTATACGGAATGAATATAGCTCCTTTTATAATGTACTTGCCCAATTGTGGTGTTCCGGGATTGAGTTAAACTGGGAGAGACTCAAAGGAACCGGGAGAAGATTCAGGGTTGCATTGCCCGGTTATGTGTTTGATAAAAAAAGTTTTGATAGTGAGGCATTTTTGCAGGACGGAAGTCGGAAATCTGATAATATAGCGGTGGATAGTCAGAAGGAACCCCATGATTTTACACAAGAAGGCATTAGAAATGTTCTGAAGGATATTTGGTTGGAGACACTAGGTGTAAAAGAACTAAATGATTCGGATGATTTTTTTGAATCAGGGGGACATTCGTTAAATGCCATCATGTTAATATCAAAGGTACAACATGAGATAGGTATCGAGCTGACACTGAAAGAAATGTTTGAATATTCCGTTTTTCAGAAGATGGTAGATAGTATTTATTCTAATCTTGAGAACATGAGAACAATACCCGTGTTAAAGCCCGATGAAGAAAGGAACTATTATCCTGCGTCTTTTGCCCAAGAACGTATATATGCGGTTAATGGACTATTAGGTGATGAACTACCATATAACGTATCTTCAGCATACCTTCTTAATGGGAGCTTAGACTTAAACAGGCTGAAAACGGCTTTTGAAAAATTAGTACAAAGACATGAAGCTCTTAGAACAAGATTTAATATAGTCAATGGCGAAGTGGTACAAATCATTGATGACCAGCTCGGTCTGGACATCGAATTTATAGCTGTAACAGAGGAAGAGGCAGAAGAAGAGCTTTATAAAGGTATAAAAAAGTTTGATCTGGAGAAGGGGCCTTTGTTCAGGGTCAAAGTTATTTGTGTCTCTACGATAAAATATATCCTACTGATGGATATGCATCATATCATCGGCGACCAAACTTCCGTTGATATATTGCTGAGGGATTTGGGTGATTTATATTCCGGAAGAAATCCGGAACCGCTGCCCATTCAATATAGAGATTTTTCACAATGGCAGAGAAAGCAGGCTGAAATGCATAGTTTTGCAACTCAGCTTGAATATTGGAAAAACGAATATATGAATAGAATACCCGTTGCGGAACTCTTTAGTGATTTTCAAAGGCCAGCCATTATGGGATATGCCGGAGCATCAATTTCTTATAAATTTGACAAGGAATTTTCTGAAAAGATAAACCGGTTTATAAATAATCATAAAATTACACCTTATATGCTGATGTTTTCGGCATTTAGCATGATACTTTCCATATATACGGGGCAAACGGATATGGTTATTGGTACTGCGGTTTCGGGACGACGTGACCTTGAGTTAAAAGATGTAGTTGGAATGTTTGTAAATATATTGGCCGTTCGGGTTAAAATCGATGATACCATGACAATTAGAGCTTTTTTACAATATATTAAAGAAAAATTAATAGGGGCTTATGAAAACCAGGACTGTCAGTATGATCAACTGCTTAATGAGCTTGATGAAATAAGAAATTTGTCCAGAAATGGTTTATATAATGTGTTGATTAACTATATTACTGTGGATATGGACGCTGTTTCAATTGAGGGTTTATCTGTCATTCCGAAGTACCTAAATGAGAAATATGCAAAAACAGATCTGGCTTGCGATATCATTGATGAGAACGGGAGTTACACGGCAGTATTTGAATATTCTACAGCCTTATATAAACGGGAAACAATAGAAGCCTTATCTCAAAAATTTAGATATATTTTAATGTGTTTAATAGATCATGAAGACGAAAAAATAGAACAATTAACTTTAATCAGTTCAGAAGAAGCAGATTGGCTTGCACACCAATTAAATAATACCAGCAGTAAGGCACCTTTAGAAAAAACGGTAATTGATATCTTCGAAGAATGTGTAGAGAAAAACGGTACAAATACTGCGATAGTGTGGAATAACCGGCAGATAAGTTATTTAGAGTTAAATAGTATGGTAAATAAGATGGCAGAAAAGCTGTGGGAGAGAAATGTCAGACACATGGATAGAGTGGCTGTTTTATTGGAACAAGGTCTTTTACAGCTTGTGAGTATTTTGGGAATTCTTAAGTGTGGTGCGGTTTATGTTCCGTTGGATACTGAAAACCCGGACAACCGTATACAGTATATATTAGAGGACAGTTGCTGCAATCTGCTCATTTCCAGTTCTAAATGGATTAATAAAGTTAATGGCAAAGTGCCATATATTTTGGAGGATAGTGATTACTATGAATCAGACGGAAAGATGGATTTAACAATAAAATTCTGTCATGCTCCAAAAGAGTCAAATGGTGATGACACCATATATATTATTTATACCTCAGGTACAACAGGTAATCCAAAAGGTACTTTGATTTGTCATAAAGGTATTGTCCGACTGGTGAAGGACTGTAACCAAATGTCCTTTGAACCCACGGACCGATGTTTAAGATTATTAAATTATGCATTTGATTCTTCTGCTCTGGAAATCTTCGGAGCTTTGCTCAATGGAGCAAGCCTGTTTATAGGTAATAAAAGTGAAGTATCAGATATTTCCAACCTGATAAAGATAATAAAGGACCAGAAAATATCTATACTCATCATAACTGCTACATTATTTCAAATGATTGTGGATCAGGATGTAACCGCACTAAAAGGTCTTCGGAAAGTGCTCATCGGGGGTGAGACATTATCAGTGAGCCATATACGGCGAGCCTTAGAGGTCACCGGAAGCGGAAAACTGATTAACTCATATGGCCCCACGGAAACATCGGTAGCCGCCTGCAGTTATATGATTGATTCCGTTCCAGACAATGTAGTTTCTATTCCAATCGGTAAAGCTATTTCAAATACCACAATCTACCTGATAGACAGGTTTGGACGTTTGGTTCCACCTAATGCACCGGGAGAAATCTATATAGGTGGAGAAGGTGTTGCCTCCGGATATATAAATAATATGGATTTAACAGCTGAAAAATTTATTGCCAATCCATACGGGGATGGCTTGTTATACCGGTCTGGAGATCTTGCAAGAAGGCTTCTTGATGGAAATCTGGAATACTTGGGGCGAATGGATGAACAGGTAAAAATTCGTGGATACCGCATTGAAACAGGTGAAATTGAAGCTGCAATTAAAGCGATAGACGGCATTACTGATGCTGTTGTGGTTGTCCGTGAAGATGGCGATGATAAGAAAATTCAGGCATATTATGTATCAGGTAACGATATTGAAAACGATCAAATAATCTCTGGAATATCCGGGATGTTACCGCACTATATGGTTCCCCAATACTTGATGCGGCTGGATGTATTGCCCCTTACTCGAAATGGAAAGCTTGACAAAAAGGCATTACCGGACATAAAGATTATCAATACACGTTTATATGAGGCACCGGGAACATGTATGGAGGAAATGGTTACCGAAATGTTCAAAGACATACTGGGGATAGAACAGATAGGTGTTAACGATAATTTCTTTGAATTAGGAGGTCATTCCTTAAAGGCTACAAAATTGGTAAACCGTATCGAATCAGAAACAGGAATACGTATTAGCGTGATAGATGCGATCAAAAGGGCAACGGTGAAATCCATTGCTGCTCTGCTAGAAAAAAGGTATGAATCAGAGGTATGTCATGAGGTAAGAGCTTCCATACAAAAGGCAGAAGAAAAAAGTACTTACCCCATGTCATCAGCGCAGAAACGCATTTATTTCATACAGATGATGGAACGTGGAACGGTATATAATATTTCTCAGTGTCTGAGGATATATGGAGAAGTTTCCCTTGATAAGCTGGAAGAAGCTTTGATCAAAATGACAGAACGCCATGAAATACTAAGAACAAGCTTTGTCATGGATGAAGGAGAACCTGTGCAATGCATTCTTCAGGAGTGCCGCATGGATTTTGAATATATTAAAGATTTTGAGACAGAGGAATCAGTCCTGATTAATCAGCTTATACAGCCCTTTGACCTTGAAAACCCACCATTAATAAGGGCTAGACTTATAAAAAGAGACAGTCACCATATTTTGTTTATAGATATGCATCATATAATTGGAGATGGAATGAGTATTACAACATTTACTGATGAGTTCTGTTCTTTTTATAACGGGTGGGAAGTGGAGTATCCGGCCCGACAATATAAGGATTACAGTGAATGGATGATTACCAAGGATATCAGCAAGCAGAAGGAATATTGGATTAATGAATTTCGGGATGAAGTAACCTTGTTGGATATGCCTTTAGATTATCCAAGGCCGCATAAACAAAGTTATAATGGAGCAACGGTATTCAGAAAGACAGGTTACATTCTGGCTAATGGTATAAAGAAATTTGCAAAAGATACAGGAAGTACAGAATATATGGTATTCCTTGCAACGGTAATGATAGTACTAAGTAAGTATAGCCGACAGGAAGATATTGTAGTTGGAAGTCCCATTAGTGGGAGAACTCATCATGATACAGAGCATATGCTGGGTATGTTTGTAAATACCCTGGCAATGAGGGGAAAGCCTGAGCGAAACAAGAAATTTTCTTCGTTTATGGAAGAAATCAAGGAAAAGTGCCTAAAGGCATATGAGAATCAGGAATACCCATTTGAAGAACTTTTAGAGAACATAGACATAAAAAAAGATATGTCAAGAAATCCATTGTTTGATGTAATGCTTGTACTACAGAATAATGAAACAAGGGATTACCAATTAGGAGAAGCAACGGTAGAGAATGTGGATATAGAGAGCAAAGTGGCAAAATTTGATTTATCGTTCTCTATAAGTGAGGGAATAGAATGTTATGACATATTTGTAAATTACTGCACAGATATATACAGTAAGGAAACGGCTGAGGGAATCATAGAGCATTATATGGTGGTTCTGGAACAGGTAATAAAGAAAAATGATATGCTTCTGGGAGAAATTGAAATGATTACAGAGGCAGAACGGAAAATAATATCGGGGTTTAATAATTCTTCTAAACCATATATAGCCGAAAACACCGTAATTCAGCTATTTGAAGAACAAGTTGAAAGAACACCTTATAATATAGCTTTAGAATATGGGAAACGAACATTGACCTATAAGGAGCTTAATGAAAAAGCCAATAGCCTTGCATGGAAGTTAAGAGATATTGGCGTTGAGAAAGATGATTTTGTAGCAGTAATAATGGAAAGAAGTCTTGAAATGGTACAGGGGATTTACGGTATATTGAAAGCGGGCGGTGCCTATGTTCCGATTGACCCTGCATATCCGGATGACAGAATTTCTTATATTCTTGATGATTGTAAACCTAAGGTAATTCTGACGGGCGGAGATGGTATATTTACCGATTATAGGTTTAACGATTCAGTTATAATAAATTTAGCAGACGAAAGTTTATGGGAGGCAAATAAATGTAATCCAGATAATCAAGTCACATTGGAAAATGCGATTTATTGCATTTACACATCTGGAACAACAGGAAATCCTAAAGGTGTTGTTATTAAACACGGTGGTTTAGCAAATTTGCTTCATTCGATGCAGCACCAATACAAATTAAGTGAAGATGATACAATTCTTTTTAAGACTCCATATGTATTTGACGTATCTGCAAGTGAAATATTCTGGTGGTGTGTTGCCGGGGCAAAACTTGTAATACTCAAGCCCGGAGAGGAAAAAGAGATACCTGAAATTATCAATACAATTCATGAAAAAAACGTTACTGTAATTGACTTTGTTCCCTCAATGTTATCGGTTTTTGTTTCGGAGCTAGAGGAAAATCAATTAAATATTAAACTTATAAATAGTGTAAAATATATTATTTCAGCAGGAGAAGAACTAAATGCTGAGTTGGTTAACAGATTTTATGAAATTTGCAATTCAAATAATATTGAAATAAGACTGGAAAATTTGTATGGCCCTACAGAGTCCAGCATCTACGCCACTCATTACAGCTGTATTCCAAACTGCAGTAGAGTACCAATAGGTAGGGCTATCTCAAATACACAGATTTATATTTTAGATGGAACGAAACAATGTGGTTTAGGTATCCCCGGTGAATTATGTATTGCTGGTTCCGGTCTGGCGAAGAGTTATTTGAACCTGCCTGAAATCACAGGGGAGAAGTTTGTCCAAAATCCCTACAGTGAAGGAATAATATATCGTACGGGGGATTTGGCCAGATGGTTGCATGACGGTAATATCTGCTACATGGGAAGAATTGACGATCTGATAAAGATTAGAGGGTTACGTGTAGAATTAGGTGAAATAGAAACGGAAATTAGAAAAATTAACTATATTCAGGAAGCAGCAGTAGTAGCTCGTACGGATAATAGCGGCAACAAAGCGATATTTGCATATTTGGTATCCAACCAGTTGGTTAATATTCAAGATGTAAAGGAAGTATTAAGTAAAAGATTGCCGGATTATATGATACCAACATATATGTTACAAATTGAATCAATTCCGGTAACCAAAAATGGAAAGCTTGACAAGAAAGCATTACCTGACATTACAAAACCTAGTGATGTCGGATATAAGGAACCTGAAAATGATAAGGAAAAATTGTTGTGTTATTTATTTAGTAATGTTTTGAAAATCGAAAAAGTTGGAATAAATGATGACTTCTTTGAACTTGGAGGAGATTCCATTAAGGCAATGAAAGTAGCATCAATGCTACGGAAATTTAACTACACGGTAACCATAGCTGATATTCTTGCTGGTAAAAATGTTCGAAGTATCAGTAAAAGGATTAACATTGTGGATAGAGATATTGATATAAACGACAGTGTAGATAGTTTTTACAAAGTTAATACTATAGATGAATTGGCTGAGTATTTAGATTTGAAAAATCAGTTGCATGAGCGTAGAGTAATCAATGGTGATGTACAAAGTACTTACAGACTTACACCTGTTCAGATGAGTACAGTACATAGACAAATGCTTTGCAGCGGTACTGATTTTGTTATAAATCAACACATGGATGCGGATATGCTTAAAGCAAGCATACTTAACCTGATTAATACTCAAAGTGTATTAAGAAGTACTGCTGAAAAACAAACAGACGGTATCCTGATAAATGAGTTCGGTCAAGTTGATTTAATTGATATTCCATTTATTGATATCAGCAGTTCTAATATTGATTTTAAGAACATGGTAACAAAATATATACAAGATACAATCTATCGGGAAAATGAAAGTATGAGATATGACAGCTTATTATATCGTATCATTGTAGTCAAATATGAAAGTGAGTTACTACGTATATTTATACCGTGCAATCATCTGATTTTTGATGCCATGAGTGGAGAAATTGCAAAAAGTAACATATTACAGGGGTATTATTCATACAGTTCAATAAATAAATCGGAAAATTCGAGCTATTCAAACTATGCCCGGAAGATTTATCAGGGCCCTATTGGAATAAGTGACAAAGAACTTGTTGATAGATTCAAACTGAGACAATTTCATGAAGTTATTTTTAATTTAGCCGAAAAGCATAAGCAATTGGATATTATTCGAACAAAGATTGATTTGGATATACCCGATAAAATCACCAGGCTAGATGAACAAATGATATGGAATGTATCCTATAAATTATTTGGTAAGATTATATGCTTGATTTTTGATTTGGAGGTATTTCCATTTTCATTATTAATCGTACAACGAAGATACGGGAATGAGGAGTATTATAATACCATGGGGGAATTTGTTGATATACTTCCTTTAATTGATACTTCCGAATGTCACATTTCATTTGATGATATTAAAGAAAATATTAATTTTATGAGTGAGAAAAATATTAATTTTACACTATTGTTTAGTGGATTCAAGGTTACCGATGAATTTACGGAAACATATTCCCTCTGTGGTAATTTGGTGAAAGAGATGATGCATATGCCAGCATTTAATTTCTTAGGATTATATACGGAAGAAGAAAATACTGAGGAAGAAGAATTAGATGAAGTGGCCAGTAAGGGCTCACTACTCATTAATATCGGTACTAAGAATCGTAAATTTAATATTAATACATTTTGTATCAAGGGTAAAAGAGAATGGTTGATTAAGGAGTTACAGGATTATTTAAATAATCTGGATGAGTTGAAATAATATATTTATCTATAGCCCAAATTTTATAAAATTTGTTTATTTTATCACTAATTTGCAAATAACTAAAATTAGTATTTTAGAAAATTTGATCGGTGATGATGTTATGTATAAAAAAGGCTCTAAAAAGTATAAGATGAACCATCCTGAAAATAGTGTTGACCAAGCCGGTGCTTCTCCTCAAACAAAAAATTTGACAGCATCTTTGGAGGAGAACATATCACTGTTCAAAAACATATTTAAGGATGATCAGACACTTATAACAAGGGAATTTCAGAATAAATCCGTTAAGGAAGCCAAGTGCTGTATTATTTATATATCGGGAATGGTTAATACAGAGGTTGTAAATGAAAATATCATTCAGCCTGTTCTACGTAATAATCTGGCTGAAGATATTGATGTTAATAATCTGTTGGAAGCCCTGATGAAAAAGGTCATTGTGTCAAACAGTGTTAAAATTGAAACGGATATCAATAAGATGGTCAGCTCTATAATCTCAGGGGATACCCTTTTTATTTTAGAGGGATATGATAAAGGCCTGATAATTGGGTCCGTGGGTTGGGAAAAAAGATCAATTTCCGAGCCTGAATCTTCAAAGGTTGTACGGGGCCCCAGAGAGGGCTTTACGGAATCGATGGCGGTAAATCTTTCGTTGATACGTAGAAAAATTCAAAATCCTGATTTGAAGTTTAAGTTCAGGGTTTTGGGAGAAAGAACCCATACATCCATCTGTATATGCTATGTGGATGGTTTGGCACTAAAAGAAGTGTTAAATGAACTTGAACAACGACTGAATAAGATAAAAATTGACGGAATTTTAGATTCGGGTTATATTCAGGAGCTTATTAAGGATGCCCCTTATTCTCCCTTTGAGACTGTAGGGGCATTTGAGAGGCCGGATGTTGTAGCGTCCAAGCTTCTTGAGGGGCGAGTTGCTTTAATTGTTGATGGAAGCCCCTTTGTATTAACAGTCCCATTTCTTGCAGTTGAGAATTTTCAGGCCAGTGAGGACTATTACAATAACTATATTTTCGCAAACATAAATCGTCTAATCAGGGGCTTTACTGCGGTAACTTCCACTACCATACCTGCAATATTTTTGGCCCTTGTGACATATCATCAGGAGATGCTTCCGACTCCGTTGCTGATAAGCATTTCCTCTTCGAGACAGGGTGTTCCCTTTCCAACCTCTCTTTCACTGTTTATTATGTTATTTATTTTTGATATTTTAAGGGAAGTTGGTACAAGAATGCCCGGCCCTGTAGGACAGGCGGTAAACATTGTAGGCACTTTAGTTTTAGGCCAGGCTGCAGTTCAGGCAAAACTGGTCAGTGCCCCTGTAATTATAATTACCGCACTTACTGGAATTACAACCTTGCTAAACATGAATATAATTGGTTCCACTATTGTATTTCGTACGTTTTATTTGATGGGAGCGTCATTCCTTGGGATATACGGATTACTCATGTGCATCATTATCATGTACCTTCACATGATGAGTATTCGCTCTTTTGGGGTTCCATACATGATGAATAGCACCCGTGTTAAAAACCATGACGGGCAGGATGCCTGGATTCGTGCGCCTTGGTGGAATATGACCCTAAGACCAAAAATCTTTTCAGCAGATTTGACAAGACAAGTTTCAAATAAGAAAAATGGAAATCAAAATAAATGAATAAAACTAAAAGAGCCGTTATGTCGATAATTATTTTTATAAATTTGTTATTTACTTCAGGATGTTGGAATTACAGGGAAATAGATGACCTTGCCATTGTTGCGGGAGCAGCGATAGATAAAGGGGATGACGGACAATACACCTTAACAACCGAAGTAGTTGATGTTGATGGGAGTAATGATACAAAAATGAAATCAAAGCTGGTATCCATGCAAGGGAAAACCATACTGGATGCTATTAGAAACGGAATATCAATTACAGGAAAAAAGCTATATTGGAGCCATTGCAAAGTAGCAATTTTAAGTAAAAAGGTTGCAGAAGAAGGAGCCACAAAGGTCCTTGATATTTTTATCCGGGATTCTGAAATAAGTAATGATGTAAATATACTGTACTCACAGCAGGATACGGCAAGAGAAATACTTGAGGGGCAGGAAACAACCGAAAGTATAAAATCATTTGCACTTGATAAAATATTAAAAAATGAGACCAGACTAAGTAAAGCACCCAAAATGAATTTGCTGGATTTTAGTATAGAACTACAGACTAAAGGGACTTCAACGGTAATTCCTGCAGTACATCTTGAGGATGTAAAGGGGAGTGTGATTCCCCGTGTAGCAGGTGCTGCTATCATGGAAAATGATAAATTTGTGGGTGAACTAGGTGAGGAAGAAACAAAAGACCTGCTTTTTGTACGGAACGAAGTGAAGGGCGGAGTTCTGGTCAGAGATAAGGAAGAGGGTTTATCGGCTCCTATTTCTTTGGAGATATTCGGAAATAAAACAAAGGTGAAGTCGGTTGTGGAAACCGGAAAACTTAAAATTAAGGTAAAAATACGTACAACTGTGGCAATTGATGAAATCGAAGGAAACGAAAACTTTCCTGATGAAGAAGCAGTAAAAAGGCTGGAAGCCAGTACTTCGGAATTAACCCAAAAAAAAATTGAAGACTTCATTAAAAAAATCCAGTCAGAGTATGGTTCCGACATATTCAAGTTCGGCGAAAAGTTCAGGGAAAATGACCCAAAAAAATGGAAAAAGGTGTCAGATAAGTGGGAAGAGGTATTCAGAAATTCAGAGGTAGACGTTGATGCCAAGGTTCATATAAAAAACAGCGCTTCAATATACAAAACATTAAAAAAAGGTGGGTAAAGGATTGATTATTTTTGTAATTATCGGTTATACGTTTTTGGTTATTTTTAATGTTATACCGTTGTATAAAAAGAAATTATGGACTGACTTTTGGGTAAACAGCATTTTGAGTGTATTCTCATTGACTATAGCCGTTTTATTATCATTTAATGTTAAAATACCCAGTCCTGCCGGGCCTATACAGCATCTAATTACATTAATATTAGGAAAGTAGGATTAGAATGGGAAAAGAGCAAATATCAGACAAAGAAGCAATAATTTTAATAATAATGTTTATAATCGGTACTACGATGATTGTAGGTACAGGGGGGGATGCTAAGAATGATGCATGGATTGCAGGTATACTTGCCGCATTTTCATTTATTCCGCTGTTCCTGATATTTTCAAGATTGCTGTCGCTTTTTCCGGGAAAAGATATATTTGATATTTTTAGTATGGTATTTGGAAAAGTACCGGGTAAAATTTTATCTGCCATATATATATGGTATTCCTTTCACCTGGGAGCACTTGTTCTGAGGAATTTTGGGGAGTTCATCAATGTAGTAGCTTTGTCCGAAACCCCTATGTTTATTCCCTTGCTATGTCTGGGACTGGTGTGCATATTTGCTGCTTACTTGGGGATTGAGGTATTAAGCAGAACTACGGCTATTTTTGTACCGCTAATTATTTTTATTGTATTTGTTGTTCTGATATTGGGAATACCCCAGCTCCGACTAAATTACATTCAACCGATACTTGGGAATGGTTTAACCCCGGTGTTAAAAGGTACATTCTCAACTTTTTCCTTTCCTATGGCTGAGACTGTGGTTTTTCTGTGTGTTTTTACATCTCTTCAAACAAAAAAGTCACCTAAAAGGGTGTACATATGGGGCACCTTAATAGCAGCCAGCATGATTATCATAATCACAATAAGGAATATCGCAGTACTAGGGAATCTGGTGGGCAACTTCTATTTTCCGTCTTATGTAGCTGCCAGTAGAATTAGGATTGGTAACTTTATACAAGGTGTGGAAGTAACCGTATCCTTTGTATTTATATTTGCTGTTTTTGCAAAATGTGCGGTTTGTCTATTAGGAGCTTGTAAAGGGATAGCTAAAGTATTCAATTTAAAAGATTATAGGTCAATTGTAGTTCAAACCGGATTGCTTATGATTTATTTCTCGTATACTGTTTATCATACTATAATAGAAATGAATTACTGGGCCTTTGAAATCTATCCTTACTATGCATTCCCAATGCAGGTGATAATACCGGTTATTACTTGGATTATTGCAGAGATAAAGAAATCGAGAAACCTCTTGAATATAGGAAAATAGTTAATAAATAAACATGATTTTAAGATATAATATACCTTGAATCTAAAATTTAACCTATTGAGAGGTACACAAGTGAAAAAAATAACAATCCCTTTATTATGTGGTCAATTATGTCTGATTGCCATGATACTGTCCTCTTCAGGACTTGCTATGCCCAGATTGGCTGAAGAGCTAGGTTTTACGTCAGTACAGCAGGGCAGTATGGTTAGCGTTCAGTTCTTGGGATTTACACTGGGAGTTTTGATTGGAGGAACTCTTGTGGACAGCTATGGAGGATTAAAGACATTAAGAGCTGCTTTTGCCGGGTTGGGAGCAGCAACCTTGATATTCGGTTTATCAAAGTATTATATTATAATTATGACAGGGATATTTTTTATAGGATTTTTCGGAAGTATTTGTCAGAACGCAATTGTATCTCTCACAACAGCATATGATACAAAGAAGGCAGACTCTAACATAGCATTTATCAATGTTTTTTTTACCGTAGGAGCTATAATAACTCCTCTCCTGCTTCTGATGTTCACGGTCTTTCTCGGAATGTGGAGAATTACATATTATATTATCGGCATATTATTTTTAGGTATGGCATTATATACTGTAAAATACAAAGGTCAGTCAGAGGTAAATACAGTTTCTCTGAAGAATACATTAAAGCAGTACAGGGCTGTGTTTACAAGACCTTTAAATTTGATAGCTCCTCTGACGCTATTTTTATATGTTACAGCAGAAACCGGACTTTGGGGTTTTGCACCAATGTTTTTTGAAAGCCGTGGTTATGGAAAGATTTCTGGAATTGCGGCAAGTATTTTCATATGGGTTGCTATGTTTGCAGGGAGAACTCTTTCTGTAAAGCTAATCAAGAGGTTTGATATGGTCAGGATATTGCTAGTACACGGAATATTGGCAATACTTTCGTTGGTTATGGTTATTTACTCAAATCAGGGTATGGCAATAATCTGGATAGCACTTGCCGGTTTTGCATGTTCGCCTTTTTATCCTTTGCTTACAAATTGGATTACAAGGCTTACCGGGGATAAAAGCAGTACTATGCTGGCTTTTAATATGGGAGCTGGGGCACTGGGGCCTGTGGTAATGGGTGTTTTTACCGGAATGGTAGTACACAGCTATGGAAGCAGTTATACCACTGTTGTACCTTCCTTTGCAATGTTGATGGCAGTTATAATACTTTTTATATTCAGAAATCGAAAATCAGAAGCATATATTGACTAAATTTAGACACAATGCTACTATTTGGATATAAAAACCTAGGAGGTTGGATATGAAAAAGATATTAGCATTGGTATTGAGTGTATGTCTTGTATTATCTGTTTTTGCTGTTCCAATAACGGCTGCATCAACAAAACTGACATCTTCAGAGCTTAACATCATAAAGGCATATCAAAAAACTCTTGAAACAAAAAATCTACAGTATGTCAACAGTTACAAGTACAGCGGTGTTACATACAAAATGTTGAGCATACCAAGCGGCTCAACTGCAAAGATTCTTACACCACAGTATTCAAAGGGCTACGATTCAAAACAGAAGCTTTATACGGCTAACCTGAAAGGCTTACTGGTAATTAGCAGTAAGACTACATTAAGTGTTTCAAATATCAGCGGTGGCGTTTATCTCAAAACAAAAAACAAGAAGACATACGCCTATAATGCAGTTGCAACAACAACAAAAGCGGTTCAGGTAAAGAACCTTGCAAGCAGTCAGAAAACTGAAATTAAGAAATATTTAAGCTCCATGTACGGAGAAAAGACCGCAAACAATCTTATTAACCCGCCAACAGCGCTTGGATCAATTAATAACCCGGTTTCATTGAACCAAAAATATACTTGGAGTGAGACAAAGGACTTCCTTGACGACAAAATATCAGGTACCTTCTCAATGACTGTTAAGAGCTTTCAAAAAGTAACTATAGATGAGTTGGAACAAATGGGAATAAAAGCTGAGGATAGAAAAGATCACGAGTTTGCAATAATAGATGTGCTGTGGGAAGTTCAAAACGCCCAACTTACCCAGGTTAAAGGAGAAGGTTCGGCTTATCTTTGTGTTGGATGGGATGCCGACATATGGGGAATAAAAACCTCTGACAATGCGTCAATAATAGGGACTATGGATTATGGCTTTGATGGAAGTCTGGATGATGCCATGGATAAAGCTACAGAGTTTAGAAAAGTAACACCAGGTATGACAGAATCATTTACGGCAGAAGGCAAAGTTGTTATAGATCTGTATAAGAATAAAACAAATTATCTCGTTATGCAGAATGAACAGATACGAGATAAAGATTACGATGGCAGCTTTATATATTTTAAATTGCAGTAAATCAGGAAAATAACTTAAGAGTAAAAGGAATACTTCACAAAAGAGGTATTCCTTTTTTTATACTTAAAAGTTCTTGATATAACCCCAAACGATTAAAAAACAAAATTCTGGCATACAAATCAATTAAAGTATATAATTCGCACAAATTCAAATATGTTAATTTTAAATTTTATAAAAAAGGTATTGACTAAAATTAAATTTGGTTATATCATATTAATATAATAAAACCTATAAACTTACTAGCATATAAAGGGGGATACCATATATGAGCAGAAAACTTAGTTTTGACACATTACAGGTTCACGCAGGACAGGAATTAGATCCAACAACAAGGTCAAGGGCAGTGCCTATATACCAGACAACATCATATGTATTCAAAGATGCAGATAATGCAGCAAATTTATTTGGCCTGAAGGACTCAGGAAATATTTACACAAGAATTATGAACCCAACAACAGACGTATTTGAAAAAAGAATTGCAGCACTCGAAGGCGGTACCGGAGCACTTGCAGTAGCATCAGGATCGGCAGCAATAACATATTCAGTACTAAATGTTGCCGGAGCCGGAGACGAGATAGTAGCTGCCAACACCTTGTATGGAGGAACTTATAACCTTTTTGCGGCAACCTTACCAAGATACGGAGTAAACACAACCTTTGTAGATCCTGATAACATCCAAAACTTTGAAGCCGCTATTACTGACAAAACAAAAGCACTGTACATTGAATCAATTGGTAACCCAAATGCAAACCTAATCGATATCCAAGCTGTAGCAGACATTGCACATAAGCATGGTATCCCCCTTATAGTTGATAACACCTTTGGCTCACCATATCTGGTAAGACCTATAGATTTCGGAGCAGACGTAGTTGTACATTCTGCAACAAAATTTATAGGAGGACACGGAACTTCTATAGGTGGAGTAATCATTGACGGAGGTAAATTTGACTATTCTGTGGGAGATAAATTTCCCGGGTTTACAACACCTGATGTAAGCTACCACGGGGTTGTATACAGTCAGTTAGGAGGGGTGGCATTTATAACAAAAGCCAGAGTTCAGTTACTTAGAGACACAGGCGCAGCTATAAGTCCTTTTAATTCCTTCTTATTTATACAGGGACTGGAGACACTATCACTGAGGGTGGAAAGACATGTAAACAATTCAAAAAAGATTGCAGAATATCTCGAAAAGCACCCCTTGGTGGAGAAAGTAAATTACCCAAGCCTGAAAGGAAATAAATACTTTGAACTGGCACAAAAATATTTTCCAAAGGGCTCAGGCTCAATATTTACTTTTGAAATAAAAGGAGGCCTTGAAGCTGCAAAGAAATTTATAGACAGCTTGGAGATATTCTCATTACTGGCAAATGTCGCAGATGCTAAATCTCTGGTTATACATCCTGCAAGCACCACCCATTCCCAACTTTCGGAAGATGAACTTTTGAAATCAGGAATAACACCCGGAACAATCAGACTTTCCATAGGAATTGAAGATTCGGATGATCTCATTTATGACATAGAACAGGCACTTGAGAAGAGCAGATAAAAAACCTATATTGGCTAATAGTTGACTTTTCCTTATTGAATAATATAATTTATACTATGCACTTTTTTTACAATTTATTTTATTTATTTAAGTGATGGAGGTCAATATGCCAATCAGAATCCCTGACAATCTTCCTGCGGTGGAAACCCTGAATAGTGAGAACATATTTGTCATGTCTGAGGACAGGGCATACCATCAGGATATAAGACCGCTTAAAATTGCAATATTAAATATAATGCCGACTAAAATAACCACGGAGACGCAGTTACTCAGACTTCTTGGAAACACACCTCTTCAGGTGGAAATCGTACTACTGCATCCCGCATCCCATATGTCAAAAAATACTCCTGAGGAACACCTTGAAACTTTTTATAAAACTTTTGACGAGATACAAGGAGAGCATTTCGACGGATTGATTATCACAGGAGCACCTGTTGAACAAATGCCCTTTGAAGACGTAAATTACTGGGAAGAACTTGAACGTATAATGGATTGGAGTAAGAAAAACGTATACTCTACACTGCACATATGCTGGGGTGCACAGGCAGGCCTGTATTATCACTACGGTATACCAAAACGTGATTTGCCTAAGAAGATGTTTGGTGTATTTGAGCACACTAAAATAAAGGAACATGTAAAACTTCTCAGAGGCTTTGACGATGTGTTTTTTGTACCCCATTCCAGACATACAGAGATTACCCATGAGGATGTAGCGATGATTGACAAACTGGAAATACTGGCTGAATCCAAGGAAGCGGGAGTATATCTGGTAGCATCAAAAGACGGACGTCACATTTTTGCTACAGGACATTCGGAATATGATCCCTACACACTCAAATTGGAGTACGAGAGGGATGTAGAAAGGGGTATGGATATAGAGGTTCCCAAGAACTACTTCCCCGGGGATGATCCGACAAAGGAGCCTATTGTAAGATGGCGAGGTCATGGAAACCTTTTGTTTTTAAATTGGCTCAACTATTATGTATATCAGGAAACACCTTACGATTTAACTAGCATAGGAAAGTAATAAAATGAATTAAATGCCTTGAGCACCTGAAAGGTGATAAATCATAACCTTTTTGACGGGCATAGCATGTTACGACTCGATAACTGTGCCAGGGGGAGGGCCGGTACAGGACTGGTGGTAGTCACTTGGTGCTCAAGGCTGAATAGACATTTGCCTATCTACTTTACATAATATTATTTTTCACATAAAATGTTACTGTTTTAAATTGCAATTTCCTCTTATTTTTTGAATACTTCTTAAAACGGCATCCTTTGAGTTTCCCCAAGGTGCGTCGTTATACCTGTAGTCAAATTTCTTTGTGAACCAATCGACTTCCTTTTCTACTCTGTCCAGGTTGGAGATTTGCATTTCCATGAGTTTTTTAGTAAATATTGCTGTCTCACTGGTATTAAGATATCTTTTGGTTGATACAAGCAACTGTTTAAGGTGTTTCAGGCAAAACCCTTTTTTAGAATCAAAAACTTCCCTGAAATCAGGCTCTCTGAAATACAAATAAAAAATAACATCAATATATCTGTCCATTGTGTGCTCAAGCTTACTGCATATTGAACAGCTGTGTTCAATTTTATCAAGCTCACCTACAAGCTCCTGCACCAACTTATCTGTTTCAGTCTGCTTGGATGAAATTTTATTTGAAATATTCTTCATAAGCCCGGCATTAGCATCCTTCTCCAACGAGCCAACACGTGCTTCAAATATGTTCTGAAACTTTTTATTTTTTTCCTGCATAAAAGTATCAATCATGAGGGCAAGACCAAGACGGTTAGCCTGACTATTGAACATAGCCTCAAAATGGTCTTTGCAAAACCCTTTTTCATTTGTCTCCTGTCTCATGTCGGGTTCCATCAGGGATGGCCCCAGAGCATACTCTATACACTCATTCTCCAACTTCTTTTCCAGAACGCAAAGGGGACATTCGCAGTCCTCAGCAAAAGCATCTGACACAGGTATTGTATATATTTTTTCCTTCATTGTAACCTCCGCTATAATATCAAGAGTGAATTACATCATATTTTCAAATTATATCATATTACTCCCACACATAACCATTGATATTACCCCCTGTAATTAATATTCTTAATATATTGTCCATATGGACATAACATATTGTTTTTGTTGGCTACACGGCGGGTACTATTGTAAGGGGAGGAATAAAAATGGAATATAAAGGCTTTACCTTGGAAACCAAAGATGGAAACCTATACGTAAAAAATATTAAAGATTTCAATTTAACACACATATTCGATTGCGGTCAGTGTTTCAGATGGATTAGACAGGAGGACGGAAGCTATAGGGGAATAGCGGGAGGCCGACTGGTAAATGTAAGCTATGATAACGAGATTCTATGTATAACCGACTCCGGAGAGCAGGATTTTATAGACATTTGGTATGAGTATTTTGACCTTGGTACTGATTACTCAAAAATCAAGGCTATCCTTGAACAAGATGAAATAATGAAAGAAGCAATAAAAACAGGCTGGGGCATACGTCTTCTCAAACAGGATTTCTGGGAGATACTAATCTCATTTATAATATCTGCCAATAACATGATACCTAGAATAATGAAAACAGTAGACACTCTTTCTGTTTTAAGAGGCAAGTGTATTGACCCACAGCTAAATGCATACAGTTTTCCTGATATAGAAACACTTGCAAATACGTCGTTAGAGGATATACAGCAGTGTAAGGCAGGATTCAGATGCAAATATATTCACAAGACATCTGCCTTGATGGCACAGGGTATTTTAACAGAGGAAAATCTGAGGGGCATGGACACAGCTATGGCACGTAAGGAGCTTATGAAGCTTCCCGGTGTAGGGCCCAAGGTTGCCGATTGTATATTGCTTTTTAGCGGATTGAAGTTTGATGTTTTTCCGATTGACGTATGGGTGAAACGTGTCATGGAGGAACTGTATCTCAAAAAGGAATCAGGGCTAAAAGAAATACAGCAATTTGCCTCAAAGCAGTACGGAGACCTTACCGGGT
This sequence comes from Bacillota bacterium, assembly GCA_023412275.1. Classification (GTDB taxonomy): domain Bacteria; phylum Bacillota; class Clostridia; order Acetivibrionales; family DSM-1351; genus Ruminiclostridium. Next base: position 62,588 of record JAEYNY010000115.1, read on the forward strand.
ACGCCCAACAGTATTTATTTTATCATGCAAGGTTAAATAAAATAGGTATGTCGAAATGATAACATTTGCGGAACTTTTTAAAAGCCATTTCAATATTATGTAATGTAGAGCAACTAAGCGTGGGTATAGGATATTATGAATTGGAGTGGATTTTATGAAGTGTATTGCAATATTAGAATCAGGGAATTATGTTTACAAGTTGAATTCTGAGCTTGAAAAAAAAGGATACGATTTTGAAGTTATGTCTACTCCTTGCAGTATTGCTAAAGGGGGATGTGGACTTTGCCTAAAATTTCCAGAAGAATTTTTGGGCGTAATAAAGGCAGAAGCCGCTCGTATCAACACTCCCGTAAAGGAAGTATACAGAGTTGTTTCGGGGTTTTCGAAGAATAAGTATGAAAGATTATATTAGACAAATTATAAGGGAGAAAACAGTCGCTATTAAAGGATATATTATTTAGATTCTGTTTTACATGGATAAGAACCGATGTTATAATAAATCCATCGAAAGCAGTCACATATAGGACTGGTGAACTTTCAAAAATGAATAACAGTTATCCTGAAATGAGCGAATTAAACCTTTATTTTGAACCTACATCTTTCATAAGGGAGTCTGCTGTCTGGTATACGATGTCAGGCCTTATGTAATTCCGACACACGGCGTGAACGTTGTGCAACGGCGAAGGAAGGCTGAAGATACCACCGGGACACCCACCTAGCTTAGGGCTAGGTGTCAAAATACTGGGGACGCCATTTTGGGACTAACTCAAAGTGACGAGGGGCATTACGATGCCCCTTTTACTTATTCTTTTTTCTTTTTAATTTCCATACTCCTTTGAAATTTTTAAGCAACCTTACTTTTTTCTTTACTCTGTCTGCAAATAGGCGTTTCAATTCTTCTCTTGATTTTGGGAGAGTGGTAAATGATTGGGTATAAGGATTATTAGTACGCTTTATATTATTTTGAGGAGCTTCTTGGTAAGTGCTTTTATTTGCTTGTAACGATTCAACACCCGGTTTCCCCGGATTTATGCCTATCAGTATTTTAGATATTTCTTTCATCAGAGAACGTTCCATGTTCTGTTGGTTTGACTCAAGGGCTTTAATATTATTAAAAATAATATTCTGGGCTTCTTTTAAATCTGCTACCTGTCTTTTCAGTATTTTAAGTTCTGTTGTTATAATAGCTCTCATTTCATCAGTGCTAAGACCGCTTTCTAAATCCACGGAATCGTGTGTAAACATTAACTTAAAGCCGTTTACAAATGTTGCTGGAATTTCGTTAGCCTGAACGTGCTCGTAAGGGCTATTTGACTTGTATCTGACACAAATATGCTGCCTTGAAAGAGAGGCACTTTTGGAGGACTTTGTGAAACTGGCTCCGGAATCATTTGATATAAATGAATAAAAGGCATCATCCTTCAGGTAATATATCACCAGACTGCTCTTTACGGATAGTATTGAAAAATTGGAAATAGGGGTACCCGAAGATGCCAGTATACTTTCAGATGTCCACATGTTTCTGTCAGGTATTTTTTGTTGATATACTAACTGGAACTGTTTATCCTGTTTTCTTACATAGCAGATATGGAAGATACCATTTCTGTCAACGACTATTCTGGGATTCTGACTGTTTGAGGAAAACATTGTAATTTGTGAATACTCGCTCCAGGTTTTATTAACTGTAGAATACTTCTTGTAACCTATTTGGTTATTCTTTCCGTCGGATATATGGTAAAAGACATATATGTCGTCATTCATGTCATAAACAACAGTGTAAGGGTTTGGAAGTACGGTTATATTATCCACTTTTTTGGGCGCAACCGGGATACCGTCGGTTATCGTCTGATAGGAAAGCATATATATTCCGTTATGTTCGATTATAAAGAAAATATGTACCGAACTATTTGCAACAATCAACGATAAATGTTTATTAAATACAGATTGTGATTTACTGGTAAGGACTGGTAATGCTTTAACGGTTTCATTTTGCTGCATAAAACAGTAAATAATATTGCCTTTCTTATCCTGGTATATGATATGGAAGCAATCCTTTTCATCGATTTCCACATAGAATTGCTCATAGGCTTCTGATTGAACTACTCTGGGCTCTGACCAGGCGGATCTTTTGGAAAATACGCTGTAGCATATTCCCTGATTGGTATCATAGTAAAAATTCCAGAGCTTGCCCTCGGAATCTTTAAATACAAATTGTTTGTTGTTGGGATTGTACATATTATCTGCCTCCAATCATTAATATATATGCTTAAAATTAGCTGTTTAGTAACAAAACAAAGTAATCACACATTTGTTCAAATAACATAATATGTAATTAAGGGAAATCATCAAACAACTGCAATTAAGGGGGATTTTTATGGGTCAAGATAATGACAGAGTGGTCTCGGGGCTTATCAATGAGAGAGATCTCAGTAGAATAAGAGAAGCCGTCGGTATACATGCTGAAAAAATATACGATTCATGTAAAGACAGGGATTGTATAGAAAATGCAAGAGTATATTTTGATCGTCTTACAGATGCTGAAGTTCGTGCTATCAATGATTCCTTTAACGTTAAAATCAGAACGGCAGAGGTAACTGATGTTATAACGGATATAGAAGCAGTTCCATTCAAGAGAGGCTTTTATGCTGTAGATGTCAAATTTATTATAGCTGTAACACTTGATTTCTTTACCAGAATAACTGTGGGAGGCAGGGAGAGAATTCAGATAACTACAGTGGAAGGCAACATTTCCTACGACAAGAAAATAATATTATTCGGTTCAGAAGGCGGAGTTAAGATCTTTAAATCACTTTACCAGCCAAGGGCACTGGACATCCAATCAAATGCCGAGCTGCAGCAAAGTAACTTGCCTTTCTGTAAGATAGAAGTTGCTGAGCCTATTCCGTTAGCTGCAAGAACAAAGAGTTGTTTAGACAAACTGGATGATGACAGGGAAATGGAAAGAGGACCCGGCCCACAGCCTGGACCTGTACTTACAAGAAGAGTGTACGTTACTGTAGGATTATTCTCAATAGTTAGTCTTGCAAGAGTTGTACCACTCTTAATACCTGCTTTTGATTTTTCATATCCACATAAGCACTGTCCTGCAGGAACAGATGATAACGCATGTGAATTGTTTGATACCTTCGATTTTCCATATGATGAGTTCTATCCACCTCAAAAATTTGATTTCCCCGGTGCGACAGAGCAAGAAAGGCTTTTGCTTGAAGATGTGAATGGATGCGAGGATTAGCATAGCAACTGTACGGCGAAAGAGGAAGGATTTGTTCCTTCCTTTTTTATTATGCTTTATACTGTCAATGTATCCTTATTTACATAGAAAATTAAAACTGGTAAAATTACTATAGCTGTTCAGGATTGTTTTTTTGAAATAGGAATATAATGATTTATAATTTAGTTTATATATAAAGGATAAAGTATGAAAAAAGGTCTGATGTATGATGCCAAATCAATAGCGAGTCGTGACCCTGCTGCGAAAAGCACACTGGAGGTCGTTTTGCTGTATCCGGGTTTTCATGCTCTGGTATATCATAGGGTAGCTCATTGGTTTTATAAAAAGAAGAGGTTTTTTATAGCGAGATTTATATCGCAGTTTGGCAGACATTTTACAGGTATAGAGATACATCCGGGTGCCAAAATAGGTAGCGGTTTGTTTATTGATCACGGAATGGGTGTTGTTATAGGAGAATCAGCCGAAATAGGGGATAACTGTACAATATACCATGGTGTTACCCTTGGAGGAACAGGTAAGGACAAGGGTAGGAAACGTCACCCCACAGTTGGGAATAATGTACTTATCGGGGCAGGAGCAAAGGTGTTAGGGCCCTTTAATATTGGAGATAATTCAACCATAGGAGCAAATACTTTTGTATCCTTTGAGGTTGAGCCGTATTCCACAGTTGTAGGAGTAAAAGGCAGAACTGTTAAAAAAGCGGGTAAGAGAGTTGATTGTCCCTCTGAGTCTCTGGATCAGATACACATGCCGGATCCATTGTCACAGGAGATATGTAAACTGGCAAATCGCTTGCAGCATTTTGAAAATATGGTGTGCGGTAGTGAAAGGGCTTCAAGTGGAAATTCTCAGCCCTTGAATAAAAATAATGATAATAATACAATTAATAAATAGATATACATGAGAGGAGAAGAAAATGAAGGTCTACAATACACTTTCGAGGCAAAAAGAAGATTTCAAGCCTATTGATGATAAAGAGGTACGTATATATTCATGCGGCCCTACAGTTTATAATTATGCACATATTGGAAATCTCCGCACGTATGTATTTATGGATATACTCAGGAGGGTTCTGGAATATAACGGATACAGCCTTAAACATGTTATGAATATTACAGACGTAGGTCATCTTGTTTCTGATGAGGACGAGGGCGAGGACAAAATGGTAAAGGGTGCCCGTGAACAGAAAAAGACACCCTGGGAAATCGCCGAATACTATACAAACATTTTTATGAAAGATATAAAGGCTCTTAATATACAGATTCCTGAAATAGTACCAAAAGCAACTGAGCATATTCCGGAGATGTTGGAATTTGTTCATGGCCTTGTTGATAAGGGCTTTGGATATGAAACCAGCGACGGTATATATTTTGATATACAGAAATTTGACGGATACGGAAAGCTTTCAAGGGCCAACCTTGAAGACCAGATTGCAGGGGCAAGAGTTGAAGTAAATGAGGAAAAGCATCATCCAGCGGATTTCGCTATTTGGAAAAAAGCTCCGAAGGAACACATCATGCAGTGGCCAAGCGAATGGGGAATGGGATATCCCGGCTGGCATATAGAATGTTCCGCTATGGGGAAAAAATATCTTGGAGAAACCTTTGATATACACACCGGCGGAGTTGACCATATACCCGTTCATCATGAAAATGAAATTGCTCAGTCCGAAGCACTTCTGGGAAAACCCGCAGTAAACTACTGGATGCACGGCGAATTTATGATGGTTAACAATGGTAAAATGTCAAAGAGCCTTGGTAATACTTATACCATAGACAATTTGAAGGAAAAGGGTTATGACCCTATGGCCTTCAGATATATGTGTCTGAATGCCCACTACAGAAACAAGCTGAACTTCACATGGGATGTTATGCAGTCGGCACAGGTTTCTTATGACAGGTTTGTGGAAGGTGTACTTTCTCACAAGAATGGAAATGAACAGATTGACAGTACTGTTGTAAAAGAATTCCTCAGTGATTTTGAGGATGCAATAAATGATGACCTGAATATTCCAAAGGCTCTGGGAGTGGCTTGGAACGCAATCAGATACGGTAAAAAGTCACAGGAGATATATGACCTTCTTACTAAAATGAACGAAATATTCGGATTTAATCTGGAGAAAAAGAAGGATAGTGCAGGTGAAACAGAAATAAGTCCTGAGGTTCAGAAACTTCTGGAAGAAAGACAGGAAGCCAGAGCTCAAAAGAACTGGAAACGTTCAGATGAGATAAGAGACGAATTGAAGGCTATGGGATATGCAGTGGAAGATACTGCAAATGGGCCTAAATTAAAGCTTTTGTAATTTGATAACAAGTAAAATTTATATATTTCTCAAATCCTTTCACACCT
>JAEYNY010000121.1 GCA_023412275.1 Bacillota bacterium
CTTCTGCCTTACCACTTGGCTATGGCGCCGTCGATATTGAGACAGACCACCTATGCAATCTGTCTCATTTTTTGGAGCGGGTTAAGAGATTCGAACTCTCGACTTTCACCTTGGCAAGGTGACACTCTACCGCTGAGTTAAACCCGCATCACTGACTGCAAGAAATATTATACCGAGCAGCAAATGATTTGTCAACCCGTTTATTTAATAAAAAGTAATTTTTTCTACATAAAAATCATTTTTATTATATAGTAAAAAACAGGTATGAAAACAGCCGGAAGTAAATTTCCTACATTTATTTTCTTAATCTCCAAAAGATTAATACCTATTGCAAATATTAATACTCCTCCTATAAGGGACATCTGTGACACGACCTCAGGGGTTAGCCAAGGTTTTACTATGCCTGCAAGCAGTGTAATACCTCCCTGATAAACCAAAACAGGAATTGCCGAAAAAGATACGCCTATACCAAGAGTTGAAGCAAATATTAAAGCAGTAACTCCATCCAGAACTGATTTTGCAAATAATGTGGACGGATTGCCCGATAGGCCATCCTCCAATGCACCCATTATAGCCATTGTACCAACACAGAAAACAAGGCTTGCAGTCACAAAGCCGTCTGAAAAAGAGCCTCCTTTGTCAGGAATCCTTTTTTGGAACCATGTTCCCAAGTTTTCAAGCCGTTTTTCTATTTTCAAGAACTCACCGATCAAGCCTCCTATTACCAAGCTGAAAATCATAAGCATTATATACTGCCTGTCCAGCTTATTGCCGTTTACTATGGTCACCATTTCCTTAATTGTACCTGATATTCCTATAAAAACTACCGAAAGACCAATTGCCTGCATTACAATCTTTTTATACTTTTCCGGTATACCATTTCTAAGTACTGTCCCTGCCAATCCCCCAACTATTACAGTACCAGCATTTACAATTGTACCAATTCCAGTCATAACCTCTCCCCTACTCCATACGCTTTTTCGCAAGATCCAATAATTTTTGTTTTTCATTAAGCTCCGGGCATTCTAATACACAATCGCATAAATAATCTAGCATTTCACGTATTTCTATTCCGGGCTTCATTCCAAGCAATAGTATCAGATCATCTCCGTTGACAGCCATATCCTTTTTATTCAAGCACTGCTGTTCACTCTTTATATCTGAATAAATCTTCTCTATTTTTATCCATTTTTTAATCCTCTGAGGAAGAAAATCCGGATTCTGAGCCATTTTATCGGCCTTCTGAACCTTCAGCAACAAAGGGAACAACTCGTCACCGATTTTATTAACTGCCTTCCTTATAGATTTTGGAGTATCCTCTATATCCATATCATGGTATTTTACAAGGGAAACAATCTTTTTTATTGATTCCTTGTCAAATCTCAACCGATTAAGCACTTTCTCAGCAATTTGACTGCTTACTGCCTGATGCCCGTAAAAATGATCTATTCCTTTTGCATCAGTTGTTTTTCTTGGTGGTTTACCCACATCATGCAAAAGCATTGTCCATCTGAGAATATGATCGTTATCAATACTTTTTACAGCATACATTGTGTGGTCTGCTACATTGTAAACATGATAAGGATTTACCTGTTCAGTTTTATAGCACCTCTCAAACTCAGGAAGAATATAAGGCAATATCCCTGTCTGATGGAGATAGTTAAAGTGTAAAGGATTATCTGATACCAACGTTTTATTCAGCTCATCCCTTATCCTCTCACTGCTGATATTTGATATAAGTGCCGAATTGTTTTTTATAGCTTCAAATGTAGCTTCTTCTATAGAAAATCCCAACTGTGCACTAAATCTAATTGCCCGCATCATACGTAAAGCATCTTCACGAAACCTTTGCTCAGGGTCACCAACCGCTTTTATCACTTGATTTTTTAAATCCTGTAAACCGCCGAAAAAGTCAACCAGACCGTGCTCAGGATGATATGCCATAGCATTAATAGTAAAATCTCTTCTTGCCAAATCCTCCCTAAGACTTGATGTAAACTCAACCTTTTCCGGCCGACGAAAATCTTTGTAATCACCATCTATTCTATATGTTGTAACTTCAAGACTCATTTCACCTGCTAGTACCGTAACTGTACCATGCTTTATCCCTGTATCATAGGTTTTGTCAAATAATCCCTTTATATCAGCAGGTAATGCATTTGTTGTTATGTCCCAATCATAGGGTGCCTTACAAAGTATACTATCTCTTACACAGCCTCCCACAAAATAAGCTTCATATCCGGCTTCGTTAAGCTTTTTTATAACATATCCCGCATTTTCGGGAAACTCAAATTTTTCACATAAATTCATACATATACCTTTTTAACGTATTTTAATATTTCAATAGTAATTGTATCACAATATTCAATTTCTGATACATATTAACTTCTGCATTGCTTCATATGTTATTATGTACAAAGGCTGTGACAGCTTCCAGAGGAATCTCAGCTACTGAGCCAATAGTCCGATTGTAGGGGCATAGAGTACAGAACATCAAGTTAACATCTTGGCCGCAGCAAGCGTTTCCCAAGGAACATTGGGGCGGTGCTGACGGCAGTATTAGCAGTTTTAGGTATGAATCCGTTTGAAGCAGCAAAACTCCCGTAAAGCCGTTTCCGGCAGCTCCTCCCGAATTTACAAATACCGTTACCGTCTGTCCCTCATATTCACTGTAGTTTATATTTTGTTTCTTAATACATGGACTTTTTTCAGAAACTATAATTTGTACGTTTTCTAATTTACCCTTACTCTTCTTTCTTCGTATTAAACTCATACATGCCCCCTTTATACCTTAAAGAGTTTTATATTTTATTATATTTTCTTTAACGTATAATGCTAATCAAATATTTAATGATGTGTAACACAATTTATATGCAATGAATACAATGTTATTAGCCATTTAGTTACCAAGCTAAAAAGTTTATCATTAATCTTTGGAGGGAGTTGTATACCTATGTCTAACAAAAAAGGTTTCCTTGGTGGATGTGAATGTATCGACGAAAGAGTAATATGGGGTCTTATTATTGTTTTCATTATTGCGTGTTGTTTAGGAAATAAGCATGACTGCTGATGAAAATGGCCTAAGGAGCTACATAAGCTTCTTAGGCCATTTAATGCATTTTTAAAGGTCTACTTTTTTAAGTTCAATTTCTTTATTCTTCTTTTCTTCGCTTTTTGACTTAAATACTGAGAAAATTACGCTGGCTACCAATATTGTAAATATTGTAAGCAGTGAGTAAAGTATCGGTATTTCAAGGTCAAAGTACAAAATTCCAAGTTTTACGCCTGTAAATACAAGTATAAGTGCTACAC
>JAEYNY010000083.1 GCA_023412275.1 Bacillota bacterium
ATTAGCAATTTTACTTTGCCGATTTTTCTTGTAGTGGGTGCTGTATTGATGATTATTTGCCTAATCCTATTTATGGGTTTACTTAAAAAAGTAAATAAAATGGAGTGTCTATGATAAATAGAGGAAGGAAAAATTATGGATAATAACAAATGATTACTATGCAGGAAACGGAAATAATGATTTCGTCCTCCGGGGTTAGTTGGGGGAGGATACTGTTTAGTTGTTCAGTTATGTACTTCTCGCCGTTGTAGGTGGCGAGGGCTAGTGAGATGTGCATATGTAGTGCCTCCAACGTTATGTGAAACCAAGGGCTATGGTTATTACTTTTTATTTCTATTCTTTTTAGATATTTTATACAGTTTCTTGTTCTCTCTAAACATCCTTATTATTTCATCATCTGTAAGTACACGAGTTCCTATAATCCCATATCTCTTAGGTAGCATTTTACTAATTAAGCGTATCCCACTAACTAAACCCCTAAAATATGCACCACCTAAGCCCTTAATTAGAAAGAATGCCTGCAAAGATGTAATGTATGTGAGCATTGGTAATATCGATCTAATCAAAATCTTTGTAGGCAAATTTTTAACAAGTACGCTTATTGTATTTTGTGCTAAATGGAATACTGTAAAGTCATTGTATTGGCTTCCTGTAGTTGCGCTGCCAACATGATATACAATAGCATCAGGTATATATAAGCACTTATATCCTAAAAGATTAGCTCGAAAACTTAAATCTATATCTTCTAGATATGCAAAAAAATTTTCGTCAAAATAGCCTACTTTGTCAAAAAACTCTTTCCTAAAGACAGATGCACAGCCATTAGCACCGAAGATATACCGTTGCTTGTCATATTGGCCAATATCTTTCTCATTGTTACCTATTTTGTATACCTTTCCGGAGAGTAGGATGATATCCCCTACATTATCAAGAAGCTCTTTGTCGTGGAGACTTCTTATTTTAGATGTGATAACCATCGCATCTCGGTTCTGTGCAAAAGCAGTAATTACATTTTTAAGCCAACGGGGATCCACTTCAGTGTCATTGTTAAGTATAGCAATATATTCACCTTTTGCCTGCTTTATGCCTATGTTGACAGCTTTTGAGAAGCCAAAGTTGCTTTCTAGCTCAATATATTTAAAGTTGGTCTGATTATCTCGTGGCACAAATGCATCTGTTGACCCATTGTCCACAATAATAATTTCATAATTAGTGCTCTTACAATTAATAATTGAATTGATGCAATTCTTAAGCAGAATTGCTTTATTATAGTTTAGTATAATTATAGATATCATAAATTTATCTCAATACCCCACCCTAATTATTCAAATACAATAATTAGCCCCTCTAAATAAAATCTTAAAACTTACCTATTTAAATATTGTAAAAACCGTTATTTCAATAACTATTAGTAGTACCCCAATAATTCGATTTTTAGAAATCTTTTCTTTTAAAAAGAATACACCTAATACCATTACAAACAAATAGCCACTGGATTCTAAAACAGGACCTAATTATAAAGGTAAAATTTTATATAAATAATTGTAATAAGTGTAGAACTAAAGAACAAGGCATAAGCCAATATTACAGTTGGATTTAAGTATTCTAATAACCAATTTGGCCTCTCTTTCAGAGCACTTTTTTTAGTAATATTTGTGACACTGAAGATATAAAAACTGCCAAAATATAAATGCATATATAAATAGTATTGCTAATATCAACCCGTATAGAAATATAAATTCTAAACTCATAAAATTGTTCTTTGATGCCAACTTACCCAATACTGCAGTTTTGTTTTCCACTAATCTCTATATTCTAAATGCAAAATTATCAGAATCAAGTGTCAGGTTTGGATTATAAAACTTATCACCTGTTTGTATATTTTCCCTCCACTTGTTTACAAAAAGCTTTTTATCTTCATTCTCATCAGCTATTGGGCAGTCATTACTAACTGCCATACGATTTTTTTCAATAAGGTGATATAACTCTGCATATGGAGTAAATATCACCTTGTAGCCAAACTCTGATGCTCTAAGACAAAAATCCACATCAAAATAAGCCCCTTTATACTCTTCATCAAATCCGTTACATTTGTCAAATGCATCACGCCTAACCATCATACACGTACCAGATACAGCTGTAATATTTTGAGAAGCATACATGCGACACATGTAACCAGTATGATCCCCGGGGAAATTTCGATGTCCGCAACCAGCTGAACCAAAAAGGCCCACTACTATTCCCGCATGACTTATCGTCTTATCTGGATAGTAAAGTTTACTACCAACAATTCCTATATCCTCTCTTTGCGCAAACATTAGCATTTCCTCAATCCAGCCTCGTTCGATTACCTCAGTATCACTGCTAATAAAGACGATATAACTGCCCTTAGTGAGTACCATTCCTTTGTTATATGTTGCGGGAGATGCTAGCCCGGGAACCATGAGCACCTCATAATTCTTATACTCTGTCTTCTCGTATATAGATTTGATACATTTGCTTTCTGTATTATTATCTCCGACAATTACTATTGATACCAGAGGATTGTCTTTTATTTTGTAGCTTACTCTATAAATCCCACGAGCTGGTGAATCATTAACTGTCCCATCTAACCCAGACCTTATAAGATGTTCACTAAGCGCCAACTTTGCTTTATCAAGAATTGCTGGCTTTAATGTAATATCAGTTGCAGTAGAAGTAGAATGACTTCGCCAATAATATAGTATTTTAGGAATATGAACTACTTTTTTCGCGTGTTCAAGTAATCGAAAATATATGTCATAATCCTGACTACAATCAAAATCTGTTCGGAAATCTCCAGCCTTATTAAGTAAATTTTTACTAAAAGCAACAAAATGAGAAATATAATTATAGCTTCTAAGAGTATCCATACCAAAATCCGGTTTATAATAAATAAAAATAGGATCTTCAGGGGATACTTCAAAAACACACTCATCCGTATAAATAAAGTCAGCCTCTTGATTTTCAGCTGCAGATATTACCTCTGAAAGAGCATCTGGTGCAAGTAAATCATCATGATCAAGTAATCCAATGTAATCGCCTTCGACCATCGTCAAACAGTAATTAGTGTTTGCTGAGATCCCATAATTATTGTCTAACTTTTTATAAAAAATCCGATTATCAGTTTTTGCAAATGCCATAACTATTTCTTCAACATATGAAAAATCCCCTGTACTTCCGTCAGCCATGCAGAGTTGCCAATTAGAATAAGTCTGTCCGACAACAGACTCAATCATTTCTACTAATAATTTCTTAGGAGTATTATATAGCGGCACTACTATACTAAACTTCAATTTATTACTCACAATAGCAGTTTTCAGAGAATTCTTTTGAGACTTGGCAATAGTTTTCATTTTATATCTATTTAAAATATACTTTCTAACCTTATGTATAGCCTTTGAAACTCCATTGGTTTTACAAAAAATAATAAATTTTAAAAATAGCTTAAAATATTTTTTTATTATGCTTGTAGATATTTGATTTTTTATTCTTATGCTGTCTCCCTCCCTTTCTAACGTAGTAAAAATTTACATACTTTTTTAAATAAAACTCTTCTTCTTGTTCCAAGAGGAAGTATTTTATTTACTTTTTTAATTAATTTTGTGCTCATACCATCAGATTCCATTGGAAGCGTAGTAGAATTTGCAAAGCTATTATACCATGTAGGAAAAATGTACTCAGTAAAAAGTCCTCTTAAATGTATAGGTAAAGCTTCGTTATACGTATCTAATATGCGTATATGACTTTTATACATATTAGCAGTGTGAACCATACTATCATTTGTAACACGATACATGTACAATACTTTTGGAATAACATCCTGTTTATATCCCTTAAGAGCAATTTTTACAAGAAACTGCCAGTCTTCATATGATAGTCTTTCTGTTGTAAAACCACCAATTTTATCAAATACACTCTTTTTTATAATAAAGTTTGCATCACCATAACAATTTTCAAATATCCCTACATCAACGGCTGGTCCAACAGGTGAGAATACTTCTTTATTTGTACTCATACTGTTAGGCATACCCTTACCAACAAATACTTCATTATGACATGTTAAACAATCCATTGCGGACAACTCCATAGCAGAAACCATCCATTCAATCATATCTGGATGTGCAATATTATCTGAGTCCATAAAAACAAGATACTCTCCATTTGCATAGCTAGCAGCAATATTTCTTGTTTTTCCTAAGTATTCATTCTCCTTACTAATAAAAATAAAATTATTTTTCCCATATTTATTCTTCAAATTTTCAAAAACTTGAATAGAATCGGGATCCGTACTTCCATCATTTACTATAATAACCTCAAAGTTGGGATATGTATTAGTTGCTAGTGATTCTACTGCAGCAGTAAGATACTGTCCATGGTTATAATATGCCATGCAAACAGAAACCTTGGGATAAATACTTTTTTCTCTATATACAGGAACTTGTTTCTTTGAAAACAGATTAACCCACTTGCTTTTAACATTGTATTTTTGATTATCGATGTTAATATCTTCATTTTCAGAAAGATAGGGAATAATTTCTTTTCGCCCATCAAAATTAAACTTATTTGCGATACACCAATTTAATAATTCAATAGATGGACTAATGAATATATCTGCATGTTCACAGCAGTATTTTTCCATATAATTTAGTCTTAAACTTGATAGACTTCCATCACTCCATTGTTGAGTCTTCTCCCTAAACCACCTGTTTGTACCGTAAAAATTAACAATTATGCTGCAATTACTAAACTGTCCTATAACTCTTTTAGCTTGCACGGTATGAAAACCACTTGCACCGCTATCAAGAAAAAATATAAAATCGAAATCTGAACTCTCTAGCCATTTATATACTTTATATGATGTTATTAATGAATTTTCTTTAGGGAAAATCGCTTCATTACATTTTTTTTCGCTTAAATGCATAACTTTAATGTTTTTGCCCAGACATTCCACCATATATGACTTTTCTTTATCCCAATCACCACCAGCAATCAAAATCGTGATTATATGCCCGTTCTTGTCTAACAAACATGAAAGATTATATATCCATCTGCCTGCACCTTCACATGTTTCCAAATCTCCATAATTATATGTGACGAAGCATATCTTTGCCATAATATTTATCACTCTTTCTTTTTATAGATTTTTTTTAACCAGTGCTTTATTGATTTTTTTACTTGAAGTTCCCAATTTTTGCTCATTTTTAGCTTCAAAGCCACTACATATAGTGGACGACCTGCCTCATTTGCCCTCAAAACCACTATTCGTCATCATTATTACGCACTCAACATGCGCCGTCCAAGGGAACATATCCACAGGAATTGCCTTCATCGCTTTGTAACCCTTCTTAGTCAGATATTGAAGATCACGTTCCAATGTAATAGGATTGCAGGAGATATATACTACTTTCTGTGGCTTTAGTATTGCCAAAGCGTCCATAAATTCCTCATTGCTACCGGTTCTCGGCGGATCCATGAATACAACATCAACGGTTTCCCTCTGTGCCGCCATCTGACTCATAAATTTTCCTGCATCATTATTATAAAACTCAATATTAGAGGCTTCATTTAGCTTCGCGTTGATATTTGCATCACGAACCGCCTCCTTATTCAGTTCAACACCGATAACTTTTTTCGCATGCTCTGAAGCAATAATTCCGATCGTACCAATTCCGCAATATGCATCTAACACTGTTTCTTTTCCGGTAAGACCCGCCATCTCGATAGCTTTATTATAAATAACCTCTGTTTGAGCAGGATTCACCTGATAGAAGGATTTCGGAGAAA
>JAEYNY010000085.1 GCA_023412275.1 Bacillota bacterium
CTCCGATTTTTAGCATAAAGCTTGTCTTATCAAGCGTTACTCCTGTTACAGCATGAATTACTGTTACTGCACAGGTTGCTGTGTACCCTCCATCTGTTGATGTTACTGTTATTGTTGCTGTTCCGTCCGCAATAGGTTTTAATACTCCTGTTGAACTTACTGTTACTATGCTTGTATTACTGCTTGACCATGTTACTGTTTTTATTGTGGCATTTGTTGGTGTAAATACAGGTGTCAATGTAGCTGTCGTTCCATATTTCAATGTCAGGCTTATATTGTTCAGTGATATTCCTTGTACTACTACAGGCACTGTTACTGTACATTTTGCAACCTTAGCACCATCTTGAGTAGTAGCGGAAATTATGGCTGTTCCTGCTGCTACGGCATGAACTTTTCCGCTTGCGTCTACTGTCGCTATGCTTGGACTGCTGCTTGTCCATGTAACATTTTTATTTGTAGCACTAACTGGGCTTATTGTTGGAACAAGTGTTACGTCATTATCTCCTATTTTAAGCACCATAGTACTTTTATCTAATGTCACCGAGGTTACCGAAGCTGTTACTTTGACAGTAGCAGTAGCAGTCATATTTCCATCGACGGTTGTTGCAGTAATTGTAGCAGTTCCACCCCCAGTAGCCTTAACTACACCTGCTGTTACTGTTGCTACAGCTGGATCACTTGTTGTCCAGATTACGTTTTTATTGCTTGCATTAACAGGAGCAATTGTTGGAACCAATGTTACTGTTGCTCCCCCCAAAGTCAAGGAAACGTTACTTTGACTCAAACTAATTCCTGTTACATTTATTGGTACTGTTGATTTAAAGCTTAGGTTAAGTAGGACGTCTGTGGACTCGGCTGTTCTCATATAATCTGAATACGAATAGCTATAAGATGTAATGTTCCCCATACTGGTAATAGCTGTCTTTAAATCAGCAGCAAGCGTACTTTTATTTGTATATCTCACTGTAATTTCTGACTGCTGGCTTTGAATAGCTTGCTGCAGTTTTGTACTTAATTCCGAACTGTTACTCGCTGTATTTTCTGCTAAAAGATACTGAAATCCAAGTTTATTATATAAATCCTGATAAAAAGCTTGGTTTGCTATATCTCCTGAAATCTTTGCATTCAATGTGTTACTAAATTCTGTGCTTGCAGCTGGGTATGATTTTGTCCAACTATGGTTTGTTTTAATCTGACCATCAGTAAGGTTATAATAATTATATGTTACTCTCCCAGCTACATCAGGAACAGGATCATCCCATGTAAGATCAAGGTGGTACCAAACACCATCTAATAGTACTAAATTCCATGCATGTGCCTGATTACTAGCTAAACCCTCAATAATTTTAGTTTGTATTCCTACCTGATTTAACATTTTATATCCAAGAAGTGCATATCCTTGGCAAACTGTTTTATAAGGCGATACCAACCCTGCATAATCAGAATGCTGAGCCAAAGTAGTATCATACGCTACTCTAGTTAAAATCCAATCATGGATTGCCTTTTCTTTTTGGTAATCGTTCATATCCGGAGTAATTATCTGAGAAAGAACATCTGTGATAGTTGTGCTTACAAAATCAGCTTGAGCTGCTGTTATCCAATATGAAAAAGTAAACTTAATGGTGGCAACTCCACCGCTTTGAGTACAAGTATATGCATAAGATTTTGTAGTGTAGTGCATATAATCGTCAGCATTATAAATGTTATTAATAATACTATTTATATCCGCTTGAATTGTAGATAAGTTCCCACTATAGTCTACAGTGTATGTAGTAAGTCTTGAATTCATTGCTGTACTAACTTTGTCCTGAAGTGTTTGTACCGTATTAGCAGTATCGTTTGCCGCATATACTGTCTGAATAAATATTGCAGGCATGCAAAATGTGAAAACGATAATACATAATAGAACTACACTCTTTAACTTTTTTTTCAATAAAACCAGCCCCCTTAGGATAAGTAATGTTTATCACACTTATATATTTATCGTAATAATTTGCCAATCTATAAACATCTTATTTCAGGGCTTTGTTGTCATTTAGCATCAAAACATCCACTTGATATCACGAAATTATATACATTCTTTAACACTGGGCGTTCCAAAAAAGCTTGGCAACCAGTCTGTAAAATAATAATGATTTGAATATTTATACTTTTTTTGTATAATATATGACATAGTTATTATAATTTAAGCAAGGGCTAACAAATAGTAAAGTGAGGTTGTTCAATTGAGTATATTAAATGAAATTTCACAGGCATTGCAGTCAGGCAAAGCCAAAGTTGTCAAAGAATTGACTCAAAAAGCTGTTGACGAGGGTTTATCAGCTGTTGATATTTTAAATAACGGTCTATTGGATGGAATGGCTGTTATAGGTGAAAAATTTAAAAATGATGAGATTTACGTTCCTGATGTACTGATAGCTGCAAGGGCTATGAATGCAAGTACAGAAATTATCAAACCACTTCTTATTTCCAGCGGTGCAAAGGCTGTGGGAAAAGTTGTTATAGGAACAGTATTTGGTGATCTTCATGACATCGGTAAGAATCTGGTTAAGATGATGCTTGAAGGAAGGGGTCTGGAAGTTGTTGATTTGGGCGTAAATGTATCTGCACAGAAATTTATTGACATGGCAATTCAGGAAAATGCTCAGATAATATGTTGCTCTACTTTACTTACGACTACTATGCCTGAAATGGAGGTCGTAGTTAATGCTGCTAAAGATGCCGGCATTAGAGAAAAGGTGACTATTATGATTGGCGGAGCTCCTGTTAACCAGAGCTATTGCGATAAGATTTCAGCAGATATATATACACCGGATGCGGCTTCAGCTGCTGAGGAAGCTGTTAAAGCATGCAAAGCCGGACAGGCTTAGCATTGTGTATGTTTGATTATAAAGGGTGAAATTAAATGCTTCGTCTAAAAGTTATAGCCTGCGATGTACTAAACAGAGAAATATCATACCTTGCCAGTCAGTCAGAACATTATACCGATGTAACGTTTGTGCACCAGGGATTGCACGATACCCCTGAAAAGTTGAATAAACGCCTTCAATATGAAATCGACAAGGCAAATGAAGGTTTTCCATATAACTACTATGATACCTGTCCTGATTACGATTACATAATTGTCTGCTATGGACTTTGCAGTAACGGAATTGCCAGGATAAGCAGTCAAAGGCTTCCTATGGTGGTTCCTAAAGCCCATGACTGCATTACCTTGCTTCTGGGCTCAAAGGAGAAATATATGGATTTATTCAGGCAGCAACCCGGAACTTACTGGTTCTCAACAGGATGGATTGAGCGTGGCTGGCAGCCGGGAGAACTTAAATACACAAATCTTCAAAGGGAGTACATTCAGAAATACGGTGAAGAAAATGCCGAGTATCTTATGGAAATGGAACAAAGCTGGATGAAAGAGTACAATAATGCCGGCTTTATTTCATGGAGTTCTTTTAGCAATAATGAATATTACAGGTCGGCGGCACGTTCTGCTGCTGATTTTCTTAATTGGGATTTCTTTGAAGTACCCGGCAATCCCGGTCTTTTGAAAAACATGTTAAATGGCAGATTTAATGAGAATGAAGTTCTCATAGTTCCCCCGGGTGCTAAAATTGTCGCGTCAAATGACAATGACATAATAACAGTCGAAGGAGATAATCGGGATGTTTAATGTAACGGTCAGAAATAACGGCGATACAAAGGTATTTACTGCAAACAACGGCAAAAATTTATTAGAACTACTCCGGGAAAGTGGTATTAGTATTGATTCGCCCTGCAACGGAAATGGAACTTGCGGTAAATGCAGAGTGAAGCTTATACAAGGTACCAACAGTCCGGCTAAAGCTGAAGAAATAAAACTTCTTGGGTTTAAAGCTCTGGAAGACGGCTACAGATTGGCTTGCCGGTACAATATTCAATCAGATATTGAAATTTTGATAGACAGTAATGACCTTCCTGCAAGTATAGCTACAGAAAGCATACAGCTAAATAACGAACTTAATCCACTGGTCACAAAGGTTTATAGCCTTCTCAAAAAGCCGACGCTTGATAATTCTGTCTCTGATTTTATCAGAGTAATGAATGAGAACTATAATGATACTCTCCTTGAGATAAATGATTTGGGACTTTTAAGAAATATTCCTGATGTTATAAGAAAAAATAACTTTGAAGTAACCCTAGTAAAAAACTCACTGGATATAATCGCAGTGGAGTCAGGAGATACTACAAGTTCCCTGTACGGAGTGGCTGTAGATATCGGCACAACCACCATTGCAGCCTACTTGGTAGACTTGACTACCGGAAAAAAGGTCTCAGTTACTTCCCTGTTAAATCCCCAAAAGGCATTCGGTGCAGATGTAATATCACGTATCAGCTATACCATGGAAAATGAACATGGATTGGAACAGTTGAATAGTTTGCTTATACAATCACTAAACATATGTATTGCAATTTTATGTAAACAAGCGGGAATTTCCCAAAATGATGTTTACGTAATTACTTTTGCAGGAAACACCACTATGCTTCATCTGCTCCTTAAAGTAAATCCGTCAAACATCGCCTATGCACCGTTTGTTCCAGCTTTCACCTCCACCGTAAGAGTAAGGGCCATTGAATTATCACTGGATATCAACCCTAATGGTAAAGCATATATTCTGCCCGGAGTATCGGCGTATGTGGGTGCGGATACCGTGGGAGCAGTACTGGCTGTTGGTATGCACCAGCAGACTTCTGCTTCTTTACTCATTGATATAGGAACCAACGGGGAAATTGTTCTTGGAGGCAAAAGTGGTATGTACGCCTGTTCAGCAGCAGCAGGGCCTGCTTTTGAAGGAGCAAATATAAAAAACGGGATGGGGAGTGTCAATGGCGCCATTAACAGCGTGTCTTTAAAACATGGAATCACATACACCACTATTGGGCACACAAAACCAATGGGACTATGTGGTACAGGTGTTGTTGACCTGTTGGCAGAGCTTCTTGATGTCGGGATAGTTGATGAAACGGGAAAAATTGATGTGTCATGGAGGCCGGATTTCCCTGAGCAGGAACCTCTTTGCGACAGAATAGTTTCTGTAGACGGAGTTAATTCTTTTGTCCTTTGCAAAGCCCATGAAACCCTTTCCGGGTGTGAAATCCTTCTTACTCAGCGTGATATCCGTGAAATTCAGAACGCTAAAGCAGCTATAGCCGCAGGAATAAGAGTACTTATAAAAAATGCCGGAATTGGTTTTGAAGATATTAAGAAGGTCTATTTGGCAGGGGGCTTCGGAAGCTATATTAATATTGACAGTGCATTAAAAATCGGTCTCATCCCAAGAGAACTGGAAGGCCGCATAGTATCTGTCGGAAATGCCGCAGCTCAGGGAGCCATAGATGTTCTTAACAACAAGTCTCTATTGACTGCGGCACAGGAAATAAGCAAATCCATAAATTATACAGAGCTTTCCAACAGTAAGGATTTTAATGATTACTACGTAGACTGTATGACCTTTGAGGAAATATAAATCAGATATGTTCCTGCTAAAGCACCTCATGCAGTCTGGAGGAATTTATTACTGCAACCGCCCTTCTTTTAAGGCGGTTGTATATTTCTGTAGCTTTACCTCCCGTAAAGTCTCTGGTCTCAGGCAGGTCGTCCTCTATTATTACAAGCTTCTCCGCCTTTTCTGCAGCCTCCAGATTCCTTATATTTTGCAATCCCAAAGGCATATTGCAGAGTATTGTAGTATGAGAGTTCTTTACATATTCAAGATTCTCGTTGAATAGTTCATCAGAAATACTTGAAAAAGGTTTTTCCATGAGGTAATTTATTCCAAACACCTCTGCTGATGCTATATCACTGTCGCCCTGAAAAAAAACCCCCGCTGATATACAATACCCTTGTTCGTAAAGCTGTCTTAATACGCTTCCCGCCGTTCCACCTCCACCTATTACGTGAAACCTTACGGATTTGTTTTTTTCATTAACCTTATGAATGTAAATATCCAACAAACCTGTTATTCTGTTTTTGTAAACCAGTGCATTTACACCATAAACACGTGACAAGTTCCGAGATGTAAGAACCTCCTCAGGACTTCCGTCTGCTACAATCCGTCCGTCATTCATAAGAACAAGCCTTGTACAGTATTTTGCTGCAATTTTCAGGTCATGGATTGCAGCTAATACGGTTTTTCCCTGTTCAGACAGTTCTCTTGAATATTTAAATATCTGTTCCTGATATGTAATATCCAGACTTGCAGTAGGTTCATCCAGAAGTATGATACCTGTTTCCTGAGTCAAGGTTTTTGCAAAAAGTACTCTCTGCCTTTCTCCTCCTGACATTTCGTTTATTGCACAATCTTCCAGACTTTCAGTATCTGTATACTCCATGTTTTTTCTTGCAATCTTATAATCCTCTTTGCTCTCTCTTTGCATCCTTTTGAGATAAGGATACCTTCCCATAAGTACTACTTCTCTTGCAGGGAAAGGGAAACCTATCTGGGTATTCTGGTGCATTAGAGCCACCTTTTCTGCAAGGCTTTTGTTACTCATCTGGTTTATTAATAATCCGTTGATCTTTACAGTACCTTCTGCTTTATAAATACCGTTAAGACATTTAAGCAGTGTAGTTTTACCTGCACCATTAGGGCCTATGAGACCAACCAGCTCTCCTTTTTTAACCTTAAGGCAAATATTATCAAGTATTTTTTTATTGTTAATCTCATAATTAAGTTTTTGTATTTCTATAATGTTATCCATACTAGATTATCGCTCCTCCTTCCTTTTTACTTCTTAGTAAAAGGTAAAGGAAATACGGAGCTCCCACCAATGCGGTTATAATTCCCACTCCAATCTCATATGGAATGGCCACCACACGTGATACAAGATCACAGGCCACAAGAAAAATAGCCCCTCCGATACTACTGGCAGGCAGCAACTTTTTATAATTGGGCCCAACCAGAAGTCTCATTATGTGAGGAACAATCAGCCCTACGAAACTTATGGCTCCGCTGACACAAACTGCACTGGCTGTGGCTATGGAAACCAATACCAGTAGCACTGTTCTTATTTTACCCGAACTTAATCCTACTGACTTCGCTTCCTCTTCTCCCAACATAAGGACATTCAGGTCCCTTGAAAAAACAAACATAAGTATAACACTTAGTATAATTGGAACCATAACAAGCTGTACATGTTCCCAACGTCTGCCGTCAAGGCCTCCCGTTGACCAGAAAAGAAACTCTTTAACCTGATAGTCATAGGATAGAGTTAAAATAATATTGGTTATAGCTCCTATAAAAGTGCTTACGGCAATTCCAGAAAGCATAAGTGTAAGTACAGGCACTTTACCTTTCTGGTAGGACAACAGGTAAATTACGAATATGGCAATAAATGCTCCCGTAAATGCAAACAGAGGCATAAAATACATGCTTGCAGCAGTTAACCCAAGCTTTATAGCCAGAACGGCCCCCAATCCGGAACCGCTGGATATTCCCAGCAATCCTGGGTCTGCCATTGGATTTCTGAACATTCCCTGCATAACTGCACCGGATGAGGCAAGGGCTGTCCCTGCAAGTGCAGCTACAATTACTCTTGGGAACCTTACAAGAAAAATTATAGGTTCCTGTCCTTCAGCAAATGTTGCATGTTTTAAAATACCAATATTTTTAAGAATGATTTTAAAAGTGTCGAAAAATGGTACGTTTACAGCACCTATTGCTGTTCCGGCAACCATTACAATCAGCAGAAGAACCAGCATTGCCGGTATAAACCCGATATCTGTCAGGTTTTTTTTTATTTTTCTATTTTTCATGATTCCTCCGGATTATTTAAACAGTCCCGGATAGGCAACCTTTGCAATATCCTCTACTGCCAATACTGCGTATTGTGATGTTGATGAAATATGGTTATACGGTACTGTAATAATTTTATTATTCTTTACTGCTTTTATATTAGCCAGTGCCTTATCACCCTTTATCTTCTCATTCAAAGAATAAAAGTTAACCTTAGTGTCATAGTACCATGACGGCAGAATAATAATCTGAGGGTTATACTTTATTATCATTTCCTTGGATAATTCAGGCCATCCTTCAAGACCAGCCTTTGACACAGGGTTTATTAGACCTGCTCTTGTAACAATGTCATCAAAATTTGTTCCCTTACCGCTTGTAGTACTCATTTCACTATAATCAAGTACCGTTTGTTTCTGGTCATCAGTCATTAGTTCAATTCTATCGGATACATCCTTTAGCTTCTGATCCATCCATTTAATTAAATCCTGTGCTTTTGCTTCCTCTCCTACAATTTTTCCTACAATTTTAAGGTTATCTTTTACCTCATCAACATTTGAGGGAGTATTTAGCATAAACACGGTTATATTTGCATCTCTAAGCTGTTTAACAACATTTGCATCTGCCAGATTATCCATAAGAACAAGATCAGGCTGTAATGCAATTATTTTTTCCGCATTGGACTCGATTCTCTTACCTACTCCTTTAGCTTCATCAGCAATATTTGAAACTTTGGCATCATCCACATAATAAGTCATAGCGGCAATTCTGCTTTTGTCTACCAGTGACATAAGCATTTCACAGGTTCCAAGAGGTAAACTCACTATTTTAGCCGGCTTAGCCTTAAGAGTTACCTGTGTACCCTTTGAATCCTCCAATGTCATAGGATATTTTTCTGTTGTAGTATTTTTTACTGACGTATCAATTGCCTTAGTGGTCTCCGATGCCTGCTGATTTGTACTATTAGTACATGCTCCAAAGATTCCAGTTATAAAAACCAATGCCAGTATTAAAGATAAGATTTTTAAATTCCTTTTCATTTTTACAGTAGCTCCTAACATTATGTATTTTTTACTCCCCTCAACACAAAAGCCCTTTAAACGTTTTTGTGTTTAAAGGGCTTAATTCCATATGGAATTTTTTTATTAAACACACCCCCTATCACTCGTAGAGTTAACAGTGTAAACATACAGACAGGTATTCTGACTAAGGCATCAACACTCTCCATTCCTTCCCGGTTAATGTACCAGTGGATTATATGGAGAACTCCTCCAACACAGCGGCGGGACCGTGCAGGGTTCAAACCTGCTTCCCTTATCTGTAGCTCTTATTAAGTTATATTGCATATATTAATACAAAACAAGCTTTATAGCAAATGCAAATCATACACATTATCGTCCAAATTTCTTATTCTAGCGGATTTGTCAATTAAATACCATATTTGTCAAAGAATATCAGTATTTATAATCTCCTTTAAAAAACTTTGCCCCGGGAATTTGTTCTCTGCATTAAATACCTCTGCAATAGTGCAGGCTATATCCGCAAAGGTTTTTCTTGTTCCGAGGTTTATATCCTCTCTTATACCTTTACCATAAATAATTACGGGTACATGTTCTCTTGAATGGTCAGTACTTGGAGTAGTAGGGTCACAGCCGTGATCCGCTGTAATTATCAGCATATCGTTATCTTTCATGGCAGACAAAATTTCAGGCAGCCTGTTGTCAAATTCCTCTAAAGCCTGTTTGTAGCCTTCCGGATTATTTCTGTGCCCGAACACCATATCAAAGTCTACAAGATTTGTAAAAATCAGGCCTTTGTTCTCTTGTCCCATAAATCTTAATGTAACGTCAACACCGTCCATGTTGCTTTTTGTATGTTCAGCTACTGTAACTCCTTTTTTAGAAAATATGTCCTCAATTTTTCCTACCGCAATAACATCAAGGCCCTTTTTATTCAGAATATCTAAAACTGTATCCGATGTAGGCTCGGCAGAAAAATCCCTTCTGTTAGGTGTTCTTGTAAAGTTGCCCGGTTCGCCTATAAAAGGTCTGGCAATTACACGTCCCACCATATGTTCCCCTTGCAGCATCTCCCTTGCCATACCACAAATACGGTACAATTCTTCCAAAGGAACAACTTCTTCATGAGCTGCTATCTGAAATACACTGTCCGCAGAGGTATAAACTATGAGTTTCCCTGTTTTCATGTGTTCCTCGCCGTATTCCTTGATTATTTCGGTTCCAGATGCGGCGCAGTTTCCCAGAACGCCTCTTCCTGTAAGCTTTATAAACTCATCAAGGACTTCCTTTGGAAAACCGTTAGGATATGTGGGGAACGGATATTGAAGCTGAAGTCCTGCGATTTCCCAATGTCCTGTTATAGTATCCTTTCCTTTGGAAACTTCTGACATTCGCCCATAGCTGCCTGTAACCTGTTCGGGTATGGAAAGATAGTCTATTCCGGCTATCTTTCCCATTCCAAGCCGGCTGAGGTTGGGAAGGTTTATTCCATTGCAAACCTTCACGATATTTCCCAGTGTATTACTTCCTTTATCACCATATTCGCCGGCATCCGGAAGTTCACCTATTCCTACACTGTCAAGCACAATCATAATTACTCTATCTATATTTGTCATATATCTACTCTCCCGGTTATTTTTAATTAGCTACTATTACTATAGTAATACCAAATATTTGCTTTTTCAAACATATTAAAACTTTTTAATTTAATAATATTTCCATATAATTCAAAAACTATACCAATTTTCATTAAGATTATGGTATAGTTTATTGTAGTTCATACACACAGGATATTTCCTACTAAGAAGACATCAATTCGATAAGAGGAATGATTTACATAATGAAAACAAAGATGATTATCTTCAAACGTACTTTTTACGTACTGTGTATTATGTGCTTTCTGCTTTTAGTCAGCACAACAATAATACTTGCAATAGGTGGTTTCAACAACGCCCAGATAAAGTCTGCAGCACCCGATACCCCTGCTCAAAGCAGTTTTACAGGTTCATCAGAGAGCTCTGAGAGTTCATCTGATACACCCAAACCCCCAAGCACTCCTCCGCCTCCTCAGTCAGTAACAATATCGGCAGTGGGGGATATAATGCTGCACCAGGGAAATCTCAATAGTGCATATGATTCTAAAAACAACAAATATGACTTTGACGGTTTTTTTGAATATGTAAAACCGTATTTAAGTTCATCTGACCTTACAATAGCTAACTTTGAAACGGTTACAGCAGGTACGGGTATCAAGTATAAAAGTTATCCCCTTTTTAACTCTCCTGACAGTATACTTCCGGCTTTGTCGGGATCAGGAGTTGATATACTCTCTACAGCCAACAACCATTGTCTTGACTGGGGTATCAACGGTCTTATAAGAACTATTCAAAAAATCAAAGAAAATAAAATGGTGAACATAGGAAGCTCTATTAACGGAAAAGACAAATATATCATTAAAGATGTAAAAGGTATTAAGATAGCTATTCTCAGTTATTCTCAGTATTTCAACGGCCATGAAGTAAAGTTAAGCAGTAGTGATAAATCCAAATATCTTAGTATATTAAACGAATCCAAGATTCAAAATGATATAAAAGAAGTAAAAGCAAAGGGAGTTGATACAGTTATAACTGTCCTTCACTGGGGAAATGAGTATATTCGTACACCAAGTACTTACCAGACGGATTTGTCCAAAAAGATTCTGACATGGGGAGCTGATATAATACTTGGTTCCCATCCTCATGTTGTACAAAAATCGGAAATAGTAAAAGTAAACGGCAAAAATAAATTTATTATTTATTCCATGGGTAATTTTATATCCGGCTACAGGCGTACAGACAAAGCAAAACGAATTAATAAAGTTTATACGGAGGATGGAGTTATCATCACTCTCAAGCTTGATAAAAACACTAAAGGTGGCATAAATATAAAAGATGTGACTTATATACCCACATGGGTTGATATGTATTCTTCAAAAAATAAAACTGTTTATAAAATACTTCCCGTTCCTTCACCAGATGCAAAAGCCCCTTATATAAACAGTAGAAATAAATCCTACGTAAAGCAGTCATATAATAATACTATGAGCATCATGGCAAAATTTAATAGTAAATAATAATATTTTATATAAATTTACAAATTGATTAAATTCTTATAGAATATATTATGGTATATAGTGTTATAACTTAGAAAGGTAAATTCAAAGCGTAATGTTTAATAATATTTATGATAGAGTTTTAAATGCGTTCAAGAATAAGCCTTATCGAAAAGCAGTAATTGCTTCGATAATTTTGATAATCTTAAATGCATTTAAGACAACCCTTTTCAACTTTTTGATGTTGCCAAAAACCGACGAAGGTACGTTAGGTTATAAATTCTGGATTTCTTTACTTGTTTGTGTTATTGTTTTTTCCTTTGTTCTCAGCCTTAAATCAAGATATGTTTTTTTAATCGTGTATATAATACAAGGGATTTATTGTTTTACTAATATATCATACTTCCTTTACTACCACAGTTACTTGCATTTTCTTCAGTGGATTTCCTTGTTTAAGGAAGCTATGATTTCAGCTTCCCACTTTGCCAACCCGATAAGCGTTCAGCTGTTGGTAGTTTTCATTGATGTTCCGGTAGCTCTATATATTTTCTTCAAGGGCTTCAAAAGGGAAGTCAAAAGTACAAGGCTGCCTTTTTTACGAAATGCTGTTATTGGTTTATCGGTAGTAATTCTTTTAGTAATTGAGATATTTAACTTTGCAAACGGACAGTCTGTGGTACAGTTCATGGATGACAGGTATTCCGGAGAAACCCGTATAGTTGAAAGGTATGGTACTGTTGTAAACGGTATAGTTAATATAGTTCAAAATAACACAGAAGAAAAGCTGATTAAGCAATTCAACTATGGCAAAAATGTTTCTTCACCAAGTTCCGTAACTACTTCAAAGAGTACCTTACAGCAGCCTAATTATGTAGTAATACAAGTTGAGTCAATGGATTCAAACATTGTAAAGCAAAAATATAAAGGCTCCTTTGTTATGCCTTATCTAAGCTCATTAATGGATAACTGCGTTTATTATCCGTACACCCTTAGCTATCACAAGGGCGGAGGTACATCAGATGCTGAATTTTCAGTTATAAACAGTGTTGAAACCCTTGATTCCTTCCCGGCAATCAAGCTGTCGTCATACAGTTACCCCAATTCAGTTGTCTCAAAACTTGCAAAGGCTTCATATAACACCATGGCTTTTCATGGCAACGTGGGAACTTTTTATAACAGAAATATAGCTTTTTCAAAAATGGGCTTTAAAAAGTTTTATGATATAAGCTCAATGAACTATGACGACGAGGGTTGGGGCGCACCGGATGACAAAGTCTTCTCCTTTGCTTTTGAAAAGATCGAGAAAAGTACAATGCCTTTTTATACACATATTATAACGATGACAAGTCACGGCCCCTTTGAAAGTGCCAGACATTATTATAATAACAAGGCTTACGACGATATAGAAAATGAAATTGTGAAGAACTACTATAATTCCTTTAGTTATGTAGATAAATCCATAAAGGATTTTGTGGAGAAGATTCAAGCAAAATACAGCAACACTTATATAATAATTTATGGTGACCATACTCCAAATGTTAACTCACAGGATTTTGCTCAGGCTTCGTTTATAGAGGGTGACAAATATTTTGAGTTTGTTCCCATGTTTTTGCTTACACCTGACCACAAGAAGTACAAGGAAGATTCTGTTGTAGCCTCCTTCCTTGACGTTTCTCCAACCATATTGGCAACATCAGGGCTGTCATATAACGTTAAAACTGACGGAAGAAGCCTGTTGGAAACACAAGCCATAACTTCAAATATACCTTTTAAGGGTGGATCCTTTGACCGTAGTTGGTTGTATACTACAATATCAAACCATAAATATGTGGAAGAAGAACCTTTGTGGCGTAAATATCTGCCATCCTTTATTTCTTCCAGCCTTATTGAACGACACAAATAAGTATATAAAATAAACAAGAGGTAGGGTTCTCCCTACCTCTTATTCATTATTTTACCAACATTTTTGATTATGATTGATATGGAACCGTCCGGGTTATTTGCAAATTCTATCATATCCCTGTTGTCGTAATAGCTTAGTGGAAAGTTTATCTCAATACCTGTATCTGTCTTGATTTTATGGGTTTTAAATTTTTTCTCTGCTAATTTTTCAGGTACTGTAATAGCCTCCTCGGTAAGGCCGGCTTTTTGAATCTCCTGTATGTACTCTTCCCTGACTGCAAGATTCGTTTCAAATACCTCCTGGGCTATTTCATCCACCCGTATTTCATTCTTTTCTTCAAGCCCTTCGGATACAACCTTTTTAAGCTTTGCTACCTTGTCAAAGTCCTCGTCATAGTATTTTTTGCTTATTTTCTGTGTTACCTTGTCAATAATTTTTAGCTTTTGGTTGTCCGACAAATCAGTTGTACAGTTAATCAGGTAATTGGACATGTAAAATTCCTTTGTACCATTTATTTCGTAAGCTTTTTCAATGAGTCTTATTTCACCCGTTTCCAGACTGATAAGAACAGCCTCATCAACTTTTTGTCCATCTGACGGTAAAAGTGTTTTATGACGTATAATTGTATTTACCGCCCCTTCTTCCATCTGGCTTACATAGTGAGTAAATCCTGTTTTATAGTTCAGTTTCAACAACCCCAGATATGGTTCATTGCCTGCAAGAAAATGACAGCATATAAGGTCACCGGGAGCTATATCAATGTTTTTAAGCATAAAATCGAAAGTCATTGCTGCAATGGCCCGGGTTACTTCCATAAAACAGCCCGAATCCTCTTTGAGTGCAGTGCACATATCCCGTACGGGGTTTACCTCACCTGTAAACTGAGCCTTTTTCAAGTTTGTATCCTCAAAGGTTTTGGAAATATGCTTTTCCAAAAAATCTGCCAATTCTCCGCTTAGCTCAATTTCCCTATCAGAAAGTACGGGAAAGTTTACGCTGGTGTCTAAAATATGCAGGACTGCTGTATTTATATGAATACTGTATTCCATATTAGTAATATCTCCTTTTCCATTCGAAGTCAAAACCCGTCCTATATTATATCAAACTTTTAATACAAAAAATAATACATATTTGATATAATCTACTTTAGTGAACAGGAGGAATCTACATGTTTGGAAAATTTAAATCATCTATATACGTTATAAAAGCAAATAGTGCCTATCAAAAAGGTAATACTCAGGAATCCATAAATTGGTTGGAAAAAGCATATAAAACCAGAAGTGCAAAACCCAGCATAGTTATAACTTTTGGCTATCTCCTTTTAAAGGAAGGGCATCTTGAAGAATCACTAAAGATATTTAAGGAGCAGATTAACTCCACTTCAAAGATTTCAGATAATGACCTATACAGTCTCAAATCCAATTACGCCCTTGCATTATGGAAAAATGGAGAGCTTGACAGGGCTATTGCAATGTATGAAGATATATTCCCAAATTATAAAAATACAAATGTTTATGGAAGTCTGGGATATTTCTATATCCTAAAAGGCAACCTTGATAAGGCATTAAAATTCAACCAAGAAGCCGTGGAATACAATAATACCGGTGCAGTAATTTTGGATAATCTGGGTCAAACCTACTATTTGTTGGGTGAATACCAAAAAGCAGATGAAATATTTAAAAAGTTGATGGCATTGTCGCCAAAGTTCCCTGAAGCATATTATGACTATGCACTGGTACTGGAGAAGCTCGGAGACAAGGAACGTTGTTTAGAAAATCTTAAGAACGCTTTGAATTACAAGCCAAATTTTCTGTCAGGTGTTACAGTGGAACAGATTGAGGATAAGCTGAAGCAGGTTGAAACAGAGTAAAATAGGTTTAAACGTAAAAAAGTTTGTAACGGTAAACTAACACAAAAGTTAGTCGCTACAAACTTTTTTTTAATGTCTTAGAAGCTAAATTCCAACATGGATTCCAGAATCTTTTTATGGCCTTTTTCATTGGGATGAATACCATCCGCACAAATCTGTGAACTATAGTTTCTGCTTAGCAAAAAGCTTTCCCTGATATCTATTATTTTGCAGTCCATCTGACGTGAAACCCACTCTACTGCATTGTTATAAGCTTCCTGCCAACGGTATATCCTTGCGACATCACCCAACCAGTGAAGTATATTTTCCTTATTCAATCCTTTGGATATCCAGTTAAAATATCTTTCAGGTTCCAGAGGCGGTAAATTCATAAGTACAGGAGTTATACCTTTTTTCCTGAACATCTCTACCATATTTTGCAGGGTGTTTTTAAAGCTTTCAATAGAAGTTTTGGGCTGATGCACTAAGTCCGGGTTCTCAGCTACCTCGCTCCAGTTAAAATCACAGTCATTTCCGCCAAATTCAATTATTACAATATTATCCTTATTGGTTATTAATTTATCTATAGAACTTGATATCCTGTTCAAGGCCTTGGTGGATGTCATACCGAAGTATGCATTATTCTTCACATTAAACCCTGTTATCTGTGCAAAGCTGCTGATGCTGTTATCCTTCATCACCTTATATTTGCCGTCTGTTTCATCTAGAATAACACCTTTTAAAATTGAATCTCCCCAAACAATTATATTTTTATTTACTGAATCTGACATAGACTATACATCTCCTATTACCTGAAATTATATAACATTAAAATTATGTATTGAATTATCAATATCTTATTATCTAGTTTTCAATACTATATTACCCGTTTTAATTATTATTGTCAAGGTTTTATAATAACTATATTGTAATAAATAAACAATGTGTTATACTTAAGATAACCATTTATCAGGAGTGATATTCATTTTGGACAATAGTAAAGTCAACAATATTAAGGAAGAACTTGGCCAATTATCGGCCTCCCTTGGTTCATATAAAACTGAAAATTGGAGCCAATTTCCGGCAATAGATTTATATATGGATCAGGTAATAACTTATCTGGAAAGACTGCTGAACATTTTTGGCGATACTTCCGATTCAAGCAAGACAATTACTTCAAGTATGGTAAATAATTATGTAAAAGAAGGCTATTTAAAACGTCCCGTTAATAAAAAATATGACCGGGTGCATCTTGTGTCTCTTTACATTATGTCAATGCTAAAGCCGGTACTGCCAATTCCGCTTATTGCCCGTTCGCTGGGTAATTTCAACAGTGAAGATGAGTACCATAACTTCTACAATGAATTGACAAGTCTTCAGGATCAGGCATTTAACAGTGTTTCTCAAAAGCTCCTAAACCTTATTGAGAGTGTGGATGAAGACGATTATGAAAACTCCCTGCGTCTTTTTGCTTTACAGCTTTCAAGCGAAGCAAATGCTCATAGGATTGCCGCTGAGAAAATAATGTCATTGTTGAGCCAAAATGAAGTATCGAATAAAAATGATAAGACTAAAAGCAAGTAATTATCCAATTATTTGATACACACCTATAACTAGCAACAGTACGCCCGATATGACTGTTGCTTTTTCGCCCAGAAATTTTGACGCATACCGTCTGCCTATTATTGCCCCCACATAGATAGTTATAAGACTGAAAACTATTACTGCTGCTGATAGGACAAATGCATTAATTCCCGATACACCTGCACCAAATCCCGTACCAATACAATTGGATGCCAGTGCTATACCCAGAAGTATGGATTCTTTAAGCGATATATCTCCGGAATAGTCTCTATCGGCTATTCCCGGGTCATCCATTACAGCCTTTATATCGTCTATGTACTGAATACCGTTACCATGAACCTTTTTGGATTTCCTTCTGCTATTCAGGTATCCTATAATTGTGAATAAGCCCATTATAATTACTATTGAACCGCCAATGGTCTTTCCGAGCCAGTCAGAAA
Source organism: Bacillota bacterium (assembly GCA_023412275.1). Lineage (GTDB taxonomy): Bacteria > Bacillota > Clostridia > Acetivibrionales > DSM-1351 > Ruminiclostridium. The sequence continues at coordinate 17,653 of JAEYNY010000085.1, forward strand.
TATAGTTTGTAAGTACATTTCCAAGAAAACTGGACAATAAGGTCGCTGCCCCTGAAAATAAAGCAATTGAAATATTCGACTTAAACGGTACATTTATCTTTCTTGCTCCATATGCCAGACCGATTGCCATATTATCCAAATTCGGTGCCAGGCACAGTAAAAAAATTGATAGAATAACCCCCACGGTCTTTTCACCTCAGGATAGTATATTTTCATTTACACAGAATAGTGCATGTCCCAAAAATGTATTAATATTTGTAAATTTTATACTTTTAAGTATTTTTATGTTTTTTATGTAAAAACGTATTGACAATTTTTTATTATGGATGTAATCTTATATTAAATTTAATATCTGCCCTTTAAACCGTTGATGTGGAGATAACGGTGATACGTGCACTTACAGAGAGCAAGGGAAGCTGAGAGCCTTGCAGAACGCAGTACATCAAATGGACCACTGAGGGCGTAGTCAAATGGAAATTTTCTTTCCAGAGTATTCTACGACGTAGCACATGCGTTATTTGTGAGAAATATGTTTGTATTTCGTAAGTGTGTAAGATTTATTTACTTACAAAACAAGGTGGCACCGCGGGTGAATTTTAATACACTCGTCCTTGACTATTTCAGTCTAAGGGCGGGTGTTTTTAGTTTGTCAAAGAAAATAAATCTTGTACAAAAAAGGAGTGGTATTATGTACAAACCAAGCTTTGAGGAAGCAAAGCAACTGTCAGCAGGTTATACAATTATCCCTGTGAGCTGCGAAATCTTCTCTGATATTAAAACACCAATTGCAGTACTCCAAAGCCTCAGGGCAGTAAGCAGCCGTTATTATCTTCCGGAAAGCGTTGAAAACGGTGAAAAGTGGGGTCGGTACTCATTTCTGGGCTTTGATCCCGTAATTGAACTATCCTGCAAAGACGGAAACCTTGAAATCAAGGGCGAATGTTCAAAAAAGGTTACCACAAACGACCCGAACAGCCACATCAGAGAAATCCTGAACCAATACAGGAGTCCCAAACTCAGCTTTCTTCCGCCTTTTACAGGAGGCTTCGTGGGTTACTTTGCATACGATTATATAAAGTATTCCGAAAGAACCCTGAAGCTCGACGGGATTGATGAAGCAAACTTTAACGATGTGGATTTAATGCTTTTCGACAAGGTAATAGCCTTTGACCATTTTAAACAAAAAATTATTGTAATTGTAAATATAAAAACAGATAATCTTGAGGCAAATTATGAAAATGCTCTAAAAGAAATAGACCGTACAATAAATCTGATTAAACAAGAAATCCCTGCTGAAAAGCCTGTCTCAAAATTATTGTCACCCTTTACCCCTAAATTCACCATGGAGGAATACTCTAAAATCGTGGAAAAGGTTAAGCACTACATTTTTGAAGGTGATATATTTCAGGCTGTTCCATCAAACAGGCAAACAGCAGACTTTGAAGGAAGCCTTCTGGATGCCTACAGGACTCTGAGAACCACCAATCCATCCCCGTATATGTTCTTTGTAAAGTTTGATGATTTAGAGATAACCGGAACCTCGCCTGAAACACTTATAAAACTGGAAAACGGTAATCTTTCCACCTTCCCTATCGCCGGTACAAGACCTCGTGGGGAGACAGAGGAAAAAGACAAAGAATTAATCGATGGTCTTTTAAGTGATGAAAAAGAGCTTTCAGAACATAACATGCTTGTAGACCTGGGGAGAAACGATCTTGGAAGAATCAGTGAATTCGGAACAGTTGAGGTTAAGGATTATCTGAGTATAAAGAAGTTCTCCCACGTTATTCACATAGAGTCCAAAGTTATCGGCAAGCTCCGTAAGGATATGGATCAACTGGATGCCATAACTGCTATCCTCCCTGCCGGAACACTTTCAGGAGCACCTAAAATCCGTGCCTGTCAGATAATAAATGAAGTTGAGGGCCACAGGCGTGGGATTTACGGAGGTACAATAGGATACATTGATTTTACCGGGAATATGGACACCTGCATTGCAATAAGGACAGCTATTTTAAAGGATAAAAAAGTATATGTTCAATCCGGCGGAGGCATCGTCGCAGATAGTGTTCCCGAAACCGAGTACATGGAGACGGTAAATAAGGCAAGAGCCGTAATAAGTGCTTTAGAAATGTCCGAAAGGGGGATTGACTAATGATTTTATTAATTGATAATTATGACAGTTTTTCTTATAACCTTTATCAGCTTATAGGTACAATAAACAGCGACATACGGGTAGTCAGAAATGATGAGATTACCATCGAGGAAATAGAAGCTTTAAACCCTTCACATATTATTCTCTCCCCGGGGCCGGGTCGTCCCTCAGATGCAGGTATATGCGAGGCAGTAATAAAGCACTTCCATAAAGTAAAACCCATTTTAGGGGTATGCCTTGGACATCAGGCAATCTGTGAAGCCTTTGGAGCTACTGTTTCATATGCAAAGGTACTGATGCACGGTAAAAAAAGCCTCATACACATTGCAAACGGCAGTGCTGTTTTCAGAGGCCTTCCACCCATTATTGAAGGTGCAAGATATCATTCCTTGTCAGCAGTACGCAACACTCTCCCCGACG
>JAEYNY010000087.1 GCA_023412275.1 Bacillota bacterium
CCATGACAGGAAGTGCGGAAGATAGAGCATTGTCTGAGAAATTCTTTTATATCTTACAGATCTGACTTCATTAATAATAATTGCTAGAATAATTGGCGCCGGGAATCCGAATATCATATCAAATCCGTTAAGCAGGAATGTATTTTTAAGTGCTCTATAAAAATCATCGGATCTGAAAACTTCCCTAAAGGCATCCCAACCTATCCAAGGGCTGGCAAATACACCCTGAAATATGTTGTATTCTTTGAATGCTATAACTATGCCGTACATCGGTACATATTTAAATAGTATAAAGTATGCAACCGGAAGTACCAACAATAAATAAAGATATATATCTCTTTTTAAGTAATGGCCAAACCCCTTTTTAGGAAGTTTATTCGGTAATGCTTTTGAAACAGCAGTATTAGTTTTCCCCATGCAAACAGCAACCCCCCTGGTTTAATTTTTTGGAATCTAGTGTAATAGATAGAAGCTTTGGTTCGATCTGCTGATGGCATTATTTTATCACTAGGAAATTTCAGTTCAAGAATGACAATTTTTTTAGTATTTCAATTTTAATCATTTTGTCTGTGTTTAGGGGCAAAAGGCTTACAAAGGGCATAAATTGGTTGTACAATAATCAATTTTGATTCATATAATTAATATTAAATATTAGCCCTGTACTGAATTAATTGCAAAGGATTACATTTAATTTTTCTCTAGGAATATAACTTTATTAACTTGATTTTTCCTAGAAAATTTTATATTAATTAAGAGGTATTAGATTAAATATTAATATATAATAGTGATTGTGATATTTTAAGACACAAAACACAATGGGGTGCAATAATGATGAAAAATTATTCGATAATTGTGAAATTAATGATCGTCCTTTCTCTTTTTATAATAATACCTATTATTACAATTACCTTTATTTTCAATTATGGGATAATGAAGTATTCAGAAGACGAAATCGGTCGTTCCGGTCTGGGTAAGCTTGATTCCGCAAGAAGCGTTACTGACCTTTTGACTCAGACTATTAATAATGAGAGCCTTCACCTGTCCTTGGATGAGACTCTTAATAAGTTATACGGCATGGATGATATACATCAAGCCATTAAGGACAGTGATAACAATTTAATGCTGTATCAGTTTGTATCTAAGCTATCAGATATAGTTAAAACTAACAATGCCTACTCCTCCGTGTACTTGTACTTAGATAATTCAAATTATGTAGCAACAAGCAATGGAGTATATCCCAAGGATAACTTTCCTGATGATACCTGGCTTAAATCTTATATAAAAAGTAAAGAGCTGGGGGAGCCCTTATCATGGACAAATCCCAGACCAAGCGATACCAACGGAAGCAGCTCCGTCATTTCATATATATTCCCTTTAACTTATACTACAAATCTAAAAGGGTCTATTACCATAAATGTATATGAAAGCAGGTTAAGTAATCTTATTAACAGTAATAACTACGATATCAGCGACTTTATAAGTATTATCAATTCCAAGGGTGAAGTAATATCTTCAGTTGATAAGACTATTCTTAATAAGAACTTGTCCAATGTTTCCTATATTTCGAAGGTTTTAAGCAGCAGCGTAGACAGAGGTCATTTTATAGAAAGCATTAACGGCAAAAGGTTTCTTATTACATATCTGAAAACCGGAGCTGAAAACTGGACATATGTTGGTGTTTTTTCTCTTAATACCCTGACTACCAAGGTAAACTCATTAAAAATGTCCATAATTTATATATCAATTTTCTTACTTGTGCTTTTCGTACTGCTGTCATATATAATATCGCGCAGATTGTTCAACCCTGTGAAAAAACTGGTGCAGGAAATCAAGTCCAGAAAAGGTGTTGATATTATAGGAAACGGAAATGAGTTTACCCTACTTTCTAAAACCTTTGATGCTATGATAAAACAAGAAGATCAGCTGTTCCGAACCATTGAAAGGGATCACAAAAATCTTCGTGAAAATTATTTACTTTGCCTTTTAAGGGGAAAGCCTTCAATTGCGGATGATGAAATGCATCTTTTCCCCTTGAAGAACACCCTGTGCTGTGTAATATATATAGATAAGTACAGTGATTTCGTATCAAATTTCTCATACGAGCATCAGTATTACCTAAAGTCAGTAATATTGAACCTGTCGGAAGAAAAGGTAGGTGAATCATATAAATGCTCAGGAGTTGTTTTAGATGGAGATAAGGTAGTTCTTATCGTAAATATCTCCGATGATGACGTTATAAGTGTTACTTCTGTACTGAAAAATGCTTTCTCAATTGTTCAGAGTGAAGCGGCAAAAGTAATAGAAACAACTATAACTGTTTGTCTCGGTGGCATTTATGATGACATTCTCAATATAAGGAATTCCTATAATGAGGCACAGAATCTTATAAAGCAAAGATTTATGATGGGACATGAGGCTTTTATATGTCAAAAGGAAGAGACAGCTGACACCAACAAATACTTCTACCCCTTTAATATAGAAAAACAGATATTCAACAATATTGATATTGGTTCAAAAGATGCACTTTTGATTTCCCTAAGCTGCTTCTTTGATGAAATTAAGCAAAACAAAAATCTAAGCTATGACAATGTTATGCTTATACTCAACCAGTTACTTGGAAACACCATAAAGTATTTGCTGGATTTAAACATCAGCGTCAGCAAGGTCTTTGGAAATGACTTTAATATATACAGTAAGCTTGCGGAGATTGAAACTCTCGACGAAGCAGGTCTATTCCTGTCAAATATTTATTTGCAAATTATTGAGTATAATGAAAAATTCAAAGTCGAAGGAAAGTCTCATATAGTAAAGATTTTGGATTATATTCATAAAAATTACAAGAAGGATATTGCAATTAATACTCTTGCAGAACATGTAGGACTTAGCTATTCCCACGTAAGAAAGATATTTAATGACGAGACCGGTGAGAATATTGTTAACTATATAAACAACATGAGAATTGAAGAAGCACAGCGTCTGCTCCGTCAAACAAACATGAATATTAATGATATTGCACTTAGTCTGGGATATAACAATAAACAGAGCTTCAACAGGTTTTTTAAGAAATATGTGGGTATAAACCCCGGAGAATACAGAAGTATAAAGGCTAATTGACCCTGCAAGCTAAAGACCCGAATAAATCAAAGGAGTATCACCAAAGTGCTTGAAAAAACGGCAAGTAAGCGGTTTATGTCTTACTTGCCGTTTTTATTGGCGAAAACCTATATTTTACTGACCTTCATATCCATAATCATTGATTTAATTCCGCCTAACGGCCAAACAACGTTTTTGGATACACCTCTATAACTACTTCCATACATTTCAAACACATTCGAAGACACTTGAAGCTCTGGTAGCCTTCCAAGCAATTTTTCCCCGTCAAAAAAATATGCCAGTTGGACAGGTGTCGCAAAATCGCCTTGTGGGGTGAAATCACCACCTGATGCCATAAGCACCATAATACCCTTATCACCGCCCAGCAGCTCTTTTGCCGTTTTATCACTCGCTTTGACCATTGGGTTTGGAAAGCCCGGCTGAGGAGTACCATCAAACGCGCTTACGGCACTTCCTGTATATGGTAATTCGTACAGTGCGGCATTTTTCTTGTCCGTATTGGCAGCCTTTAGAACACCATCTTCTATTAAAGGATACCTGTAATTTTTATTAGTTGTCCCTTCTGAATCAAAAAAGGACATTAAACATGCATCTTCAGGATTCAAGGAATTATATAGTGTAAACTCTTTACTAAACAGTTTTTTCTCTAATTTGCCCGAAAAGAGTGAGGTACCCGTCCCAAATGCTCTTCCGTTCAAATCGGACATAAACTTCAAAAGAGGAGTTTGATCTATAGTTAAGAATACAACGGGATAATTTCCTTCTGTGAAATCAACCTTGTTTTTATATGCACTGAGTATCTCATCAGACATACTCAAAAAGTCATTTCTATCATACCGCCTGTCTTGGAAACCTATAAAACCATCCATTATGCTAGCAGAGGATTTCTCTTTAAAAACAAGTTCCACATCAATCGCCCTGTCCTTGAATCTTAAATCCAGCCCCTTGTCATTGCAAAGAGAAACAGAAATATTATCCATATTGATTTTATTTGAAAAAATAAAGCCGCTGTGAGTTTTCCCCAGTTGCTCAATTGCCTCCTCTATTTCATAAACAAAGTCTTCATCTTTAATAATTTCCTTTGCTGCATCTATTTCCATTATTTTATATGAGTTTAATTCGTAAGGATACTCAATTTTTGCTTTCAGTGCAGACCGGGCATTCTTTTCAAGGTCCTCAAGTCTATAGTTGCCGATAGCACCGGATACCCCTATAAAGCCCCCGTCATATAACCGGAGCCCTGTTTTTGTTATATCCTTCCCTCTGACAGATTCGATTCTACTCCCCGAAACATTTATTGAAGTTTGTGTGGTTCGAATTGAATATATTTCTTTCATAAAAACCTCCCTTACTGCACATTAATGTTGTTAACCCTGACATATGGCCCACCAAATCCCACGGGAAGCGGATATTGTTCCATCTTTCCACATCCTCCCGTAACAAATGATAAAAGCTCTACTTCATTTGAAACACCATCTACTTCTGATAATGTTTTAAATACGTTCCCGGTAATAACAGAAATATTTACCGGTTCAGAAATTTTCCCATCTCTGATCATATAAGCAAGAGTGGGAGCTATGGTGAAGGTTGACATACCGGAACCATGACTTATATTCTCTATATAAATACCGTTTTTTACTTTGCTGAATAATTCTTCCTTTGATTCGTGTCCGCCCTCAATATATGTAGTAGTCATTCTTACAATGGGCTCATACTCAAAATTGATTGATCTGGCATTTCCTGTGAGGTTTTCCTCCAGGATAGCTGCAGTTGAACAACTGTGAAGTCTTCCTGCCAGGATACCATTCTTTATGAGATATGTTTTCCCTGCCCTTGTACCTTCATCGTCAAAAGCACAAAAGCCGCTGCCAGGCTCATTTCCGTCATCAACAATTGTCAGTATATCGGAACCCACTTTAGTTCCTAAAGTCCACTCTTTCTTCATTGTCTCATCTGCAACCATAAAGTCTGACTCACTTTTATGACCGAAGCTTTCATGTGCAAATATTCCCGCTGCTAGTGGTGACAATACAACCGTATAAATTCCCTTTTCTACAGGTTTTGCATTAAGCAGGAAATCTTCACATTTATGTATAAACCCTTTAAGTTCCTTCTCCTGACTCAATAACTCATCAAATTTATCTGAGCTCTTTTGAAAGGCTTCTCCAAACTTCCTCTCGCCCTCTGACATGGCAAAACTTATCCTAAAGCCACACCTCTGGGTATCAAATTTAATCTCCGCCCCTTTACTGGAATAAAACTCCTTGACTTTCTTACAATCAATGTAACTGGCAGCCCAGTTTTTAATATATTTATTTTCCTCAACAATAGAGAACATACGTTTTAAAAGTTTTATTTTTTCATCTTCAGACACTTTTAAAACATCATATTGGCTAAAATTTAAGAATTCTCCTTTATTAACCTGAAATTTTTTAACAATTGGATTATCGTTTATGTGTGGATCAGGCTTGGCCATTACACTGAGCTTATCGATTTCATCCTGAATCCTCTCCGGCTGAGAATTAGATGAATAATACCATCTTCTGCCGTCGAAAACTCTTACAAAAGCTGCCTTATAATTCCTGACTTTGTATTCAGTAATTTCACCAATCGTAAAGGTTATAATTGTCTCAAAAACGTCTTCAATTCTGACATCAGTATATAAACCCCAGTGAAACTTGTACATTCAATCACTCCTCTAACATTTTTCCATATTTTGTTATTTATTAAAGTGTACTATATTCTTTACATTTTATTCAACCATATGAGAATTTTATTGGTACTAATTTAAGATTCTAGCCCTTTGTTTAAAATTAAATCCCACCAATATTCAATGTACCTCAATTTTCCCATTTCAGGTGTGAAAATCAAGAGCGGCTGCAAAACTGACCATAATTGTCGGTTTTGCAGCCGCCCCCTTACATCTCTAATATATTTTTCTCCCTAATTCATCGGGTATTCCTGTTTTTCGGTAGAAATATGTGTTGATTACATCTCTCCACTCTTTGGAATGTTCAAGCTGTCCATCAAGTCTTTCCGATACATGTCGGAATATTTCTTCACCCACCAACCCTTTTAGACTCTTCCATTTGTTAATTAATTCTTCTACCTCTTCAACCCCTTTAAAATGGGTGTTGTAGATATATTGAATTAATGTTTCACCAGTCTTTAGTCTATAATCATATGGTACGTGGTGGAAAAACAGCAGTAATTCTTCGGGACACTTCTCCACATTCTCATAAATCTCGGCAACATCATTATGATACTGTCCTGCATATCCCGTTCCGTTCCTGACTGTCCTGTCAACGCCTATTCCCTTATGGTCTGCCCTGTGATATGTTCCCCACTTGTCGTATTCATACCCATCTACGTTAGGCCCGTAATGATGATTGGGATTAACCATCCATCCAATTCCCAAGGGTGAAGTATAATTTTCATAGGTTCTCCATGAACCCATCAGCATTTCTTTTACGGTACTTACAACCTTTTGGTCGTTTGAATAAGTCATTCGAACCCATTCATCAGTAATTTGTTCTGCTGACAAATCCGGGTTCCAGCATAAACGTGCATAACCGTAAGTGTTGGATTGAGCCATCTGATGTCCTGTCCAATTCATGTCGTTTCCAATATTCGTTAAAGCCGCCATTCCGCCTAATTTATTATTAAACACTGACCCTGTGATAATCTTTTTAACACTTGTGTCCTTGCCTTGTGCCATTGTATCAAAATCCAGTATCTCCTTCCACATTGGCACCAGATAGCATAAATGCTTCTGCTGTCCTGTGTACTCCTGAGTTATCTGAAGTTCCAACAGCTGGTTTGTTTTTTGCAATCCCCCGAATAATGGCGATACAGGCTCACGAACCTGAAAATCCATAGGCCCGTTTTTTATCTGGAGTAAAACATTTTCCTTAAACATACCATCCAGAGGCATAAAGTTGTCATAGGCAGCACGTGCCCTGTCCGTTGTAAGGTCACGCCAGTCCTGCATACAATTGTAAACAAAGCATCTCCATATAACCAGACCGCCATGTGGTTCCAAGGCCTCAGCGAGCATGTTTGCACCGTCTGCATGAGTACGTCCGTAGGTAAAAGGCCCCGGCCTGAATTCTGAATCAGCTTTAATCAAAAAGCCTCCAAAGTCAGGTATCATCGAATATATCTCATCAGCCTTTTCCTTCCACCACTTTCTTACCTCTGCATGCAAAGGATCAGCAGTAGGAAGTCCTCCTATTTCAATAGTGCTTGCAAAATTGGCACTTAGATACAGCCTTATTTCATAATCCCTGAATATTTCGGCCAGGTTTGCAACATCTTTAAGATATCTGTCTGTAATAAGCATGCTCTCATACTTGTGGACATTAACATTATTTATAACAATACTGTTTATCCCCACAGAGCACAGAAGTCTTGCGTAATCTCTTATTCTGTCAAGGTCGTCAGTTATTTTATTATCTGTAAAGAAAATGGATTTACCTGCATAACCCCTTTCTATACTCCCATCTATATTGTCCCAATGGTTTATAATACGAAGCTTATTTGCAGGGTTTTCAATCTTTAAAATTCCTTCAATCACTGTCTCAGTCTGCAATAGTCTCAACAAGCCGAATACTCCGTAAAGCAAGCCTTTTATGGTAGTACCGGCTACAACTATTGCTTCACCATTGCCTGTTTTGGTTGCTTTAATTATAAAGCCTTCACTGCCGATTTTAACTACCTCATCATACTTTACGTACGAGTCTATATCTTTTCCTCTTCCAAGTACCCCCAGAGCAATGAATGAGCTTTGTTCCGGCTCACATGATGATACAGTAGCATCAAGCCCCAGTATTCCTTTAAAACCCCTTTTAAGCTCATCTAATGCAATTCCTGTATCTTCTACTCCTTGTGAAATAACTATATTGGAAGCCCACTTGGAATATGTTTCTTTTAACTGGCTGTTTTTAAGTAAATGGTATGAGAGCCAGCAGTTATATCCATTTACATCATACATTTCCGTGTTTATGGTTGTTTTAGGCACTCTATTTACCCCCGATAGTCATCTTCTCTATAGCTTCCCATAATCCGTTAATATAGGCTATCCCTAATGCTCTGTCATAAAGACCATAGCCCGGCCTCGCCTTTTCTCCCCATATCATTCTACCGTGATCGGGACGGATATATCCCGTAAAGCCTATATCATAGTAAGCCTTCATGATTTCAAACATATCGAAGGAACCATCTGATGAAAGATGTGAAGACTCATGAAATTTTCTTTCTCCGAAGAACTTCAGATTTCTTACATGGCCAAAATGTATCCTTCCCATTTTACCGAAGTATCTTACCAACTCAGGTATGTTGTTCTCAGGATTTGCACCTAAAGAACCGCTGCAAAGAGTTAATCCGTTATATGGACTGTCAACAAGCTTTACAAGTCTTTCAAGATTTTTTTTGCATGTAACAATTCTTGGCAAACCAAAAAGAGGCCACGGTGGATCATCCGGATGTATGGCCATTTTTACATCGGCCTCCTCACATGCAGACACAATATTCTCAAGAAAATATTTAAGGTTGTCAAATAATTTATCTTCATCTACGTTCTTGTATTTTTCAAATGTATCTTTCAATTCACTTAATCTTTCAGGTTCCCAGCCAGGCAGAGTAAAGCCGTTTGAGCTTTTTGCAGTGTCTTCTACCAATTTAACCGGGTCTATATCCTTTACTACATCATGGTCATAGCAAAGTGCGTTGGATCCATCAGTCAGCGGATATGCAAGGTCATTTCTCAGCCAGTCAAATATAGGCATAAAGTTATAACATATAACCTTTACCCCCGCTTTTCCCAAGTTAATTATAGACTGTCGGTAGTTTTCAATGTATTTATCTCTGCTTGGCAATCCTAGTTTTATATCTTCATGTACATTTACGCTCTCGATAACCTCAAGCTTCAGTCCTGCCTTTTCAACAGTGTCTTTGAGTGCAATTATTTTATCCATTGGCCAAACCTCACCAACAGGCACGTCATACAAAGCTCCTACAACTCCCGTGACACCGGGTATTTGTCTTATTTGCTCCAAACCTATGCTGTCGTCCTTTTCACCAAACCATCGAAAAGTCATCTTCATAAGTATCATCTCCTTAATACTACGATTTATTTAACATACTTTTCTAATACGTTTTTAACTGCGCCTTTGCCTGCAATGAGTTCCTTAAAATATCCTTCAATTTTTTCACCCAAGCCTGCATCATAAAGATTCACGCCAAAAATTTTATCATTTGATAACAATGGCTTTAATTGCTCACCGACTGTTTCCGCTTTTCCCAACTCAATGCCTTCGAGATAAGTTTTTAACTGTTCTAGCATCGGATCAGGACTTAGTTCCATGGCATTGCCATTGTCGTCTATTCCCATCAGATATCTACACCAGCCTGCAATTACAAGGGGGATATATGTTAAGCTTTTTACATCATAAGTTGGATGGCTTACGTATGTCTTTATTGTCTCACCAAAACGAACGGGTATTTTTTGTGAAGTATCACAAGCGATTCTCTGTGGTGTATCCGGAATATACGGGTTTGGGAAACGCTGGTTTATTACTTCATCTATGAAAGCCTGAGGATCTATAATTCCAGGGTTTACAACTACAGGCATTCCCTCTTTATAGCCTATATTCTCTACCAGTTTTCTCAACTGTGGGTTCTTCATTTCATCGGCTATGAGTGTATACCCCAAAAGGCACCCGAACACTGCAAGTGCAGTATGCAGAGGATTTAAGCAAGTTGTAACCTTCATTCTCTCTACATTTTCAACTGTACTTTTGTCTGTGAAATACACCCCTGCATCCTCAAGAGGCATTCTCCCATTGGGGAATTGGTCTTCAATTACTAAGTACTGCGGTTTTTCAGCATTTACAAACTGTGAAATATATGTATTCTTGCTTGTACGAATAATTTCAGTGTTCTCAAGTCCTATTTCCACTAAAGCCTTATTTACTGTTTCAGAAGGCCTTGGAGTTATCTTATCAATCATTGAACATGGAAATGAAACCTTTGAAGGGTTATTGATATATTCAATAAATCCTTTTTCAACTATTCCATTATCAACCCATTTTTGAATAAGTGTCTGTATAGATTTTTTAAGGAGGTCTCCATTATGGGAACAATTATCCATACTCACCATTGCAATGGGGAATTCCCCTGCCAAGTATCTTCCGTATAGCAATGATGCCGTTTTTGCAATCAGGCTCTTTGGCTCCTTGAATCCATGCTCCATGTCGTGTACTACATCTGGCAGGAATTCATTTGTCATTCCTGTCAGTGAATAGCCCTTTTCTGTAACTGTGAAGCTGGCTATCTGCAATGACGGCTTGCGGAAGATTACTTGTAACCTCTGCCAGTCTTCAGTTCTGGCCGTATCTCCTACCAAGCTTTCGGAAACACTCCCAATAATTTTCTTTTCAAGACTTCCATCGGGATTAAGGTGAACCAATAAACTGAGATTATCAAAGGGTTTGTATACTCTATCAATGATTTCGTAATCAAAGGTCTCTGCAACAATTATTCCTGAATCTGCTTTGCCCGAATTCAGAAGCTTTTGCTGCAACGCTGCTATAAATCCTCTGAATATATTACCTGCACCAAAATGAATCCATCTAGGTGCTTCTTTGGTCTTTCTCAGCATCTCGTCATAATCAAATTTAGGTACTTCTACTTGGTTTGCTTCCCATGCACTGTAATCCTTTATTCCATTTTTATTTAATTTCATGTTGTATTTCCACCCCCGCAAAGTATAAAAGTTATTAATTATTTCCGGTGCATTTAGGCAGTTGATTAGCCAGCAAAACATCAATAAAATATCCCAAACAGAACTTTGGCTAAAAATTCGTCGGGATAATATTTAACTTTAGGTTATTGCCATATAAAAATGCTATCAACATCTTCGTCATCATTATAGGTAATATACCTTTTTCAATCAATATTCACTTTTAATCAGACCATATAATTTTTAATTAAATAAGTAAAATAAATAGCGGGAAGCATTGTAATTCCCGTGGTTATATAAAAAAGACTGCCTTTTTAAATAAGGCAGTCTTTTATCTTAATGTTCAAAATTACTTTCTAGCTACACCAGATTTTCTAGCTGCTTCAGCAACTGCTGCTGAAACTTCTTTTGCAACTCTTGGATCAAATGGAGCTGGAATTACATACTCTGCATTTCTTTCTTCATCGCTAACAAGTCCAGCGATTGCATATGCAGCAGCTATCTTCATTTCATCATTTATTTCACGAGCTCCTACATCAAAAGTACCTCTGAAGATACCAGGGAATGCAAGAACGTTATTAACCTGATTTGGATAGTCTGAACGACCTGTTCCAACAACAGCAGCACCTGCTTCAAGAGCTTCTTCAGGCATAATTTCTGGAGTTGGGTTAGCTTGAGCAAATATTATTGGATCTTTTGCCATAGACTTAACCATATCCTTTGTTACAGTTCCTGCTGCTGAAACTCCGATAAATACGTCTGCTCCAACAATAACATCCTTCAATAAACCTCTCTTGCCTTCGAGGTTAGTGATTTTAGCCATTTCAGCCTTTATTGGGTTGAGGTTATCTCTGCCTTCATATATAGCGCCCTTTGTATCACAAAGAACAACTTTTCTTAAGCCCATTGAGAAGAGAAGCTTTGTAATAGCTATAGCCGCAGCACCTGCTCCGTTTACAACTATTGATATATCTTCCATTTTTTTACCAACAACTTTTAATGCGTTGATAAGACCTGCAGCAGTAACAATAGCTGTTCCATGCTGGTCATCGTGGAATATAGGAATATCTGTTTCCTTCTTTAATCTTTCTTCTATTTCAAAGCATCTTGGAGCAGCTATATCTTCAAGATTTACGCCACCGAAGCTTCCTGAAAGCAATTTAACAGTTTCAACAATAGTGTCAACGTCCTTTGACTTTATACAAAGAGGGAACGCATCAACATCACCAAAAGTTTTGAACAAACAGCACTTACCTTCCATAACAGGCATACCTGCTTCTGGTCCGATATCTCCTAAACCCAGTACAGCTGTACCGTCAGTGATAACTGCTACAAGATTGTGTCTTCTAGTATATTTGTATGAGTTCTCAACGTCCTTCTGAATTTCGAGACATGGTTGAGCTACTCCCGGTGAATAAGCTAATGAAAGATCTCTTTTATCCTTTAAAGGAGCCTTACATACAACTTCTATTTTTCCCTGCCACTCTTCGTGGGCTTTAAGTGAATCCTCATAAATAGTACCCATTTGATATTCCTCCAAACGTTTAATAGTAAAGATGTCTGTTTTTTCTCAATGCAAGGAACAAATAAACGATACTTGTATCGAAAGAATTAAGTATGTTTATT
>JAEYNY010000116.1 GCA_023412275.1 Bacillota bacterium
GGTGATTTTCAAAGGTGACAAGATGAGTGTAACTGAATCCATGCTTAATTTTACGAACCCCGACAACCTTTTATCAAAGGGCCTTACTGATAAGGAGGCCAGACACAAGCTTGAAAAACACGGACCCAATCTGTTGTCGGAAAGAAAAAAAATTTCCCCGATTAAAATTCTATTTGAGCAATTTACTGATTTAATGGTTATAATCCTTATGATTTCAACTGTTATTTCGGGCTTTATGGGTGAGATGACAGAAGCAATCACAATAATAGCAATAATCGTAGTAAATGCCATAATGGGATTTGTGCAGGAGTACAGGACCGAGAGAACCATGGAGGCGTTAAAATCTCTTGCGGCACCCTATGCAAAGGTCATCAGAAATGAGCAGCAGGCAAATATACCTGCAGAGGATATAGTTCCGGGTGATGTTCTTGTGCTTGAAGCGGGGGACAGAGTGGCGGCTGATGCGGCCATACTGGAAAGTAACAGCCTTACAATTGACGAATCTCTTTTGACTGGTGAATCACTACCTGTAGAAAAACACCAGTTAAAGAACAAAAATGCCTTAATGGACCCCTTTGATAAGAAATCTTCTGTATATATGGGGACAGTTGTAACCGGTGGAAGGGCTAAAGCAGTAGTTTATGCCACAGGTATGAAAACTGAAATGGGCAGCATAGCTGACATGATTCAGAATATAGAGGATGACGAAACTCCGCTTCAAAAGCGTTTGGGGCATTTGGGCAGATTTATAGCAGTAGGTTGTCTGATTATATGTGCAATAGTGTCCGTTACCGGAATAATGAGAGGCGAAAAGCTGTTCAACATGTTATTGTCAGGAATAAGTCTGGCAGTTGCAGCAGTTCCCGAAGGATTACCGGCAATAGTTACAATATCTCTTGCCCTGGGTGTTCAGAGAATGCTGAAAAGAAATGCGTTGATACGCAAATTGCCTGCGGTGGAAACTCTTGGCTGTGCCAGTGTTATCTGTTCCGATAAAACAGGAACTCTTACGGAAAACAAAATGACAGTGAGGAAAATGTATGCCTCGGGTTATCAACTTGACATAACAGGAAATGGCTATAATCTGGAGGGTAATTTTCTTGTTGACAACAAGCCATCTGACCCGTTGAGAGTTGACGGAGTCCGGCTGGCTCTTGAAATAGGCGCACTATGTAATAACTCTGTAATTTCACGTCCTAATCCGGAACATACAACCGTGGGGAAAATAAAATCAATTTTTTCAAAGCAGGAAAGCTTTAAGATTTCAGGTGATCCAACTGAAATAGCCCTGACCATAGCTGCTGCAAAGGCCGGAATAAATGAAAGCTACCTGAACAGGTCATATAAACGTATTGATGAGATACCCTTTGACTCCGAAAGAAAATGTATGTCCATCATATGCAAAAACAACAGCGGAGAGTTGCTTGCATTTACAAAGGGAGCACCTGACGTGATTATTGATAAATGCAGCAGAATACTATCTTCACGGGGTGTTATCAAAATGGATGAATTGACCAGAAGGTCAATAATAAAGCTTAATGATACAATGGCAAATGATGCCCTGAGAGTTATCGGTGTAGCATACAGAAAACTTGAGACTGGTAAATATATTCCGGGTAAAACAAATATTGAAAATGAACTTATCTTTGTGGGCTTAATGGGAATGATTGATCCTCCCAGAAAGGAAGCTGTTGAAGCAGTCCGCAAATGCAGACTGGCAGGAATTAAACCTGTTATGATAACAGGAGACCACAAGCTTACAGCAACTGCCATAGCAAAGGAACTCAATATATATTCATTGGGTGACCAGGTTTTGACAGGCCAGGAACTTGACGGGATGACCGAAGCTCAGCTTGAAAAATTGGCAGATTCCGTATCTGTTTATGCAAGAGTATCTCCAAAGCATAAACTAATGATTGTTAGAGCCTTAAAAAGGACGGGACACATAGTTGCAATGACAGGAGACGGTGTTAACGATGCGCCTGCGGTAAAAGAGGCGGACATAGGTGTATCTATGGGTATAACCGGAACAGATGTAACCAAGGAGGCCTCCTCAATGATACTCCTTGACGATAATTTTGCTACAATAGTTGCAGCAGTTGAAGAAGGCCGTGTAATTTATAATAACATAAGAAAATTTATCAGATATATGCTTGCGTGTAATCTTGGAGAAGTGTTAACCATGTTCCTTGGAATGTTACTGTGGTTACCGATACCACTAATGCCAATACAGATTTTGTGGGTAAATCTTGTTACGGATGGGTTGCCTGCCATTGCTCTTGGCCTGGACCCACCTGAAAACGATATAATGTTTCGTCGACCAAGAGGTGCACATGATAATATATTCTCCCATGGTTTACTTAAATTGATAATAGCCAGAGGGATATTTATAGGGCTAAGTACTTTGGGAGTATTTGTAACCGTTATGTATTTTGTAGATAAAGTGGAGCTTGCTCGTACTGCGGCATTTATGACATTAGTACTTACTCAGCTGGTTCATGTATTTGAATGTAAATCGGAAACGAAAAACATTTTTGAAATAGATCTTTTTAACAATATGCCTTTGGTTCTGGCTAATTTATGTTCCCTTGTCATGATACTTGCCGTTGTATATATACCCTCGCTTCAAGGGATATTTGAAACAGTTCCTCTCGGTTTGAACGAATGGATGCTTATTGCAGGATTTTCACTTATGGGACCAGTTCTGTCAAGTCTTATTGGGATAAACAGAAAAAATAAATATTGCTGACCGTAGTTAAATAACAACTAAGGATATATTAAATGGGTTTTTGGCCAATTTAATATATCCTTTTTTGCATTTACGGACACATTTACCATAACATATTTTGTAAAAAAACCGTGAATAAAAGGAGTTCCAACCCTTTCTAATATATAATAGCTTGAAATGAACTGAAAAAAACTATATAATTTAGCAGATACTAAATGTTACATTTAGTTCATAGTTTATTAAAAAAAATTGTGGATAATATAACATGTGTATCATATAAAAAACATGCCTAAAAAAGTGTTATAATGCACGGAAACAATTTAGGGGGGAAAAAAATGATTGAAATTCAGAATTTGACCAAAAGTTATGGTCAGATAAAGGCTGTAGACGACATAAGTTTTACAGTTGAGAAAGGTGAAGTACTTGGTTTCCTAGGACCTAACGGTGCCGGAAAATCAACTACCATGAATATCATTACCGGGTTTATACCTTCAACAGAAGGAACTGTAAAAGTTAACGGTTTTGATATTATGGAAAGTCCTGCGGAAGTAAAAAGAAGAATAGGTTATTTGCCTGAACTTCCACCATTGTATATGGATATGACAGTATCGGAATATCTAGGTTTTGCTTCAGATTTAAAAAATGTAAGTAAAAAGCAGAAGAAGAGCCAGATGGATGATATTATGGAATTGGTTAAACTAACAGATGTTAGGGGCAGATTGATAAAAAATCTTTCAAAAGGATACAAACAAAGAGTTGGCTTGGCTCAGGCACTTGTGGGAAGTCCTGAAGTGCTTATCCTTGACGAACCTACAGTTGGTCTTGACCCGAAGCAGATAATAGAGATCAGAAAGCTGATAAAGGCTCTTGGAAAGCAGCATACTATAATACTGAGTTCACATATTCTGCCTGAAGTTAGTGCAGTTTGTGAAAGAGTTGTTATCATCAATAAGGGTAAAATAGCAGCGGTAGATACTCCTGAAAACCTTTCGAAAGGAATGGGTACTGTTAGCAAGCTTTCTGCTACAATCGCCGGGCCTAAGAGTTCAATCATTGGATTTATTCAGGGAATTTACGGAATCAAATATGTAGAACCCCATTTAGAAAAGGATAAGGATGTTGTTGAATACATCATCGAGTCTGATAAGGAAGTCGACGTAAGACGTCCTCTTTTCTTTGCTATGGCTAAGGCAGGATATCCTATTATAGAGTTGAAATCACTTGATCTTACTCTTGAAGACATATTCCTGCAGATTACCACACAGGAAAAGGAGGTTATATAATTATGTTTTCTATATTTAAAAAGGAATTCAAATCATATTTTACTTCGGCTACGGCTTACGTAATGATGGGCATGTTTGTTTTGGTTGCTTCAATATTATTTTATATAAACCTTGTATCACAGACAGCAGACTTTAGTTTTAACATGAACTATATGTCTATAATACTAATAATTATTATTCCTATACTCACAATGAAGATACTGGCAGATGAAAGAAAGAGCGGTACGGAAGTTATGCTGATTACATCGCCTACCAGCTTGACAAATATTGTAGTTGGTAAATATCTTGCAGCTTTTAGTGTATTTTTGATAATGACAGCTATTACGTTTATATACCCCATAATTCTTGCAGTTCTTGGACAACCTGCAATGTCTGAAATTATCGGCGGATATATAGGATTTATACTTTTAGGTGCTTCATTCCTTGCATTTGGTTTATTTGCTTCATCATTAACCGAAAGCCAGATAATAGCTGCAATAGTAAGTGTAGTTGGCTTGGTACTTATGTGGTTGCTTCAAGGAATAGCTCCGGCACTCGGTGGAGTAACAGCTAAAGTATTAAACTGGTTCTCTCTGTTTTCAAGAACAGAAGATTTCTATGCCGGAATTCTTTCTCTTGCACCAATTGTGTACTACCTGAGTTTTTCGGCTATATTTGTATTTATTACAATCAGGATAATAGAA
>JAEYNY010000137.1 GCA_023412275.1 Bacillota bacterium
GTCCACAGCAAGTATTCTCATATTAGCCTCCGCTTAAATCCTGTAGTCGGAATACCGACTGCCGATAAATTCTATTGTTATTTCTCTTACATCCAATCCCTTTTGAAGATTTTTCTCTATAGTAACACGTATTATTTCTGACGGAAGAATTTCTGCTATCTGCTCTCCCCATTCAATTACCGTCACACCGCCATTATTTAAATATTCGTCAAAACCAATATCAAACATCTCATCCGGGTCGGCAATCCTATAAACATCAAAGTGGTATAATGGCAGCCTTCCTTCATATTCATTTACCAAATTGAAGGTAGGGCTGGTTATATAAGCGTCTATTTCCAAGGCTTTTGCTATCCCGTTGGTGAAAGCGGTTTTTCCTGTTCCCAGATCCCCTGACAGCCAAATTACATCACCGGGTTTAAGAATATTACCGAGCTTTATTCCTGCTTCTACTGTTTCTTCAAAGGAATGTGTTTCAAGTTTATTCATCCTGTTTCCTTTCATAAATTACAACACCGTTTATTATAGTCTTCTGTACGGTGGTTTTCAATTCCAACGGATTTCCGTTAAATATAACGATGTCGGCATCCTTTCCTTTTTCAAGAGAACCTACCCGATCACTGATACCTGTTATTTCTGCAGCATTTATTGTTATTGCCTTTAAGGCTTCTTTTTCATCCATACCTTCACGGGCAGCGATTGCAGCACACAGACACAAATGATGTTGTGGAACACAGGGGTGGTCAGTCATTATTGCAACCTTTAACCCTGCTTTTGAAAGAATTCCAGGAGTTTTAAGGTTCTGGTTTCTCAATTCTATTTTTGACCTGTCGGTAAGCATTGGCCCTATAATTACAGGAAGTCCTGCTTCTGCCAGAATGTCTTTTATTAGATAACCTTCTGTACAATGGTCAAGTGTAATATCTACATCAAATTCTTTAGCTATCCTGATAGCAGTTATTATGTCATCGGCTCTATGTGCATGAGCTTTTAAAGGTATCTGCCTGTTTAATACCAGAAGTAATGCCTCCATCTTAAAGTCAAACTCAGGTTTATCATATTCTTCAGGGTCTTTTTTATATTCTTCCCAAAGTTCCTGATATTCTTTTGCCTTTAACAGACTTTCACGAAGTATTGCAGCAGTGGCCATTCTGGTCATAGGTGCCTGATGTTTTTCGTTATACACTGTTTTTGGATTTTCTCCGAATGCCACCTTCATTGCTACTGGATGCTTTATAACCATCTCATCTACACATCGTCCGTAGGTTTTTATGGCAGCAAACTGTCCGCCGATTACATTTGCACTACCCGGGCCTGTGACAACAGTTGTCACACCGCTTTCATACGCTTCCACAAATGACCTGTCTGCGTGGTAAATAGCATCTATTGCTCTCAATTGAGGTGTTACCGGGTCAGTAGACTCGTTTCCGTCGTCACCTTCAAAGCCAACTGCATCCTCCCACATTCCTATATGACTGTGAGGGTCTATAAAGCCCGGTAATACGTAGCCTCCGTTTGCATCTATTCTCTTTGTATCCGGTATCAGTTGTTCCTTAACCTCTGATATATCCTTTCCTACAGCTATTATTTTATCATTATCAATAAGCACGTATCCATTTTCATAATCCGTATCTGACATTGTTACTATTTTGCCGTTATATATTAAAAGCATTTTTACCTCCAATTTTGCCCAAAAGAAAACCCTTTATTTTTTAACATCCTAATTTTATTATATTATGACTTCAAAAACAATATAATAAATGGTTGGTTTATGCACCATACAGGGAATTTTATGTGATATATTTTTTATAAATGAATATAAATGTCTATAGATACTTTTCAGGCAGTTTCACGTAAAGGAAGTGACATTAATGGAAGAGCTATCAAAATTTCATACTGTAAGAGGATACCAGCTTTTAATGCAAAATAAAAATCTCCTCACATCTTCAATGGAAGATTATCTTGAAATGATATACAGAAACAGCCTGACAGAAGGCTATATGAGAATTAATACCATTTCTGAGCTTCTTAACGTAGCAGCTCCCTCTGCAACTAAAATGGTTCAAAAGCTAAGCAAAATTGGATTGCTCCAATATAAAAAGTATGGAATTATATTTTTGACTGATAACGGACGTGAGCTTGGTAAGTTTTTGTTGGATAGACACAATATTATAGAAGGCTTTCTAAAAAATCTTGGGGCAGATGAAGATGTTCTTGTTGAAACTGAATTAGTGGAACACAGTATTTCAGCCGGAACCTTATCAACATTAAATATGTTTAACAAATTTCTATCATTAAATCCCGATTTGATTCAAAAATTCCGGGATTTCTGTAAACAAGATATCGGGTAACAGTTCTTTAATTTAGAGGGGCGGTTGCAAAACAAAAAGTTTTTTGTTTTAACACTTGTACTCCCATATAAATTATATCAATGATTGCTTCCAAGATATTTGCAAGTGTTTCTAGCGGCTCATCATAGGATATTTTACCGTCGCTCACATTCATCGTCCATGATTCATGGTTTCGCTAAAACCTACCTCGTGATAGGTTTTCCGGTAAAATATTCATGTTCGCCGACAAACATCTGCAAATATCTTTAACCAAGCTTCCATTGATACAATTTATACTCACGTACACGCTAGAAAAGATAAAAACTATTCTTGCAACAACCCCTGGTCTTTTTTTGTACCCATCTGTAACACTTTTATATAACGATACATATTTTAGATTAGGTAAACGAAATTAGACTAAGCTAAAGTTATTAGTTAAGTATAAACAAGTATAGAGGTGTTAATTTTGTTGGATGAGAGCTTTTCACCGGCATTGGGTTCACAAGCGGAATCCTTAAGTGTTGGAAGAGTTATACCACATAATAGTAAATCAATTGGTAGAATTAGAACCGTACTTAAATTTTTAGGGCCAGCATTTATAGTAAGTGTGGCATATATTGATCCAGCTAATTTGGAATTGGAACACTTTTTTGTATATTTGCAAAAAAACAAGCCGGAAAGGCTAATACACCCCTCCGGCTAAAATGTTATTGCAATCCAAAAAGCTTAAGTATCAGGTTAATATATGAATTAAGCATATGTTCCATATATTCTCCGTTGAGCCTTTCATTAAATTGAATCAAATCAAAGGAAATTGTGTCCTCCATGATTTTTATACAAATCTCATAGTCAAATAGCACGGACTCTTCTTTTGAAGACTTATTACCAAACTTCAAGAGAGGTACAACCTGATTTCCATCCATATTTTCTATGAAGGCCCTTGATATTTCATTTAAACCGTAAGAATTTTTTACAGCATGTTCCCTAGCCTCTTTAACCTTATTTACTATACTGTCCAGCAAATGATTATTCTCAAGATCAATGTCCAAAGAGTAATATTCACTGTCGCTAATCCTGCATTGAACCTGAATTTGCTCCTGCTTACTGATATTATTCAGCAGGTAATAGTATATACCTGTAAATATATTCTGTAATTCAGTGTAATCAGCCTCTTGTCTGAATATACCGTGCACTTGTTCCTGTGTACAAGAATAATTATATCTGCCGGTTCCCCCATTTTCCTTGTCCCCACTGAAAAATACCTCTGGGAAAATGATTCCCTTTAACTGCCTGTATTCGCCATTTCTGTTCTGCTGTTTCTCAATAACTTCCGCCAGCATAACAATTGAAGGGTTTGCAAAAATATCGGAAATACTAAGTGCTTTCGGATAAATCTCTTCTAGTTTTTCGTGCATACTGATTAATAGTATAGAATTTCCACCCACATCAAAGAAATTATCATATACACCTATGTTTTCTGTTTCTAATACTTCTTTCCATACATCCAACACATTTTGCATTATTTCTGTCATTTCAACTGTAATTTCTACTTTTTCTTCAAAAGCTTCCGGATCAGGCAGCTTCTTTTTATCAACCTTCCCATTGGAAGTTACAGGCATATTATCAAGTAAGCAGTATGCATTTGGTATCATATATCCCGGGAGGAACCTTGCAATAAAAGCTTTCAGTTCCTGTGCGTCTATAGGTTCGGAAGCACAGTAGTACAAAGCTATCCTCTTATCAGCAGATTTTGTCTCCCACACAGTTGCCACACAATCTGTAATACCTTGGAACTGCAATGCCACCTTTTCAATTTCGCCTATTTCTACTCTGTTTCCTCTTATTTTAACCTGCTCATCGCATCTTCCCAGATACTCCAGATTTCCATCCTTGGTCCACCTGACAATATCTCCCGTCAGGTATATCCTCGAATCATAGGAAAAAACATTTTCAATAAACTTCTCCTTTGTAAGGCTTTCATTAAATAAATATCCCCGAGCCAGACTATCTCCTGCAACGGCAAGCTGTCCCGGCATTCCTTCGGGAACCAGCTTGTAATTTTTATCTATTACATAAGCTCTGACGTTATCCACGGGCTTTCCTATAGGTATATTGTCATATTCCCTGTCAACCTTGAAGTAGGTGGAAACTACAGTATTTTCCGTTGGCCCGTAATTATTCACCAATGAATAACCTTTGGAAATGAAACTTCTCAGCTTGTCTCCTCCGGTTAATAATACCCTCAGCGACCTGTTATCCTGTTTTATGAACTGTTCACATATCTGAGTTGGCAGGAAGCTGATAGTAATACCATTATCCTCAAAGTAATTATTCAGTCCGGCCATATTCATACGTAAATCCTTCTCAATTATATGAATCTGTGCTCCAACCGCCAAATAAGGATATATCTCCCATACAGATGCATCAAACCCAAACCCGGCATACTTGGTAGCGATATCTTTTTCTGTGACACTATATGCACGGTTGTGCCAATAAACCAGATTGGTTATACATCTGTGCTCAACCATTACCCCCTTTGGCTTTCCTGTAGATCCCGAAGTATAAATTACATATGCCAGATCAGACGGTTTGTTTTCTGATACAAATTCCATTGATTCATATGAGAAATCATCATCAATACATATTGTCTTTCCTGAAAACTCCACTTTATCTGCCAAACTTTGTTGTGTGAGCAAAATTTCCGCTTTACTGTCCTCAAGCATGTATTCTATTCGTTCTTCAGGATAATCAGGGTCTATCGGCAAATATGCTGCTCCTGATTTCAGTATTCCGAGTAACCCTGACAAAACAAACTCGGATGGCTCAAGCATTATCCCTACTATGTCTTCTTTGCCCACATTATGTCTCTTCAGATGATTTGCAATACGGTTTGCCGCACTATTCAACTCCGAATATGACTGCTTGATGCCCTTATATACTGCCGCGATGGCATCCGGGGCTGAATCAGCCTGTTTTTCAAAGAGATGACATATTGTAAGATTGCTTGGATACGTTGTCCCGGTATTGTTGAACTGATTCAGCAGCCTGTCCTTTTCTTCGGGACTCAGAATCTCAATATCCATGATTTTTTGTTCCGGATTTTCCAGTGTATTTTTAAGTATAAGCATAAAGTGATTGATAATATTTCGGATGGTATCTTCTTTAAACAAGTCTGTGCAATAGCCTATACTCATATCATAGCCTGAATTTTCAGACTCTCCGATATATATTGTCAGATCAAACTTCTGACTTTCCATACAGTGCTCTACCGGTTCCATTGTTATATTATCTATTTCCAGTATTGCATTATCATTATTCTGGAAGGAAAACATAACATCAAACAGTGGATTTCTGGAGAAGTCCCTTTTTATGTCCAGTGCTTCCACAAGATCATCAAACTGGTAATCCTGATTCTCGTATGCCTTCAATAATTTTTCCTTGATTTCATTCAGAAAATCAATATATTTCTTATGGCCTTCCGGTTTGCCACGGAGTGCCAGAGTATTTACAAACACACCCATGAGGTTCTCAACATCCTTGTGGGTTCTACCGGATATAGGACTTCCCACCACAATATCCTCCTGATTGCTGAACCTACCCAAAGTTATCATAATAGCTGATAAAAGCACCATGTATTCCGTGGCTCCGGTACTCTTTGACAGTCTTTTTACATTTTCCCTTATGCCTTCTTCGATGGATGAATTTATTATTTTACCATTAAAGCTTTGTGTCTTTTCACGTTTAAAATCCAGAGGTAACTCAAGTACAGGTATTTCATCAGAAAATTCCTGCAACCAATACTCTTTCTGCTTCTCAATGCCCCTTGTAGTCATCCATTGGCAATAATCTTTATATTGAATTCTCAATTCCGGCAATTCTTTGCCCATGTATAACTCGGATAATTCTTTAAACATAATTGACACGCTCATGCCGTCTGAAATTATATGATGAGTGTCTACGAACAGGTAATAATTGTCATAATGCTTTATGACCTTTACCCTTAACAAACCTCCCTTCATGAAATCAAAAGGCCTTACAAATTTTCTCACTGCTTCGTCCACATTAAAGCTGCTGCTTTCTTCGTATTCGAAATCTAACCGGCAGGAATCAATAATTTCCTGTACCGCTTCATTCTGTTTCATGTAAAAGCGGGTATGCAATATCTCATGACGGTATACCAGCCTACTAAATGCAGCTTTTAGTTTTTCTATATCCAATTCACCGTGAACAACATATACCATTGGCATATTATACGCTGTACGGGTTTCATCAAACTGGCTTACGATAAATATTCTCTTTTGTGCAGAGCTCATTAGATAATATGGGTTTTCTTCAAATATAGGTATTTCAGTAAAATTGTTATTACTTTCGTCT
This sequence comes from Bacillota bacterium, assembly GCA_023412275.1. Taxonomy (GTDB): domain Bacteria; phylum Bacillota; class Clostridia; order Acetivibrionales; family DSM-1351; genus Ruminiclostridium. Next base: position 6,702 of record JAEYNY010000137.1, read on the forward strand.
ACTATCTCACTGAGTTTTTCAACCGTGGAATAAGTAAACATATCCTTCAGTGAGACTCTGCAACCCATCTCTGCTTCAAGCCTGTTTATAACCTTAGTGGCTTTTAGGGAATGTCCTCCCAGTTCAAAGAAATCGTCTTTAATTCCTACTTTCTTGATTCCCAATACATCTTCAAAAATACCGGCTATTACTTTTTGGGTATCATTTTCAGGTGCAGCATATGTATCTGTTTCCTCCATAAGAATTTCAGGCAAAGCCCTCACATCCAGCTTTCCATTTCTGGTTACCGGCAGGGAATCCAGTTTGGCAATATATGAAGGTATCATATAATCAGGAAACAGATTTCTAAGAGATGCCCTGACATCAACCTCTCTACACGCATCATCCTCAACAATAAAGGCACATATTCTTTTGTCTCCCTTGTCATCTTCCCGGACAATGACAGCACAATCCTTTATACCCTCGATACCTTTTATTACTGTCTCAATTTCACCGAGTTCTACCCTGAACCCCCTTATTTTTACCTGCTCGTCAATTCTTCCAAGAAATTCGATATTTCCGTCTGGAAGCCATCTGGCCAAATCCCCCGTACGGTACATTCTGCCTTCTCCGAAAGGATTATCCGTAAACTTTTCTCCGGTAAGCTCTTCTCTATTGAGATATCCTCGTGCTACACCATCCCCTGTTGTACACAATTCACCCGGTACATTTATTCCGCAGAGGTTGTTATTTTTATCAAGTATATATACCTTTGAATTTGAAACCGGGCTGCCTATGGACATCCTTTCAAACTTGTCCGGTATGGAATATGTAGTAGTAAAAGTTGTATTTTCAGTAGGCCCATACCCATTTATCAGTCTAGTGGATATATTATTTTCCTTAAACATTCTTACATGCTTGTCAGACAGTTTCTCCCCACCTATAAGTAAGTACTTCAGAGAATCAAATATCCGGCAATCAGTTTCAATAAGCTGATTAAACAAAGTAGAAGTCAGCCACATTGTATTTACATGATATCTTTCTATAGCAGCACCCAGAAGGTTTGCATTTAATATTACCTCCTGTTCTGCCAGAATAAGCTTACCTCCGTTCAGCAATGAACCCCAGACTTCCAAGGTCGAGGCATCAAAGGCCATAGCCCCTGTCTGCATAATGACAGTGTCCCTGTCTAGCTCCAAGAAATTATTGTTTTTAACAAGACGCAATATGCTCCTGTGTTCAATCATTGTGCCTTTAGGATTTCCTGTTGTTCCTGATGTATAAATGATATATGCCAAATCTGTAGGCTTATTTATAACCTCAACCTTACTGTAAGCTCCTTCAAATATATCTGCATCTGACAAATCTATCAAAGGCACCTCTGTGTCAATCCTGGCACTATATGTAAGTACCACTTTAGGATTGCAGTCTCTAATTATAAACTGTGCTCTCGCCTCCGGATACCTGACGTCAATAGGTACGTACGCTCCTCCTGCTTTGAGTATGGCACATATTCCTATTATCATTTCTATACTTGTTTGTGCCAGAACAGCAACAGTATCATCCCTTCCAACACCCATGGCTCTCAGTTTGACTGCCAATATATCAGATTTCCTGCCAAGTTCGGCGTATGAAATCTTATCATTACCACATATGACCGCTATTTCATCAGGACTCTCTTCTGCCTGTTCATTAAGGATTTCAGACACTGCTTTATTTCTTGGATAATCGGTATCCGTGTTGTTGAATATATTCAGAATTTTATGCTGCTCATCCTCACTTATTCGCTGAATGTCTTTAATACTCTGATAAGGATCCTGAACCATGCTGTTTATAATAGCTTGGAGGTGTGAGAGCATAACCTGCATTGAGGACTCTTTAAACAAATCATTCCGATACCCCATGTTGACTATATATTCACTATCCTGCTCTCCAACCGCTATTGTGATGTCGAATTTCTCAACCTTAAACTCTGCCGAGATATCTGTTATTCTCATGTCACCAGCGTCAAACATGTATTTTTCATTATTCTGCATAACAAACATAACATCAAATAAAGGATTTCTTGATATATCCCTTTTAACTTCTAGCTTGTCCAGTAATTCATCAAAGGGGTATTCCTGATTTTCTGCTGCTTTTAAAGAAGCATTCCTTACTTCATTTATAAATTCTATACATTGCTTCAACGGTGCAGGATTACCGTCAATAACCACTGTATTGACAAACATACCTAGCATTTCCTCGGTATCCTTGTGAGTTCTTCCGGACATTGCAGTTCCTAATAGTATTTCCTCCTGTCCACTGTGTATGGAAAGCAGTACCATAACCGCTGACATGAATACCATATACGGAGTCACATTCTCAGTTCTGCAGAATTGGTCTATTTTTTGCTTCAGTTCTTTTCCGATGGCATACTCCACTGTATCTCCACTGAATCCCTGAACTCTTGAACGAGGATAATCCAACCTTAAGTCAAGCTCAGGAACATGATTCTCAAATTTAGATATCCAGTACTCTTCTTGTGGTTTCATATCCCTAGAAAGCATCCATTCACTATAATCCCTGTACTGTAGGTTTAACTCATCAGGATTCTTTCCAATATAGTACTGCATTACCTCTTTCCAGAACAGTGAGCTGCTCATTCCATCAGATATTATGTGATGGATATCAAAGAGCATATACCAACAACCGTTGTTTTCTATCAGCTTTACACGGAATAACGGTGCTTTGCCTAAATCAAAAGGACGGACAAAGTTCCTCATGGTTTTTTCCAAGTCACCATTGCTTAACATGCTATATTCAAAATCTACATCGATAGAAGGCTCTATCTGCTGAACCATTCTTCCGTCATGCATCATAAAGGAGGTTCTCAGTATTTCATGCCTTTCCATCATATTTATAAATGCTTGCTTCATTTTTTCAGCGTCCAGAGTTCCTTCAATCTTCATGAATCTTGGCATATTGTATGCGATTCCATCCGGCTCCATTTGATTCAGAAGATAAATTCTCCTCTGAACAGAAGACATATCATAATATGTTTTAACTTCAGCCTTTGGAATGTGTTCGTATTCACTGTTGTTTTTATTTTCAGATATAAATGAACAAATCATTTCAACAGTAGGATAAACGAATATGTCTTTTAATGAGATTCTTGCTCCGGCCGTTTCTTCGATACGGTTAATAAGTCTTGTTGCACGCAGTGAATGGCCACCCAATTCAAAGAAGTTGTCTGTCACTCCTACTTTTTCAATATTAAGAATATCCGCAAATATTCCGGCAACAGTATTTTCAAGTTCATTTCTTGGAGCAATATATTCTGAATCCTCAGTGAAATCGACCTCTGGAAGTCGCTTTCTATCCAATTTTCCGTTTATTGTTAAAGGGAGCTCATTCAATTGAATTACTTTAGCCGGTATCATATATTCCGGCAAAGTTTTACGGAGCTCATTTTTCAATCCGGAAGCTTCATTTCCGTCTTTCATGACCACATATGCACAGATATATTTTTCGTTATCGGTCTTTTCTTTTAACACCACCGCTACATCTTTTATAGTGTCACTTTTCCTTATTGTTGTCTCAATCTCACCCAACTCGATTCTGAAGCCCCTTATCTTAACCTGTTGGTCAATTCTTCCAAGGTATTCGATATTTCCATCAGGAAGCCATCTTACAAGGTCTCCTGTATGGTACATGTTGCCTTCTCCGAAAATATTGGGCTCAAACTTCTCAGCAGTCAGCTCAGGATTATTGAGATAACCATCAGATAAACCGTCCCCTGATGTACATAATTCTCCGGGCATTCCTATTCCGCACACCTCATGTCCATTCATTATGTACACCTGTGTATTTGCAATAGGGCGTCCAATTGGTATCTGGTTCATGCATTCTTCAATTTCATATGTTGTTGTAAATGTAGTATTCTCAGTAGGCCCATAGCCATTAATCAAATGTGTTTTATTATTCACGGCCTTTAGCATATTAACATGCTTTTCAGACAATTTTTCTCCACCAATCAAAAGGTATGAAATACTGTCAAACATACTACTGTTGCCTGAAATCATCTGGTTATAAAGGGATGATGTCAGCCACATTGTATTAACGCCCTTATTTACTATTTCCTTGTAAAGATACTTTTCATTTGTGAGTACCTCATTAGATGCAATAACCAACTTTCCGCCATTCAATAGTGCTCCCCAGATTTCAAATGTAGAGGCATCAAAAGCAAGTGAACCTGTTTGCATTACCACAGTATTTCCGTCAAGGGACACATAGTTTGTATTTTTTACCAGTCTCACAACATTCCTATGCTTCACCATAACCCCCTTCGGAGTTCCGGTTGTGCCGGATGTATAAATCAGATATGCCAAATCCTCTGGGCCATTGATATTTTCCGGAGTTTCTACCGGATAGTCACCTATATGGGTAATATCAACAACTTTGCACCCTGTATCCAGAGGTAATTTTTCCTTGCCTTGCAAATAAACTTTTGGTTTACAGTCCTCTAGTATATATTTGAGTCTTTCTGCAGGGTAGTTTAAATCAATAGGTACGTAGGCACCTCCAGCCTTTACAATACCTAAGATTCCAATAATAGTCTCCAATGTTCTCTCAGTTGTTACCGCAACAAAATCACCTGATCTTACTCCTTCATTTCTCAAGGCCGTAGCTATTTTATCGGATAGGATATCAAGCTCAGCGTATGTTATTGCAGTGCTGTCGGACATTAGTGCTACCGAATCAGGTGAAAGTCTTGCCTGTTCTACAAACAACTCTCCGATAGTCTTATGTGCAGGGTAGGCTGTTTTATTGTCATTAAATCTATCTGTTACTTTTTTATACTCATCATTATCCAGGGCACTTATTTCCCTGAGTTTAAGACTTGTATCTCCAATAGCATTTTCTATAACATTTTTAAAGTGTACCAATAATAAATCAATTGACTCTTCCTTAAAGAGATCAGTACAATAACTTGCGGATACGGTATAACCCTTTTCCAAAGGACTTATAATTACAGTAATATCAAATTTTTCAATATCCGTGCCTGAAGCACAAGGCTCAAGGCTGAATTCCTCTGTGGTTAAGTTTATCTTCTCATTATTCTGGTAGACAAACATCACATCAAACAATGGATTTCTGGATATGGTTCTCTCTATATTTAAGTCTTCCAACAATTCCTCAAATGGATATTCTTGATTGTCGTATCCATTCATAACTGTGCTTTTTACTTCTTTCAGGAATTCTCCAAAGCTCTTTTCCTTTTCCGGGAATGTTCTGAAGGCCAGAGTATTTACAAACATACCCAACATGCTTTCAGTATCCTTGTGTGTTCTTCCTGATATTGGGCTGCCTACGACTATATCTTCCTGTCTGGTGTATTTACCCAAAAGCATTGTAAATGCAGCCAACAGCACCATATATTCCGTTGTTCCAGTATCCTGAGTAAGCTTTATTATCTTACTTCTTGTCTCATCTGTAATAGTTGTCTCTATTGTCTTACCCCGGAAGGTTTGAATCTGCGGTCTTGTAAAGTCCAGAGGAAAATCAAGTACCGGTATATCGCCTGTGAATTGATCTTTCCAGTACTGCCTTTGACTATTGAAATCTCTCGAATTAATCCACTGGCTGTAATCCTTGTACTGTACTCTTAATGGCATAAGTTCTTTTTCGCCATACAGTTTCATAAGTTCATCAAACATAATTACTGAGCTCATTCCGTCAGATATGATATGGTGCATATCCAACATCACATATTCTTCGGATTTCGTACGAACTACCTTTAATCTAATAAGAGGTAGTTCCTCCAGCTTGAACTTTCTTACAAAACTATTAATTATATTTTCAAGAGAATCGTTGCATTCCTCATATACGCAATCCACCAGTGGCTTATCTTGAATTTCCTGAACCAAATTACCGCCTATCATTTTAAATACGGTTCTCAGAATTTCATGACGTCTCAGCAGTTCCGTGAAAGCATGTTCCAATCTTCCAAAGTCAAGCTGACCTCCGGATACCTTCATAATAAATGGCATATTATACGAAAGACCTGTTTCATCCATTTGATAAATCATGTACATTCTCTTCTGGGCTGATGACATCGGGTAATATTTATTCTGTTCAACCGCAGGGATTGGCTCAAAACCACCGTTTATAGCTTTTTCTGCAAATTGAGACAATTTCTCAATTGTAGGATATTCAAAAATATCTTTTAATGAAAGTCGAATTCCCATTTCTTCTTCAATCTCATTGATAACACGCATAGCCCTAAGGCTGTGTCCACCCATTTCAAAGAAGTCATCCTTTATGGACAGCTCGTCTGTCTTTAATACATTACTAAAAATCGAATATATCAACTTTTCAGTATGAGTACCCGGTGCAACCTGTTCTCTGAGGCTTGATGCCTTTATGTTATTCAAAGCCCTTTTATCCAATTTTCCATTTGCAGTTACAGGCAATTTATCCAACATCGCTATAAATGAAGGTATCATATAATCCGGCAACAGCTTTCTCAATTGTTCCTTGACATCCATAGTCGAAATGGTGTTTTTAGGGACAATATATGCATATATTGCCTTCTGTACTACTTCATCCTCACGAACCATTACTGCACAGTCACTAACTTCATCAAGCCCTTTTATGACAGTTTCTATTTCACTAAGCTCAATTCTGAAGCCTCTTATTTTGATTTGCTCGTCAATTCTTCCTAAATACTCAATGTTACCGTCGGGAAGCCACCTTCCCAAATCTCCGGTGCAATACAGCACATCTTCGCCTAAAACACCCGGAATAAACTTTTCCTCCGTTAGTTCAGGCCTGTTCAGATACCCTCGGGAAACACCTGCCCCCGCAGCACATATCTCACCCGGAATACCGATACCGCAAAGTTCTTTGTGGTCATCAACAATATAAACTCTGGTATTTGCAATAGGGGTTCCGATTGGTATTTTCTCAAAATCATCCGGAATACAGAAGGTTGTTGTGAATGTGGTATTTTCAGTTGGACCGTATCCGTTAATCAGTCTTGTTTTAGCATTTTCCTTTTTAAATATCCTTACATGCTTTTCAGACAGCTTCTCACCCCCTATCAATAGGGTATCCAGAGAGTCAAAAATGCTGCATTTCATTTCTACCAGTTGGTTGAATAATGTTGAAGTAAGCCACATTGTATTAACCTTGTGCTTTAAAATAACCTTTTCCAAGGCATTTGCTTCAAGGATTACATCGTAATCAGCAAGGACAAGCTTTCCTCCGTTAAGCAATGGCCCCCAGACTTCCATGGTTGAAGCATCAAAAGCCATTGCACCTGTTTGCAGGATAACCGAATCAGTTCCAAAAGTGATATAGTTAGTGTCCTTAACAAGCCTGATAACACTCCTGTGCTCTATCATGGAGCCTTTTGGATTTCCTGTGGTACCCGAGGTATAAATAATGTATGCCAAATCCGAAGGGGTATTAACTGTAGGCAGATTATCACTGCTACCTTCCCATATACTCTTTTCCGCCAGATCAATTACAGGTATTCCGGCATCTATTAAGTTCTTATGGACAAGAACTGCTTTTGCTGAACAATCTTCTATGATATATCTGATTCTTGCTTTGGGATATCTGGTGTCTATAGGCACATATGCTCCACCCGCCTTAAGAATCGCACAGATGCCTATAATCATTTCTACACTGCGTTCTGCCAGAACAGCAATCCTGTCATCCGGCTGTATTCCCATACTTCGCAGCTTGCCGGCCAATATGTTGGATCTTTTATTCATTTCATAATACGTTATATTGGTGTCATCGAACACTACCGCAATACTATCAGGAGCCTTGTTAACCTGCTCTTCAAGGAGTTCAACTAATGTTTTGCCCTTGGGATAGTCCGTTTCAGTCATGTTGAACTTGGCAATGCTAACTCTGTCCGCTTCTGTAAGCATCTCAATATCACCGACTGTTCCATAATAGTTGGCTGAAATGGATTCTAGTACTTGTATATAATGATTCATTATTCCAAGAACACTGTCTTCTTTGTATAAATCCGTACTGTATTCTAAAAGAAGCTGGTATCCGTCCTTATATGGCAACAAAGTAAATGTTAAATCAAATTTGGATGTAGTATGTCTGTCATCCTGTACCGAGTCATTGAAAACAAGTCCGTCAAAGTTCTCCGTATTCTGTTCATTGTTTTCCATTACAAACATCACATCAAAAAGCGGATTTCTTGATAAGTCTCTACTTACTCCGGCTGCTTCTACTATCTCTTCAAATGGATAGTCCTGATTTTCATATGCTTTAAGACATGTCTCTTTTATTTCTCCGAGAAATTCAAGGTACTTTTTCCCATCCTTCGGTTTAGCCCGCAATGGCAGGGTATTTACAAACATACCGGTTATTGCTTCGGTATCCTTATGATTTCTACCTGATACAGGACTTCCAACTATAATATCATGCTGTCTGCTGTATTTTGAAAGGAGTATCATCAAAGCACTAAAAAGCACCATGTACTCTGTAGTTCCCGATTTCTGAGCCAACTGACGCAGCCGTTCCTTCAGGGCTTCACCGATGAAGGACTTCACAGAGCTTCCGTTAAATTTTTGCTTCGAAGGTCTGGGATAATCCAATGGCATTTCCAGTACAGGAATCTCATCTCTCAATTGATTTTTCCAATATTCCTGTTGGGGTGTTAAATCCCTTGAAAGCATCCACTCACTGTAATCCTTGTATTGTAAATCCAGTATGGGAAGTTCCTCACCGTTATACAGTCTTATAAGATCATTTTGAATAATACTTAAGCTCATGCCATCTGAAATAATATGATGCATGTCAATCAATATATTTGAAATCCTATTTTGGGTATAAACAACCATCAGCCGCATAAGAGGAGCTTTGCTCAGATCAAATGGTCTGACGAATTCCCTGTACAACTTCATAATATCAGCTTCCTCTGCCTCGGCAAAAGCTATATCTATATTAACATTATCATTAATAACCTGAACCGGTTCACCATTTATAACAGTGAAGCTGGTTCTCAAAGCCTCATGTCTGTGTGTCAGCTGCTCGACAGCTTTGCTGAACTTAACACTATCTAATTTTCCGGATAGCTCCAAAATACCTGATATATTATAAGCTACTCCTGTATTATCAAGTTCATTAAGCAAGTACATCCTTTTCTGAGCCGATGAAACAGCATAATATTCTTTTTGTATAGCTGGGGTTATGCTGCTGTACACCTTGCCGGAATGTGCGTCAACCAATGAGGCAATAAGTTCCGGTGTAGGACTGCTGAATACGTCTTTCAGTGCTAATCTGACACCTGTATCAGCCTCTATTTTATTTACCAGTTTAGTGGCTCTCAAGGAGTGCCCGCCCAATTCGAAGAAATCGTCATGGATTCCCGTCTGTTCTAAGTTCAGCACCTCACAAAAGGCAGCACATATTATCGCTTCCATTTCGTTTCGCGGAGCATAATACTCACCGGAACTTCTGATTTCTATATCCGGCAGTGCACGTTTATCAACCTTTCCGCTTCCGGTAACCGGAATTGACTCAATCTGCATCATGTACCCAGGAATCATATAATCCGGCAAGAATTTTCTGATTTCATCCTTCAATACGCCTAAATTAACTTCTTCATCAGACACCAGGTATGCATAAATGGCATTGTCACCGCTACTATCCGGCTTGGCTATTGCCACTGAATCCTTTATGTATGGGATCTTTCTGATAACACTTTCTATTTCCTCAAGCTCTATCCTAAAGCCTCTGATTTTTACCTGTTCGTCAATTCTGCCAAGGTACTCTATATTTCCGTCAGGCATCCAGCGTGCCAAGTCCCCCGACCTGTACATTTTTCCTTCTCCAAAGGGATTATCAATGAACTTTTCATTTGTTAATACAGGAAGATTCAAATATCCTCTTGCTACTCCATCACCTGTAATACATAATTCACCCGGTATACCTGTACCACACAGGTTATTCCCATCGAGGATATATATCCTGCTGTTATATATCGGTTTTCCGATAGGGATATTATTTGGTATTTCAGTACTGGGAACATATTCCCAATGTGTTGCCAGTACCGTATTCTCTGTAGGGCCATAAGCATTTATGAATCTGATCTTTTCACTGTACTTCCTTATAACCTCCCTATTCGCTGCAGAACCTCCGGTGGTCAATACTCTGAGTCCCTTTACTGAGGTCTGAAGACAGAACTGTGGCGGGAGAAGTGTAACTGTAACATTGTGTTCCTCAACATATTCTTCAAATAACTTTATATCAGCTATGATTTCCTGTGGTATCAAGCACAGACTTGCTCCGGTAAACAGTGAAATTGTAAGCTCCCAAACCGACGCATCAAATATACAGTTTGCGAACTGCAGAACTATATCATCTCCGCTCATTTGGTACAAGTCGGCAAGATAAGAGGTCATTGATACAACCCCCCTGTGCTCCAACATTACACCTTTAGGTTTCCCGGAGGTACCCGACGTATAAATCAAATACATCAGGTCTTTTGGTTTATTGATAATAGGGAGATTTTCCTGTGCTCCTTCCCATAACTGCTTTTCTGCAAGATTAATGACAGGGATATCTGTTTTAACCTCAGCATTATACACCAGCACAGCTTTGGCTCTGCTGTCCTCCAGTATATAGTCAATCCTTTCCACAGGGTATGAGGCATCTATTGGTACATAAGCTGCTCCGGCCTTTATAACCGCTAGCATACCAACTATCATTTCCATACTTCGTTCAGCCATTACAGCCACAAAATCATCCGGCCGGATGCCCATTTCTCGTAATCTAACCGCAATACAGTTTACCCTGTTATTAAGTTCTGAATATGTTATTTTTGTGTCTTTATAAGTTATTGCAATACGGTCAGGTGAATTTTTGACCTGCTCTTCAAATAATTCAACTACGGTTCTGTCTTTTGCATATTGTTTTGAGGTATCATTAAATACGTTCAGTATGAGATTCTTTTCTTCGTTTGTTACAGTATTGATTTCCGCTAAAGTCAAATCATTACTGTCCGTTATTTCATCGATAATCTTTTTAAAATGCCCGGCCATGGCAAGTATGCTTTCTTTTTTAAATAGATCACTGCAATATTCAAAAAGAACCAGATATCCTCCATTGCTTTCGCCGGCACTGATTGCTAAATCAAATTTTGCAATATTATGGTTTAAAACCTCTGTAGTTTCATTTATATTTATACCTTCAAATTCATCATCAAAATTCCTGTTATTCTGGACTGAAAACATGACATCAAACAAAGGGTTACGGGATATATCCCTGTTAACCTTGATTTCTTCCAGAAGTTCTTCAAAAGGGAACTCCTGATTTTCATATGCAGATAAACAGATTTCCCTTATCTCTGACAAGAAATCAGTATACTGTTTTGTTGTTTCGGGTTTTGCCCTCATCACAAGTGTATTAACGAACATACCCAACATACCTTCGGTATCCTTATGGGTTCTGCCTGAAACCGGACTGCCTACTGTAATATCAGCTTGTCTGCTATACTTTCCAAGCAAAATGAATACAGCACTGAGAAGTACCATATATTCCGTTGTTCCGGTCCTGCGTGCAAGATTTTTGATAGCTGCAGTCCGGTCAGGCCCTATAAACGTACTCACACCGCCACCTTTGAATGACTGAATTGAAGGTCTTTTATAATCCAAAGGCAGATTTAAAACAGGTACCTCATCACTGAATCGGCTGACCCAATATTCTTTTTGCCTTGATAAATCCCTTTGATTCATCCATTGGCTGTAATCCTTATAGTGAACCCTTATTTCATTAAGTTCTTCACCTGAATACAACTTCAGCAGCTCCTCCTTCAATATATCCATGCTCATACCGTCTGATATGATATGGTGTATATCAACCAGGAGAGCTGTCTGATTTTCCCTTTTTACTGCACATACTCTCATAAGAGGTGCTTCCTGAAGGTCAAAGGGCTTTCTGAAATCATCCTGAAGCTTATTTAGTTCAGTTCTGCCATCTTCAATAACTGAAAAATCTATTTTATTATTCTGACTTATTTTTTGTACCATCTCGCCATTTATCATATGAAAGCTTGTTCTTAATATTTCATGGCGTTCTGTCATTTTCTCAACTGCATGCTTTATTTTCATTTCATCAAACTCACCGTAGAGATAAAATGAACCGGAAATATTATATACAGTTGATACATCACCAATTTGATTAATTAAATACAAACGTTTCTGGGATGAAGACATTGGATAGCACTCCATATCCTTTGCCATCGGAATTGGTGAGTATATGTTTTCTCTTAATTTATCCAGTTCCTTGGATATTTCCTCGGGACTTCCGGCTCTGAAGATGGTTTTCAGGGGAACTTTAACCCCCAGCTCAGAACCTATGCGGTTAACAAGTTTGGTGGCACTGAGGGAATGTCCTCCCAGATCAAAGAACACATCGTGTATTCCCACTTTCTGCACCCCAAGAATCTCCTTAAAAATCCCGCAGATTTTCTCTTCAGTCTCGTTACGAGGTGCTTCAAATTCATCGGAACCTGACAACTCAATCTCCGGCAGACTTTTTTTGTCCAGTTTTCCGTTTTTGTTCATCGGTAAAGATTCAATTTGCATTATTCTTGCCGGCACCATGTAATTTGGCAGTTCACTATTCAATAGGTTTTTAATTTTACCAATGTCTATAGTTTTGTCCGAAACAACGTATGCAAGCAGATACTTTATCCCATCTTTTTCTCTTGCAATTACGACCGCTTCTTTTATATCTTCAAGTTTCTTAATAACATTTTCTATTTCACCGGGCTCAACCCTGAAACCTCTGATTTTTACCTGTTCATCAATTCTTCCCATGTATTCAAGGTTTCCATTGGAGGTCCACCGGGCCAAATCTCCCGAGCGATACATTTTTCCATCGCCGAAAGGATTATCAATGAATTTCTCCGCATTTAATTCAGGTCTGTTCAAATATCCTCTCGCCACGCCAATACCCGCTATGCATAACTCACCGGGTACGCCGATACCGCAAGGCTCCCCGTCATTCATAATAAATATCTGGGTGTTGGCAATAGGCTTACCAATTGATACAGTTCTGGTTTTAACCTCTTTATGATAAATGTAATCGCAGCAGCCGATAGTAGTTTCAGTAGGTCCGTATTCGTTATGAATATCTATGTGTTCCCCATATTTGTCCATTATAAGTCTCGAAGTATGTGAATCCAGTTCCTCTCCTCCGAGTATAAGTGAATTTAAATTAGGCAGTCTGTCCACATCCTGAAGTGCCGCGGCTTCCTTTAGATGTAATGGTGTTAGCTTTACTGACGTCAGTTCCTGATTTCGGAATATATTGTTTATGTCATTATCAACCGTATCATTATATACTACTAATTTTCCCCCAAAGCATAATGGGAGGAATATAGATGTCTGTGTTAAATCAAAGCTTGGGTTAGTGAAAAATGGCATGCAGATATCCGACTTTACATAGCTGTTTCGGGCATATGTAATATAATTCATCAAGGATCTGTGTTCAATCATTACACCCTTGGGTTTACCGGTGGTTCCCGACGTATAAATTATGTAAACAAGGCTATCCTCACTGCAAATCAAAGGAATGTTGTCCTGTATGCCACTGTAATTTTCCAGATTTTTTAAATCTATTGTTTCTATATTCAATGTCATTATACAATCCTTAAGAGATTGTTCAGTCTTACCCATGAGTATTGCTTTCGGACTACAATCCTCAAGCATAAACTGTATCCTGTCCACCGGATAGCCCGGATCAACGGGAACATATGCTCCTCCTGCCTTGAGAACAGCCACAATGCCGAGAACTGTCTCTATACTGCGTTCTGCAATTATCGCCACTCTGTCGTCATTTTTCACTCCGAGATTCCTCAATTTAGAAGCAATGCAATTTGCTTTTGCATTAACCTCACCATATGTAAACCGAGTGTCACCATACTCCAGTGCAATATTATCAGGACTTCTTTTTGCCTGTTCTTCAAACATCTCAATTACAGTTTTCTCTAGCGAGTAAGGCTCAAATGTATTATTAAACTGATGAATAACCTGATCCTTCTCATCAACATTAAGAATACCTACATCCTTTATTTTTTGGCTGGTATCTGCCATCATGCTGCATAGAATTACTTCCAAATGCTGCATCATGATTCTTATTGAATCTTCGCAAAACAAATCCAAGCAATAGTTGAACCCAACAAGGTATTCATCATCAGTAACATCTACGTGTATTGTCAAGTCAAACTTCTCAATATCTATTTCTGGAGCACAAGCCTCCAAAGTAAGTTCCTTTGATTTCAAGTTACGCTTTTCATAATTCTGATATACAAACATTACGTCAAATAATGCATTTCTTGAAATTTCACTTTGAATATTCAAATCTTCTACAAGTTGCTCAAATGGGTATTCCTGATTCTCATATGCTTGCAGGGTCATTTCCTTTACAGTATTAATAAAGCCAAGAACTGTCTCATCTTTACGGGGTCTGGCCCTCATTGCAAGGGTATTGATAAACATACCCATCATATTTTCAATATCCTTGTGCGTTCTCCCGGATATAGGACTTCCCACAATGATATCTTCCTGCCGACTGTATTTGCCAAGCAAAATCATTACGGCGGACAATAGTATCATATACTCTGTTGAACCTGTACTTTTTGAGACCTTCATAATTTGGTCCTTTATTTCTTTACCGAATGACGTTTTTACCATTTTACCTGTGTAGCTGCGATTTTGTGGGCGGGTAAAATCATAGGGCAGGTCAATAACAGGTATTTCCCCTGCAAAGGTCTTCATCCAGAATTCTTTTTGTTTGGAAAAATCTCTGGTATTCATCCACTCGCTATAATCCTTGTATTGGATTCTGAGTTCTTCCAAATCCATAGCATTATAACGTTTTAAGAGCTCATTTATAAATACACCCTCACTTACACCATCTGAAACAATATGATGCATATCAAGAAGAATGTACATTTCATCATTTGTCTTTGCAATCTGCATTCTTATCAGCGGAAGCTTTTCCAGTTCAAATCTTCTGACGAATGCTTCTGCAAGTTCGTCAACCGACCGCTGTGATTCAATATATGTAAAGTCAACAACAGGATTTTCGTGGATTTCCTGTACCAAATTGCCGTCCTGCATGTGGAACTCAGTTCTTAAAATCTCATGCCTGTGCAGAAGGTATGAAAAAGCGTCCCTTAGCTTTTCAATGTCTAGACTGCCTCTGACCCGCATAACATTTGGCATATTATACGAAATACCGGACTCATCAATCTGGTACATAAAGTACATTCTCTTTTGGGTTGAGGACATGGGATAATATTTTTTGGTTTCTGCTTTGGGTATGGAAGTATATTGTCCCTTAATTCGGGTTTCCAATTCCTCAGCAATCTCTTCAGCTGTAGGTTTGCCGAATATAAGCTGCAACGGAAGTCTTATTCCGGTATTAATCTCAATCTGGTTTATGACACGGGTAGCTCTAAGACTATGGCCTCCGATTTCAAAAAAATTGTCCCGAACTCCAATTTTCTCTTTATTTAAGACCTCTTCAAATATGCTGCAAATACTTTTTTCAATCTCATTTCTTGGAGCCAGATACTCTGTGCTACTCTTGACATCTATTACAGGCAGCTTTCTCTTGTCAATTTTTCCGTTCAAAGTAAGAGGTATTTCATCGATTGTCATCATGTAATTCGGTATCATGTAATCCGGGAGTATTCTTCTCATTTTCTCCCTTACTTGATCATATCTCATGGCTATATCTGACACCGGATAAGCATAAAGCTCATTTTCTCCGTTTTCGTCTTTCCTTGGTATTACTACAGCATCATTGATACCCTCGATGCTGCGCAGAACATTTTCAATCTCCGCTGTTTCAATTCTGAACCCTCTGATTTTTACCTGATCATCTATTCTGTCAATGAATTCAATAGTACCGTCAGGCAGCCAGCGTGCCAGATCTCCTGACCTATACAGCTTACCTTCTTCAAATGGGTTATCTATAAACTTTTCCGCTGTCAGTTCAGCTTTATTTAAATATCCGGTAGCCAAACCTATGCCACTGATGCATAGCTCTCCTACGATGCCAATACCGCAAAGCCTGATTCCATCTAAAATATAAATATGCAAATTTTCTACGGGATTTCCTATAGTAACGATTTTTTCACTATCTTTTTCCATAAGTGTACTGGTGGCAAAAACGGTGGCTTCTGTGGGGCCGTATTCGTTATGAATCTCAACCTCTCCCCCAAGAAGGTCATAAGCTTTGTTTAAAAGCGCTTTGTCCAGTTTTTCTCCTCCAAGAACAATGCATTTCAGGTTTTTAGGCTTTTTCAAATTCTTATCCATACAGATTGTTTTAAGCAAGGATGGAGTAAGCTTAACCAATGCAATTTCATCGTTTTTGAAAATATCTGCTATACCATCGTCAATATTTTCATAAATAAAACATTTGCTACCAAAGGAAACCGGTCCAAATATGGATGGAACTGTCAAATCAAATGAAGGGTTAGTGAATAAAGGTGTTACTCCTACATCACCCTTGTAAAATCTGTCTCTGACAATATATAAATGGTTGACAACAGATTTATGTCTTACCAC
>JAEYNY010000140.1 GCA_023412275.1 Bacillota bacterium
TAGGTGATTCCAACTCGGAGGTAGGGTCATTGTCTATTACTTTATCCTTATAGAGGAATTGATAAAAGGACCTTATTGACGCAAGGTTCCTTGATATGGTAGATGTAGCTCTACCCTTTTTCTGTAAATGTAGCAAGTAGGCAATTACAGTTGTCTTATTAGTATTTACGATGTTGGTTACGTTAATTTCTTTTAAGTATGTTATGTATTGTTCTATGTCCCGTTTATAGGACTGAAGCGTATTGAGCGATAATCTCTTATCCCTCTCTAGAAAATTAATAAACTTTTCAACATTAGCTTCCATCAAACAACGACTCCTTTATTATCTATTTATCCATTTTATGTAAATGGATAATTATACGAAACCATTTTATTATTTGGAATGGTTTTCTAATAATATTCTAATACAAATTATGTAATTTTGAAAGGATTATTTAGGATTTTTATCAATTTTTAACAAATTTTCTAACTAAAATTATACAAATGTTAATAATCTCAAGGTAAATGGAGCTATAAAAGCATCCATAATTGTCATAACTAGTATAAATAAGGAAAAGAAAATAGTAACAAAACTGTATGGCATAAACTTACATTTTAATGTGTCTTCTTTTTTTACAGGTTTTTTAATCCAGTTTTTAAATATTCCTTTTGTTAATCTTATACCATTTACTGCAAGGGCAATAATAAAAGGTATTGTCAGGACTTCTTTCGGGAGAAAACAAAAAACTGAAACCAATATCCCCTTTTCTCCCAGAACTCCCATTACAATCCCCGAACTGAATCCTGTACTAAACCCTTTCATTCCCAAGGTAAGGTAGTAAACAGGTAATCCTATAACTGTAACACCAAGCAGCCAAAAAAGTATTATAATTCTCATACTATCCAGTATAGAAACCTTAAGTAAAGATATTCCGTTTACGTTATCACTGTTTAACAGCTTTAAAAAGTCATTAAAAAATGTAGTCATTTCGGTTTTCTGGTGGTAGTCGAGCTCATTAACAGATAATGCACCAGCCACTATGCCGATTATATAAAAAATAAACAAACTAAGGTATGTGTATTTATTATCTCTTATGTGTTCTTTAACTACATTCGCTGTTTTGTGAATCACAATCTTATCCCCCGGCGTCAAATTGTTTAACCCTCGTTACTTATTAAATATATATGCCGGATAAACATAAGATATTACTATAATTTAATAACTTTTTACATTACTTTTCACGTAACAATTTTTCTGCCATCATAACACCTATAATAGTCTTTGCATCTGTTATCTCGTGGCTCAGAATCGTGTCAACCAATTTTGAAACATGAATTTTTTCTACATCCAGAAATTCGTCTTCGTCAGTACATGAATCTCCCTGTGTAAGCTCAGTTGCCGCATACATATGAATAACCTCGTTACAGAAACCCGGCGTGGTATGTATGCTTATCAAATGCTCTATTTTGCCGGCCCGTAGACCAGTCTCTTCCATTAACTCCCTTTCAGCACATAGTTTTGGATCTTCCCCGGCTGAATCAAGTTTACCGGCAGGCAACTCAAGTGTTGTCATATCAAGAGGTTTTCTGAATTGCTTAACCATGTACAATTCACCTTTTTCATTTATTGGAACAACAACTGATGCTCCAGGGTGTAATACAATATCTCTTGTAGCTTCCTTTCCGTTTGGAAGGCTGACAGTTAAATTTTGCACTTTAATTATGTTGCCTTTGTAGATATCCTCTGTTTTAAGTGTTTTTTCATTATAATCCATATTTCAATTCCTCCTAGCTGTTTTTCTTAATTTCGTCCGTTGCAAGCTTGTC
This sequence comes from Bacillota bacterium, assembly GCA_023412275.1. Lineage (GTDB taxonomy): Bacteria > Bacillota > Clostridia > Acetivibrionales > DSM-1351 > Ruminiclostridium. Next base: position 1,807 of record JAEYNY010000140.1, read on the forward strand.
GCATCGATTATTATATACATTATCTGCATGGCCTTTAACCTTTATCCATTTTATTTCATGAATATCCGCAAGCCTAACAAGTTCTTTCCATAGTTCTATGTTTTTTACTTCCTCATTTTTATTCCGTTTCCATCCGTTTTTTATCCATTTATCAAGCCAACCCTGTAAAAAAGCATTTACCAGATAGGCACTGTCACTGTATAAATTTACCTTACACGGCTCTTTTAGTCTTCTCAAAGCTTCATATGCCGCCGTAAGCTCCATTTTATTGTTTGTGGTACTCTTTTCAAATCCGGATATTTCAACTTTATGCTCACCATACATGAGCACCGCTCCCCAACCGCCTGCACCGGGATTTCCGGAGCAGGCTCCATCGGTATATATTTCTACTTGCTTCATTCCGCCTCCTGATAATCAGCAAATCATTTATCCGTAGATTTTACCCAGCTCTCTTGCTTTTTTTGTACACTCGTTCATAGCTTCCATTATAGAATTTCTGAACCCGTGCTTTTCCAAAGCCGCAACCGCTTCAATTGTAGTACCTGCCGGTGAACAAACCTGATCTTTTAATTCTCCCGGATGTTTACCTGTCTCCGCTACCATTTTTGCACTTCCTGCCACCGCTTGAGAAGCAAGCCTGTACGCAGTCTGTCTTGGTATACCCGATAATACAGCCGCATCTGCCATTGCTTCTATGAGCATAAAAATATATGCAGGGCTGCTGCCTGTTAGTGCAACAACTTCATTCATAAGTTTTTCTTCCATACATTCAACTTTTCCAAGTGAGCTCAATAAATTCATAGCTTCTTTTACTTCACTATCCTGAACACAAGAATCAAAGCTAATAAGGGTCATTCCTTCACCAATTACAGCGGGAGTATTTGGCATAGCCCTGATTATTTTTTTGTCTTGACCAAGTGTATTCTTGTAGGTTTTAAGAGGAATACCCGCCGCAATACTTATAAAAAGCTTTTCATTGGAAAATACATCTTTTATGTCTTCCAAAACTATCTTTACGACGTTTGGCTTAACTGCAAGAAACACAAAATCACATTTCTTTACAATTTCACGTGAATTTCCTTCTGCATTTACTCCCATATCGCTGCATAATACTTCAAGCTTTGCCTTGTCCAAATCAAAAACATGAATATCTGAAGGGTTGACAATCTTTGCCCCTATTATTCCTTTTATCATTGCTGTTCCCATCATTCCAGTACCTATAAATCCTATTTTCTTCATAAAGTTTCCTCCATTCATATAATTTTCCGTTTTCGCCAATACTACTATTATATCTTATAAACAGAATTTGAAAAGTAAATCTGAAATTTCGTTAAAATGGCACAGTACCTTTAGTACTGTGCCACAACAAATCTCAACAAATGTTTTATTGGTTTCTCATATCAATAACACGCTTTGCTTTTCCCGTTGTTCTTTCAATTGATTTTGGTTCTACAAGCTTAACCTTTGCATCTATCTGGAGAACGACTTTTAATTCATGACGTATCTTTTTCTCAAGTTTTTCTAACTCACTGAACTTTTCAAGGAGTTTCCCGTCGATAAGTTCAACATGTACTTCAATTGCATCCATATACCCGTTTTTAGTAACAAATATCTGGTAATGAGGTCCGATCCCTTCCATACCCACAAGTACACTCTCGATTTGAGAAGGAAATACATTAACACCCCTGATTATCAGCATATCATCAGTTCTTCCAAGAACCTTGTTCATTCTAACGGTAGTTCTTCCACACTCACATTTTTCCGGGTTAAGTATAGTTATATCCTTTGTTCTGTAACGAAGCATCGGAATTCCCTCTTTTGTAATAGTTGTAAGTACAAGTTCACCTTTATTACCATACTCAAGAGCTTCTCCTGTTTCTGAATTAATTATTTCAGGATAAAAATGGTCTTCATTAATATGCATACCGCATTGGCAGTAACATTCACCTGCAACTCCGGGTCCCTGTACTTCACTTAGTCCATAATTTTCTGTAGCCTTTATACCCCATCTTCTTTCTATTTCAGCCCTCATTTCAGGAGTGTGTCCTTCTCCTCCGAATAAACCCAACCTTAGCTTAAGCTTGCTCTTGTCAAGACCTATTTCATCAGCAATCTCTGCTAAATAAAGTGCATATGAAGGTGTTCCTACAAGAATTGTTGTACCAAAATCCTGCATAAGCATAAGTTGTCTTTCCGAATGGCCACTGGAAGATGGAACAACTGTAATTCCAACCTTTTCAAGACCTTGATGCAGTCCGAAGCCACCTGTAAAAAGACCATACCCGAAAACAACCTGTGCTATATCGTCTTCACTTCCACCTGCTGCAAGAACAAGTCTTGCTATGTTTTCAGACCAAATGTCCATATCGTTTTTGGTATAGCCAACAACTATTGGCTTGCCTGTTGTACCAGATGATGCATGTAACCTGACTATTTTCTTTAGAGGTACTGCAAAAAGTCCATATGGATAATTGTCCCTTAAATCATTCTTTGTTGTAAACGGAATCTTCTCTATATCTTTCAACGTTTGGATATGCTCAGGCTTAAGGCCTATTTCGTCAAATTTCCTCTTATACATTGGAACATTCTCATATGCAACTCTTACTATATTCTTCAGACGTTCCAATTGAAGCTCTTTCATAGAATTTCTTGTCATACACTCAACCTGAGTATTCCAAATCATTTTTTATTTCCCCCTATTTGTCTTATATTTTTAATCCTATTTTAAGTAACATCATTGCATACACAGATGTTATAAATGTCAAAATTAATGCGAAAACAAATGCTATCCTGTTTACTTTGTTTTCTTCACCAAGCTTATCTATTGATGCTGCTGCATTTTGAAGCTTTGCAGGAGAAATTACACTTGCGAGACCTCCACCAAATGCAAGTGCAGCAGTAACAATAATAAGTCCGTCAAGTCCCAGATTCAGCTTATTAGCCGTCTGCATTGTATAGTTTGCAAACATGGCAATGGTTGAGGCTTCACTTCCCGTTACAAAACCTCCGAATAAGCCAACAAATCCGGTTATAAACCCATATGCTCCACTAAATGCATTTGCTGATGTACTTGCCAAAACTTTTATCATACTTTCGGTCTGATATGCCATGGTATCAAGACTCCAACCCGAATAATTCATTACTTCACCAATTGCAAAAAATATTGCAGCCGAAAACACAGGTCTTGGAGCTCTCTTGATCCATACTTTTACAGAGTCCTTTAACTCTGATTTTTTAGGCTGTATTACAAGCATCGAGACAACTACGGCTACTGCAATCCATGTATATGCATTCCATAGTGCTCTTGTTGCTATCGGCCTTCCATCAACAGTTATTCCCTTTATGGGCAGTGCCAGATTGTAAAGGAAATCATAAACAGGCTTTGGAAGATTCAATGCAAGTATGAAGCCTATGAGTATAATCCAAGGACTCATTGCCTTCCAAAGTGGGTACTTCTTTTCATACTCTCTTTCTTCATCGGTCAGAATACTTTTATCGATTACCTTTTTACCAGTAATCTTTAGGTATAGCGACATTGCAACTATTACCGCAAGGCCACTTAAAACTCCGGTCAGTGTTACCAGATTATCAACCTTGTTTGTGAAGAATGATACAAGTGCTATAACCCCGCCTGTTACTATACAAGGTAGAAAGCCCTTCTTTATACCCTTCCATTTATCAACGATATACAGCATACAGAAGCCGATTAAAGTTGAAACCAAAGGTAAAAACATGAAAAATACTCTTCCTGCCTGTGAAGGTGTTATTTCATGCCCTTGCCCTAAAAAGTTGTTTGCAAAATCCAAAAATGCCACAAGAGGAGCACCAAGAAGAGAGTATGTGCAAAGTGAATCATATCCTATGGACGGAAGTGCAATTGATACATATGTAGAATAACCCATTGCCAGGAGTATAGGAGGAAGTATAGATACAGGTGTAGCACCTACTGCTACCATTAAAGTACCAAATCCTATGTTTATCATCATAATCTGAACTGCTTTATTATGACTTGCTATTGTCTTTATGAATATTATTATTCGTTTCAGAGCCCCGGTTTTTTCCATATAAGCCATCATAAATAATGATGTCAATACTATCATTGAAACTGGAAATGAACGAATGAATCCCGAAACAGTTGACCGGAAAATAACCGGCAAAGATGTTTTGAAGAATAGAAATGCTACAGCAGATACGCAAAGCCAGCCTACAATACCACTGATATCGGCTGACTTCTTAAAAATTACAAGCATACATACTATTACCAAAATTGGCAATAGTGTCAAAATTAGTGACCCTACCATTCTACCGTCCTCCACAAATTTAAATTAATTATAAAACCCATTCTACTAAGCTACTGATGCAAAATACAATTGCTACTGTAATATTTTATTACAAACTTCTACAAAAATAAAGAATTATTTGGAGGATTCTTCCGAATTATAATATTTTGAGAATAACTGGTAGTAAGTATATGTCTCCTCTGCATATTTTTCTTTTGTTTTAATTGGTCCGATGTTTTTTGAAATTTTTGACTGATTATATTCAGCCAATATCTTATTTAGTTGCTCCTTCTTAAGATTATTAAGGTTTACGTTTTTGTCCCCTGTAATCTGAATTGCTCTTGCTTTCAGCTGCACCGCACAAAAATATACTGCCAGTTCCGGGGTCTCTAACATTTCCCTGATGAGTTTATCTGAATAATTTACAATCAAAGAGCTTTTACCGTGTACAACCTGTTCGTTAAGGCGGACATTATCTATTCCAATCTGACAAATACCTATTGATTTCCCTCCCAGAATAGGAACCCCATCAAGAATATCCTCCTGCCCGAGAAACATCATTTCTCTGAATAGTACCGAAGATAAAAAGGCCTTAGGCATCTTTTGGGCTTTTGCCGTTTTGGCAATAACAGGTTCAAGTTCTTTTAGCGCATCAAAAGTATATTCAAAATCATTTATATAGTAAAAACCAAGCTTTTTATCTCTGTATGAATCTGATTCAACCTGACTTTTTAACTGCTGAGTAATACTTTTAACCTCTGGTTTGTACATAAAATCACTAAATTCAAAATTCCCTCGGGAGCTTTTAACGTTCTGCTCTTGAAGGTACATGTATCCTTTACTGCTGTTTATTAAATTATTAAGATTCTTAGCATCATATGTATTATTTGAATTATATGTAACATTATCTCCGTTGGGGTCACTAGAGCCTCCCGTATATCGGTCTCCCTGTGATGTTCGTTCACCGTACATATACTTCATTTCTTTTTCTTTTATTTTAACATATGTCTTTCCTATGTCATCTTTTATATGTAAATATCCGTTTGCATAATTGAGCAACGTAAAACATGTCATAATCATAATTAAAGAAAAAGCAATTTTTTTCTTTAATTCAGCCGTCTTCATATTATTTCCCCCCATGCACCGAGTTTTCCCGGCACAATTATGTAAGTAATCAGCTTTTAGTCAATATCCTTATTTGTTATACATATTTATAAAAGAAATGTCAATAATTCAATTTTGCCAAAAACAATTAAATTCAGTAAGTGTTATCCATTACCGCCTGATAAATCACTTTATTTGCTAATAAGTATGTTTTCCTAGCACGTTTGCAAAATTGCTCAAAGTCTTCATTTTCTAAGGATTTCAGGCATAAAAATAGACAAAAACGCAGGTGTAATCCCATCCTTTTTTGTCTATTTTTAATAGTCCTATATTTAAAATTACAATAAAGTAATTTTTATTTTAAAGCATCAATAATCGATTTTTCAACCATTTTTAGTTTAGCTGCAACTTCGTCAATTTCCACATCCGACTTTTCTTGCTTTAAATCATTTTTTAGTATTTCTGATAATTCGTCAAACTCTTCTTTCAATGTTTCAAGCATTTCAACCACTGCAAGTCGTCTAAATCTCTTTTTAGCATTTGCATTAGGAACATGTTCGTAAATGCTTCCTCCACTTATAACATAACTCTCTCCTCGTGAAGGAACCATGCACTGTAAGCCAAGCTCATCTGTAATAGTCTGTGCAAATGAAGCTGCAACTCCCTGTTCCCCATGGACGACAAATATTTTCTTTGGCTTTCTTCCAATGCTCCTAATCCAAGAAAGAAGTCCTGCCTTGTCAGCATGGCCCGAAAAGCCGTCGATACTTTCTATTCTTGCATTTACAGATATCTCTTCACCAAATAGTTTTACCTTCTGAGCTCCATCCTGTATTTTTCGTCCAAGAGTTCCTTCAGCCTGATAACCTACAAAAAGAATTGTAGATTCTTCACGCCAAAGGTTATGTTTAAGATGATGCTTTACTCTGCCTGCATCGCACATACCGCTGGCAGAAATAATTATCATGCTTTCGGCTTTTTCATTAAGTTTCCTTGATTCCTCTGGAGATTGTGTAAATTTAAGGGATGGGAAGTCAAGGGGATTGTCTCCGTTGGCAATATACGCCTTTGCTTCCTCATCAAAGCAGTCAAGATTTTCCCTGAATATCTGGGTTGCTGAGGTTGCAAGGGGACTATCAACATATACGGGAACATTCAATATTTCGTTTACCTTGTCACCAAAAACATCCATATGCTTGTTTAAATCATATATCAGTTCCTGAGTTCTTCCTACCGCAAAGGATGGTATAACAACATTTCCTCCTTTGGAAATTGTTTCTAATATGATACTAATAAATTTTTCAATTTTATCAGTCTCTTTTTTTAGTGTATGTAGCCTGTCTCCATATGTAGATTCAACTATAAGGTAATCAGTGTCCCCGATTATACTGGGGTCCCTAAGTATTGGCATCCCTTTGTTTCCAAGATCGCCGCTGAATACAACCTTTGTTTCCTGATTATTTTCTCTTATCCAAATTTCCAGTATTGCCGAACCAAGAATATGTCCTGCATCATTGAATCTAACCCTCACATCATCTGAAACAGATATTACTTCATCATATGCCACACCCTTAAAAAGGCTGAGGCAGTCAGTAGCCTCTTCTAACGTATATAACGGTTTAACAGGAGGTTTTCCGGCCCTTTGTCTCTTTCGATTGGTCCATTCATTTTCCATTTCCTGTATGTGCCCACTGTCGGGAAGCATTATGCCACAAAGCTGTACTGTAGGCTTGGTAGCATAAACTGTTCCTTTAAAACCGTCCATATAAAGCTTTGGAATTCTTCCGCTATGGTCAATATGTGCATGGGTCAAAAGCATGAAGTCCAATTCACCGGGATTAAAAGAAAATGGTTCTGTATTTAATAAAACTTCATTTGCCTTACCTTGAAACATTCCGCAATCAACCAGAAATTTTGTTTCTTTAGTTTCAACCAGATAACATGAGCCTGTAACGGTTTTTGCTGCTCCCAGAAATGAAATATTCATAACAGACCTCCATTCGACAAATAAAATTGATTCTTTCTATCTAATAATACTAATTCTGCTTTAAATTCTGAAATTCCTTGTTGAAATTACCATATTTTTAGATTAGCAAATTAACAATTACTTGTAATGTTTGATAAACAAATTTGCTAGCTTGACACAGTTATTTAGATCCTGAATGCTAACCATTTCACAAGGCGTGTGAACATATCTGCATGGAATCGATATACCTCCGCATGGTATTCCCGTTCCAGATGTCTGCATTGCGCCGGGATCACTCCCTCCCCTTTCCAGTAATTCCAAGGTATAAGGAATCCCGTTGTCCTGAGCCAAATCCTGTAAAGTCCTGCGAATTTGCGGATGAGCTATATAAGAGGCATCTTTTACTTTTATTGCAGGACCCTTGCCAAGCATTACTTCCATACTTTTACATTCCGGTGTATCACCTGTATGTGTGACATCAATAGCAATGGCACAATCCGGCATAATACCGAAAGAAGCTGTCTTTGCACCTCTTAGTCCCAATTCTTCCTGAGTGGTAAAGACAAAGTAAATCTCATTATCTGTTTTAGGCATAGTTTTTATAAGCTCAATAAGCACTGCACAGCCGCTTCTGTTATCCATTGCCTTTGAAACGGCAAAATCTCCCTGAACATGAAAATCTCCTGTAAAGCTGGCTGCATCTCCAACCTTGACGTATTTCTCAGCTTCTTCTTTGCTAGTACAGCCAATATCAATATACATTTTTCCAAGTTTGAGATCCTTCATGCTTTCAAGTTTCTCTTCTGCATTAATACAACCAACCGTGCCGTTTTTAAACTTAACTCTTTGGGCAAGGGAATTGAACGCTGATACTCCACCTAAATTGGAAAACCTTATAAATCCTTTATCATCAATAAAGGTAGCAATAACTCCAATTTCGTCCATATGGGCCGCAAACAGGATTTTCTTCTTTTTGCCTTTTTTTATAGCAATCAGATTTCCCATTGCATCAACTTTTATTTCATCTACATATTTTTTTATTTCAGTAGTAATTATTTCTCTGATATCCTCTTCATTCCCGGATACACCAAATACCTGTGTAACTGTTTTTAATGTTTCTTGCATTTAAATCCCTCCAATTTTGTTAATTCATCTGTATCTATTCTGCTGCCATGTTTTTTATAAAATCTTTATCTTTGTTTATTTCATTTAATGCCGCAAGTGTAAGTCTTTCTACACATTCAAAATCACTTCTGTTCATTACAGATACCGGTGAATGTATATATCTGCAGGGTACAGAAATTGATGCAGTCTTAACACCCATACCGGTTCTTTGTATCTGTCCCGCATCATTTCCACCTGTTGTAGTCTGCTTGTATTGAACCTTTATTCCGTTTTTAACAGCGGTATCATATAAAAACTGTACCAGTTTTCTGTCACTATAGCAGGTTCTGTCCACCAGTGTAAGGGCTGCACCATTGCCTAGTTCTGTTGAAAAATCAAAGGGTTTTACCTCTGGAACGTCGGCACAAGTAGTTCCTTCCAGAACAAGGGCTACATCCGGCATAATTTTAAATGCTGCTACCTGAGCACCTCTAAGTCCAACCTCTTCCTGCACTGTAAAGCAAGCGTACAAATCAAACTCAAAGTTATACTTTAAAACCTCCATAAGTACTGCACAGCCTACTCTGTCGTCCAGTGCCTTTGCCTTTATACAGTCTTTTCCCAGTTCTATATAATCACTGTCAAAGGCTACAAATTCTCCCAAAGGAGCTAATTTTTCAGCTTCTTCCTTTGTTTCTGCTCCAATATCAATATATAAATCCTTTATTTTAGCTATCTTTTCACGTTCTTCAGGGCTTTGCTGATGTAGCGGTTTTGCACCGATTACACC
>JAEYNY010000186.1 GCA_023412275.1 Bacillota bacterium
TCTTTATACAACTTTACAATTCCTTGGCCACTCTTTTTTAACCGAGATACTTTTTTAACCTCGTTTTCAGCCATTTTAATCACTTCCCAATAATAATATTTAAATATAATTGGCAGTTATACCGTAATTGTTGACACAAAATACGTATAATTAAACATTGCCACCCTTTTGCACGAAACTATTTTGTTTCCTTGTGAACAGTGTGCTTGTGACAGAATTTGCAATATTTTTTAAGTTCAAGTCTATCAGGGTCATTCTTCTTATTCTTCATGTTAGAATAATTTCTCTGTTTACAATCAGTACATGCGAGCGTAATCTTAACTCTCATCAATAACACCTCCAGCCGCTCAAATTGTATTTTCTCCATGTATGTTTTTTAATCATTTTTGACATAAAAAAAAAGACTTACACAGGAGCAATATTAAATTTAACATATATATAATTAAAAGTCAAGCAGTGTTTTAATATACAGTCTGTTTTCCCCCTTAGTATAGAACAACCATTAACTAAATGTTATAATTAACAATATAATTTTAACGAAAGAAGATTACAATGAACAAAACATTTAACGAATTGGGCATCTCAGCCCCTATTTTAAAAGCTATTGATGACATGGGCTTTCAAACTCCCACTGAAGTCCAGAGCAAAGCAATTCCGCATATTCTTAATAAAGAAGATTTGATTGTTATGTCCAAAACAGGCAGCGGGAAAACTGCGGTTTTCGGAGTTTCAATGCTACAGATGACCGATCCCGAGGCAGAAGGACCACTAGGTCTTATTTTGACTCCGGCAAGAGAACTGGCTGTACAAGTGGACAGTGACATTCATAAAATGGCGAAATATCTAAAACATAAAACTACTGCAGTGTATGGTCAACATAATATTAATGTAGAAACTCAAATTCTTAAAAAGGGTGTATCAATTGTAACTGGAACCCCGGGACGAGTTTTTGATCATATAAGTCATGGTTCACTGGTCACAAAAAATATTCGTTTCCTAGTGCTGGATGAAGCAGACAGAATGCTTGACATGGGCTTTCTGGATCAGGTTGTAAGGATTATAAAGACTTTACCTAAAGATAGGATAACCCTTCTGTTTTCTGCTACTATGCCTCCTGAAATACATAATATCTGCAGCAGATATATGCAAAATCCTACTACTATAGAGATCGAATCACAGACTAAAACTGTAGATACTATTCATCAGGTGTATTACAGAGTTAATTATAATGAAAAGAACACACAGTTGAACCGTTTGCTTATAGTCGAAAAGCCGGAAAGCTGCATGATCTTCTGTAACACCAAAGCAGCTGTTGACAGAGTTCAGAGCTTCCTCACCAAAAAAGGCTATTCTTCACAAGCACTTCATGGTGATATCCCCCAGAGTAAGCGCCTGAATACCATACAGCAATTCAAACAGGGGAAGTTCCATCTACTGGTGGCAACAGATGTTGCTGCAAGAGGTATACATATTGAAGGTCTTTCTCTGGTAATAAACTACGACGTCCCTAATGACAAGGATAATTACGTCCATAGAATTGGGAGAACAGGCAGGGCAGGACATGACGGTCGTGCTTTTTCACTTGTTACGGGGGATGACATTATTAGTTTATATGAGATTGAAGAACATATCGGAGCTTTGATACCGGAGGATGAGTTACCGGACGAAGGTACCTTTAACAAGGCACTTTCAGAGGCAGACCAATGGATAAAAACCAATTCTTCGAAGGAGAAAGCTCCTCACTCAACTTCTTCAGATTCAACTAATCTAAAGACGAAAAACATACACAGCAAAGACTCTCAGAGAATATCTTATACAAAACCGGATTATCCCAAACGTCCTGCTAGCCAAGGAAAGTCAACAGGGAAATCACTTTCCTCTGAGCCAAAGTCCGAAAGGATTAATAAAGTTAATGCAACACATTCTGAAAAGAAGCCAACCAGGACACCAGTTGCTTCAGTAAGGGGTTCAAAACCGCCTATTCGCTCAGTATCAAGGCATGTTTCCCCAAATAAAACACCGGGGTTAAACTCAACTGATATGATGCATTCCGCAGCTGCTGCATCCAATAGTACCCTTCGGACTTCCAGTGTTGTAAACAACGAAAGCTCTGCTAAAAATGTCAATATAAATAAACAACCTTTGATTAAAAGGATAATTAACAGAATATTTGGTAGATAAGCTTTTAAAACTATATTTGAAAGGGTGGCATATCAGCCACCCTTTTTATTATCTGTAATGTTAACAGTCAACCACTTCATTTAATCCGGCTCCCGGCGGAACTATTGGAAATACTTTGTCATCCTTGTCAATTGCAAAATTAAGCAGTACCGGACGGCAGGTTTCAGATAAGGCCGTACTAATAGCTTCATCTACCTGAGCCGGGTGATTTACGTTTATACCTTTTGCCCCAAAGGCTTCTGCCAGTGCTGCAAAATCTGTTCCTCTGTCGATTGATGTCTGACTGAATCTTCCCCCGAAAAATAATTCCTGCCACTGGCGAACCATTCCGAGTGCCTTATTGTTAAAAAGTGCAATTATTATCGGAAGTTTATATTCAACTGCTGTTGCAAGTTCGCTGCAATTCATTCTGAAGCTTCCGTCGCCTGCTATATTTATTACCTTTTTATCCGGTCTGGCAAGCTGTGCTCCAATACAGGCTCCAAGCCCATATCCCATTGTTCCGAGGCCGCCTGAAGATATAAATTGTCTGAACCGATTATACTTGAAATACTGAGCCGCCCACATCTGGTGCTGTCCTACCTCTGTTGTTATTATTGCATCACCTTTAGTAAGCTCCCATATTCTTTCTATAATAAATTGTGGCTTAATTATCGTGTCTGAACCATCATATTTTAAAGGATAGATTTCCTTCCATTCCAATACTTTTTTTATCCAATCCGTATCTTTTTTACAAACTATACCTTGCAGCAACGTTTTTAGTATTTTCTTTATGTCACCAACGAGAGGGTAATCTGCTCTCACATTTTTACTCACTTCAGCTGGATCAACATCTATATGCATTATCTTTGCTTCAGGCGCAAATGTGTTTATATTACTTACAATTCTGTCGCTGAATCGAGATCCTGCAACTATAAGTAAATCACAGCTATGTACGGCATAGTTAGAAGCTTTTGTGCCGTGCATGCCCACCATACCTGTGTATAAAGGATGTATCCCGGGGAATGTCCCCATTCCCATAAGCGAGGTGCATACTGGGATTGATGCTGTTTCAGCCAGCTCTAATATTTCGTTTTCTGCACCTGCTATTCCGACTCCTGCTCCCGAGAGTAATAAGGGGCTTTTTGCTTCATTTATGGCTTTTATCGCCCGATCCAGATCGTCTGTGGATATTTCAGACACCTTTGTTGATTGATAATCATCTTTTTCAGGCTTTTGTGGCTTATACTCCACTTGTGCTGCCGTAACATCTTTGCACACATCCACTAATACAGGCCCCGGCCTGCCTTCTTTTGCAATGGCAAAAGCCTTTCTGATGGTCCGTGCAAGCTGTGTAACATCTTTTACTATAAAGTTGTGCTTAGTTACGGGCATTGTTATTCCGGTTATATCTACTTCCTGAAAGGAGTCCTTTCCTAAAAGTGCAGTGGGCACCTGTCCTGTTATTGCAACCATTGGTACGGAATCCATATATGCTGTTGCTATGCCTGTTACAAGGTTTGTTGCACCGGGCCCTGATGTTGCTATACAAACACCTACCTTGCCGGTTGCTCTGGCATATCCGTCCGCTGCATGTGAAGCACCTTGCTCATGAGAGGTAAGTATGTGCCGTATTTCATTTCTCGCCCTGTACAGGGCATCATAAATTATTATTGCCTGACCTCCCGGATATCCAAAAACCGTATCAACGCCTTGCTCTTTTAAACATTCTATAATAACGTCAGCACCTGACAGTTTCATACGCACATCACTCTCCCCTTTTATTCAATCATTAGTCCTAAAATTATTTTAGTATTGCTCCTGTACTTGCAGATGTAACCAATCTGGCATATCTGCCAAGGTATCCTGTGGTTATCTTAGGCTGAGGAGCTTTCCATGACTCTTTACGCTTTGCCATCTCTTCATGGGATACCTTAATGTTTATGCGGCCTGAAGGTATATCAATGTCAACTATATCACCTTCTCGAACAAGTGCTATGGGGCCGCCTTCCATTGCCTCCGGTGATACATGGCCGATTGAAGCTCCTCTGGAAGCGCCTGAGAACCTACCGTCTGTGATAAGTGCTACGTCACTGTCCAAACCCATTCCCGCAATAGCAGATGTAGGGCCCAGCATCTCTCTCATACCAGGGCCGCCTTTCGGGCCTTCATAGCGGATGATTACAACATCACCTTTGTTTATTTGTCCGTTATATATAGCCTTAATTGCGTCATCCTCGCTGTCAAATACTCTTGCAGGCCCTGTATGAACCAGCATTTTTTCAGCTACAGCCGATTTTTTGACTACTGCTCCGTCAGGTGCAATATTACCTCTTAGTACAGCTATTCCACCAGTAGCACTGTGTGGTGCGTCTATGCTTTTTACTACGTCATGATCCTTTACTTTTGCATTTTGAATATTTTCTCTTACTGTTTTACCTGTGGCAGTTATCAAATCCAGATGGAGAAGATCTTTTCTAGCCAGTTCGTTCATGACAGCCTGAACACCCCCTGCATTGTATAAATCCTGTATATGATATTTTCCTGCAGGAGCCAACTTGCACAGGTTTGGAGTCCTAGAGCTGATCTCGTTGATAATATCCAAATTAATCTCTATTCCTATTTCATTTGCAATAGCAGGAAGATGAAGTACTGAGTTTGTTGAACAACCAAGGGCCATATCCACTGTTAATGCGTTTTCAAAAGCTTCATTTGTAAGTATGTCAGAAGGCTTAATGTCATTTTCAACCAGTTCCATAATTTTCATTCCTGCATACTTTGCCAGTCTAATACGCTCTGCATATACAGCGGGTATTGTTCCGTTTCCTGTAAGCCCCATTCCCAGAACTTCTGTAAGACAGTTCATGGAGTTTGCCGTAAACATTCCCGAGCATGAACCGCAGCCGGGACATGCATGGTTTTCAATCTCATCCACTTCTTCTTTTGTCATTGTCCCTGCTTTATATGAACCAACGGCTTCAAACATACTGTTGAGATCAAGCTGTTTTCCGTCCTTGTTAAGGGAAAGCATAGGCCCCCCGCTGATAACTATAGAAGGAATATTTATTCTTGCAGCAGCCATAAGCATTCCCGGTACAATCTTATCGCAGTTGGGAATGAAAACCATTCCGTCAAAGCTGTGTGCCTTTCCCATTGCTTCACATGAGTCAGCGATTAGCTCCCTGGTTGCAAGTGAGTATTTCCTTCCTGTATGTCCCATTGCTATACCATCGCATACGCCTATTGCACCAAATTCTATCGGTGTTCCACCGGCCATTCTGATTCCGGCTTTAACAGCTTCAGTTATTTTATCCAGATGTATGTGTCCCGGTATTATTTCACTTTTTGAGTTTGCAACTCCAATTAATGGCCTTTCCAGTTCTTCGTCCGTATAACCCATAGCCTTGAAAAGTGATCTATGGGGTGCTTTTTCTATACCTTTTTTTACTACATCGCTTCTCATATATCAATTCCTCCTAATCCCCGAATATCATTATTTAATATGCATAAATATACAAAAAACAGCCGGAAAAAATTCCAAGACTGCACGCTAGCTATATTATAAAAATACAATATAAATTGTAAGAAACTGTTTTTTTAAGGTAACATCATTCTACTATTTAGATGGAAGTGTGTCTATAAGATGGCGTGAATTAGATAAAAAACATTAACTAGAATAGTGCATTAAATAAAAAACATTAATTCTGATGAGTATCATCTGGTGATATCCAACTGACAATGAAATTATTTTCATAAAAATGGTCGGCAAACAAAGATTTTTCTATCTCCTCTATAGATGAACTGAATTTCGGAAATGCACTGAACAGTACAAGAACTGCACAAATTACATAAACCGCAAGTATTCCTTCTACCGCACCCAGCACTATTCCGCCTGTTTTATCAAGCTGACGGAATACAGGTACTCTGGCGATAGTTTTTATTATAACCTTTGCAAAAACAAGCCCGAACCTTATAAGAGCGTATATTATTATTAAACTTAATATATTCATTACAAGTGAAGCTATTTCATTACCAACAGCATTTATTATACCTGAAAAGTCAAGTATATTACTTTTTTGTATGTGTTCTAATATAGAATCTTTTAAAAAGCCCGGCAGTTTCAAACCTTCAACCACTGACTGCGCCGCAGTCTCCTTGGCATTGGATATGGTTTGTCCCTGCTGCTTCATCAACCCTCTTATCACTGACATTTTTACACTGTCATATAAGACTGTTTTCTGAAGTATCCCTGAAAGAACAGGATAAAATTTAACTGCAAAAATAACAGACAGAATGTATGACAGTAGTCTGAACACTGAATAAAGAAAACCATTTTTTAATCCAATAAAAGTAAATACGGCTATAATGATCAAGACTGTGAAATCTGCCCAGT
Organism: Bacillota bacterium; assembly: GCA_023412275.1. GTDB lineage: Bacteria > Bacillota > Clostridia > Acetivibrionales > DSM-1351 > Ruminiclostridium. The sequence goes on from JAEYNY010000186.1 coordinate 6,554, forward strand.
TCATACTGTTTCCTTCCTTAGTATATTAAGTCGTACTGCCATCTATCTTTACGGTTTCTATTGAGCCTCCGGAAACTATAACAACCTCGTTTTCTTCCACAAGGTAAGCATCCTTCAATTCATTTTTTGCAGAGTACTGTCCCAGTTTTTTACCTTTAATACTGTAAAGGTAGACACTTCTCTGAGTGCGAAGCAATAGCCTGCTCCCATGGATGTCCATTCCGATTATATTCTCCGGTTGCTCGAAGCTGTATAAAGTATTCCCCTTTTTGTCCAAAACAACAATCTGTTGTCCAACAGTTCCTCCTTCGCTCGCAAATTTGCCTGCAACAACTATGTATTTATCAATCTTTGGCACAACACAGAAAATTGATTCAGCGTTTTTTCTCCAAACTTCTTTCCCCTGCTTGTCCAAATAAAGAATTATATTTTGTCCGACTGCTACTACATTTTCACCTTGATCAAACACCAAAGGAATAATTGTGTCTGCAATGTTTACTGATGCAAACGGCTTTTCATCATATATGTTATTGAATTCCAGTTTTGTCCCGGTTTTAACACTATCTGTAGTTAATTTATTTATGAATACGTCGTCACCGCCATGAATAGATTTTGCAGATATTACAATATCCTCAGCACACAGTTTGGTATACTTATCCAAACCATTTATGTCTATAACCTGAACAGCAGATTTAAATTCCTTTGACTGTGTAACAACGGTACAATAACCATCATCACTTACATCTAAGTTAATTATCTGATTATCAAGCTTCTTTGACCAAAGTTGCTTTTTGCCCTTGTAAAAGAATATATCCCTGCCTGATATATCAGCTACTACCATATATTTCTCAGAAATACGCAGCACCGGTCTTGCCAAAGTCAATGCATTTTCCTGAAGGAGTTTACCTTTCCGGTCATACCACTTTATACTGTCTTGAGATAGTATTACTGTATAATCGGCATATAGTTTACAATCAACATTTCCATCCTGAGAGAATGTAATTTCAGTTGATGATGTATTTTTACTATTCGATTTGTCTTTCAGGAAAGCTACCGCATCTTTTACACTCATTGTTGAAAAGTCATAGCCTGAACTTTTTAAATAAACAATAAATGCAGTTGTAGAAATGGCAGCTAAAAGTAATAGAAATGATATTACACTGACAATACCCGATTTTTTAAATTTTACGACGTTGGATTCTGGGTTTGGATTAGTGTTCAAATATATTTCACCTCGTACTTCATCTTTAGTTATAAGCTCATAGCTAAATTTTAGCACATCGATACGATTTTATCCAGTTTCCCTTGTTCAAAAAGAAATTTAGCCTCTGGAATATCTATTTGTAATTAATCCCCTTAAGTGTTGGAATATTATTACAAATATCAGAAACAATCCTAGATAGCCGAAAACAGGGTACAATGTGGATATAAGATTTGAAAATCCAAAGGAGGTCAAAGGTATTGTTAACAAACATAGCATTACCGCTACCAGTTTGTAATTAAGCTTCATTTTTTTGCTTATTCTGTCCGCAAGACAATATCCCGATGTAACTGTTGATATAAACATAGCCAATATCAAAACTCCGCTGTATATTTGCGATAATAGTCTGCTATTGTTTTGTATTATTCCTAATACCGGTATTTCCGAAGTAATTGAGTGAGGGTAGAAAAAGTAAAGGGCGGAGTTAAGAATTAATGCAGTGATTCCTAACATTCCTCCCCCTAGCACGCCTCCCCATGCACTGACTTTTTTTGACTTCAAGTACGGCAGCATACCTGTCAGGAGTACCGTTGACAGTATTGTGTTGTAGCTGACATATAGTATAGCTGAAAACACCCAGTTATTTGTTATAACACTGAATTTATTAGACATATTGAATACGGAAGTATCCTTTGATACAAGTATATAACAACCTACAAACACTATTCCTGCAATAAGCACCGGAGATATAAAAGAGCTTAGCACTACAATTCCCTTTATATTGGTTAAAATTGCAATCAGGCACACTGCAATCCCTATAATTACACAGACCCTGTAATCAAGACCGGTAATATCCATTAGTATGTTACCCAGTCCGGCAGTCATTACACTCATAATACAGGCCATAAATAACATTACGATGAACTCCATTATCCTTCCTAAGAAATAGCCCATCATAGGAAATAGAAATTCATCGTAGCTTCTTATTCTTTCAGTATAAACTTTGCTCAGTACTATATATCCTATTACTGAAAAGAGTCCTCCCGCAAGAATTATTCCAAGAAAGCCTCCTTTATAATAAATTGAAAAGAACTGTATTATTTCCTGACCAGATGCAAATCCTGCACCTATTATTGTTGCCATATATAAAAATGCAACTTTGAGTATATTAGAAAATTCTCCCTTTATCAAAAAAAGCAACTCCCAACATAGATTTTTTATATAATTCTATGTGGGAGTTGCCTTGCAAATTACATTTTATTTTGCTTTACCTATGGCTTCTTTAAGATTTTTTAAAGTTTCTCTTACACCTTCTGGTTCATTAAACTTGTTTTTAATAACCAATCTGTTTGTGTAGACGCCATCTTTTACTGCATAATAATAGTTATTATCCTTAGAAATAAAATCAACTGTTACTACTTTGTTATCCGGTTTCATATAGTATTTAATAGTAATCTCCGGCGTTCCTTGAGGCTTAAGGTCAGCTTGGTACTTGTTAAAGGTTATACCTATCATTGCCTGATAAAAGGCTTTGAAAAGTGATTTGTCATTGCTGTCCTTCATATTTGCATCTTTACCATCTACCTTGAACTTATCCTCTTCCTTCTTGCCTTCAACAGTTTTTATTTCAGAAACTGTTGTTTTACCATCAATAATCAATTCAACCTTGTTGACCTCGTTTATGTTTGGTATATAAACAAACGGGCTTATTACATCCTTTAAACCAACATCAAGGAATGATAACTTTGAAACATCTACAGTGAATACGATATTTGCATCTGGAAATTTTGCATATAGAATATTTCCTGCGGAAGAAGAACTGCTTGCATCCGCTCCAGCCTCAGCCTTATCGCCCAACAACACTGTCTTAGTAGAAGTTTTATTACCATAAGTAATCTCATAAACAGGTTTATCAAGACCATACTTAGCAAGATCTGCCGGGTTTTCCTCAACAATATCTTTAATTTCCAACTGTACAACTGTCTGTACCAACTGACTGATCTTTGTTGTATCTGCTTCTTCCTTTAAAGGAGCTACAATTTTCATATCGGACTCAGACTCAATATCTATAGAATACTGCATCTTTCCGTCTTTCTTATATTCGAATTTCTTTATTGCAGTTGCTTCTACAGGAAGTATTTGCTTTGATGCAAAATGCCCTCTGCTTACTTTTATCATATCTTCATAATATCCACCTACAGTATATATCTTTGGTTGGCCTTTTATTTTAACGTAAACGTCTTCTCCTGTAGGCGACTTATTTCCAACTTCAAGTTCCTTCGAACTTCCGTCAGATAACACTACTTTAACCACAGACGGTTTATCAAGCCCAAAATCTGATAAACGATCGGATTTTTCAGCAACAACCTTGTTTGCCTCTACATCAGCCAGACTGCTTAGAGTATTGTCTACTGTGTTTTTATCCAATGCCAGTTCAAATGCGGGGTCCATTACCCAAGTTTCGCCTTTCTTTTTTATGGAAAACTTTCCTTGGGGACTTGAATACTCGATTGAACTAATTTTCTGCGAATCCATTTCCATTACCTTTATGGATTTGGCAGTCTCGGTAGTTTGAGAGGCTGGATCAGTAGTTCCGGATTTTTTGTTACTAATGAAAAAATACGCTCCTACAAGAAGTCCCAGAACTACAACCAATATAATTGCATTTCTATATAACTTCATATTTTACAAGTGCCTCCTTCTGGACCAAACAAACAAGCCGAAACCAAGGATCAGCAAAGGAAGTACACCAATTAGGACAATAGAAAGAACCTTTGTTTGGCTTTCTGTTACCGATAATGCCTTAGGGGTAACCACTTTGGCAGAAATAGTCTGTTCATTGGCTTTATCCTGCATCCAGTTAACTACTGTAGTAAGAAAATAGTTTGTTCCGTATTGGAAGTAAGTTCCGTACTGGCTTGCTAAAGCTTTATCACTAAGGAATTTACTATTACCGAATACCAATACTTTACTGCCTCCGCTTATCTCTGCAGCTACAGCTAAGTTGAATGGTCCCTTGTTTACTTTTCCGCCCACAATGTCAGTAGATTCAGCCTTATTTGTGGTTGTTATAAGTTGAGTATTTGTTAACCAGTCCTTTTGATTTTTCAAAATGCTGATACTTCTTGAGTCAGGCATAAATACAGGATAATTTGCACCTGAGAATGCCTTGTTTATATCGTTTTCTGCTAAGCCGGCGATAAGTGCATAATCATCGTTCGGCAAATGCTTGTTTGAATCATTTTCCTTAACCTTATCATAATTGATTCCTATGTTAAAGTAACTTAATGAATCTTCAAAGTTAGTTAACTTGTCACTTGATTCTAAAGAGTCAAACATGAATATAACCTTACCGTTCTTTTTAACATATGCATCAAGCTTTATTTTTTCCTCATCAGTCAAATCCTTTTGAGGAGATGCAAATATCAATATATGGCAATCATCGGGAACATTTTTCTCTGTTAGCAATGAAAGACTCTTTACTTCAAGGTTATTGCTTTGTAATATCTTTGAAACTTGGGTAAGATCTTCCTTTACCGAAAGTTCATTATGACCTTCAACAAAATATGCAACAGGAGTTACATCAGAAGCAACAAACTTTATAGCTCCTGTTATCAGAGGCTCTGCGGTGTAAGTTCTTCCGGACTGTTGATTGGCCTGTCCGTAAAGATCCTGTGCCTCCAATCTTCTTACCTTATTGCCTGATTTTACAACGAAATCGCCCTTTGTAAGTCCCAGTGTCTTTTGGGGGTCAAGGGATGTTATTGTTCCCGGATCTTTATCAGGGTCAACGTATTTAACCTTTACTCCCAAAGCCTTATATTCATTAACAAGATCTGTAATTTCTCTGTATTCCGAACCACCTGGAATAGTAGCGTTATCAAATAAACCATATATTGTAACATCTTTTTTGATTTTCTTTACAATGTCCTTACTTTGATCACTTAAGCTGTATAATTTTTCAGCAGTTAAGTCCAATCTGAAGTTACCCATTCCAACAAGCAGGTTTACAACAATTGCTATTGCAACAACAGCAATAATAAGAACTATGGAATTTGTCCCATATTTAAGAGACCTTTTATTCATAAATTTCAATTTCCCCACTTTTATCACCCCTTACTCCAACGTCTTTTTTCTATTATCCTGATTGTAATAAATACAAATATAGCCGAAAAACTCAGGTAGTACACAATTGGTGCAAGAGAAAGAATTCCGGCAT
>JAEYNY010000200.1 GCA_023412275.1 Bacillota bacterium
CTTGGCTGGAAACGGCCCGGGAAAGTAGATCTCTGCCAGATTTATATTCCTCAATAGCTCAGTCGGTAGAGCATGCGGCTGTTAACCGCAGGGTCGTAGGTTCAAGTCCTACTTGAGGAGCCAAAAATAGATCCTTTAGGATCTATTTTTTTTTGCTTTTTTTTAAATATCGGTTGTTAATCATCGGTTAATTTTTATTATTATAGTATAGCTAACAACAATGAACATGTTTACTTTATCTAGTAAAATTGTATGGGAAATGTTTAATTTTTGACAAAATAAAAGGATTTTTAGTAACAATATGGAATATATACATTAAACCAGAAAAATATACATAAATAGATATAAGATGTAAAACTTTTATTTGGATGTGATTGCTAATGCTCAACAAGACACGTAAGCGGCTTGGTGATTTGTTGCTGGAAGTCGAAATGATAACCCCAAATCAGCTTGAATCCGCTATTGAAGTGCAGAAAAAAACAGGTGAGAAACTTGGTTCTATACTCACGAAGTTAGGCTATGTTACTGAAGATGATATAATTCAAGTCCTCGAATTTCAGCTTGGTATTCCACACGTAAAACTTGAAAAATATAATATTGATAAGTCAGCTTATTTAGCAATACCTGAGAGTATTGCTAAGAGGTATGGGCTGATTCCTATTAAAAAAGAAAAAGGGACTTTGACTGTTGCAATGAGCGATCCCCTCAATGTGTTTGCAATAGACGATTTAAACATTTATTCAGGCATGGAGATACAGCCTGTTATCGCAAGTTATGATGATATTTCCAAAGCAATAGATAAATATTACAGTGCTCAAAAAGCTATGAAGGCTGTTGAGGAATTTAAAAAAGAACAAGTCTCTACTATAAAGATAAATTCAGATACTTCAGAAGAACAGAATGCTGAGGAAATTAATAACGCTCCCGCGGTTAAGGTAATTAATTCAATTATAGAACAAGCCGTAAGAAACAGAGCCAGTGATATACATATAGAACCTTTTGAAGAATATATAAAAATCAGATTCAGAACCGATGGTCAGCTTTGTGAAATTATGAGGCCTGAAATTGACATAATGCCTGCAATCTCTGCACGTATAAAGATAATAGGTGGTATGAATATTGCAGAGAAAAGGCTGCCACAGGACGGAAGGATAAGTATAGAGGTTGATGGCAGGGAATATGACCTAAGAGTTTCGATTCTACCAACAATTTTTGGAGAAAAGATTGTTATAAGGATTGCAGATAAAAAGGCTTTTGTTTTAAACAGGAGTCAATTGGGATTTAATGAATATGAGGAAAAGCAGTTTCATAAGATGCTTCTTAATCCTCACGGCATTATTCTGGTAACGGGGCCGACAGGAAGCGGAAAGACTACTACCCTTTACAGTGCAATTAGCGAAATTAATAGTCCTGATATCAATATCATAACGGTTGAAGACCCGGTAGAATGCGTTATTGAAGGAGTTAATCATGTTCAGGTCAATACAAAAACAGGTATGACTTTTGCGGCGGGACTCAGGTCAATTCTCAGACAGGATCCTGATGTAATAATGATTGGCGAAATACGTGACAAAGAAACTGCTGAAATAGCTGTAAGAGCAGCGATAACCGGACATCTGGTTCTTAGTACACTACATACAAATGACGCACCGAGCTCGGTTTTAAGGCTTATAGACATGGGAATTGAACCCTACATGGTTTCATCGTCTATTGTAGGTGTTATTGCTCAGCGATTATATAAAAAGATTTGCAGTAATTGTAAAATGGAATATTCAGCGAATGATGATGAGAAGAGAATATTGGGCATTACAGATAAAGAGCCTGTTTTATACAAAGGGAGAGGGTGCCCCATGTGTAACCAAACCGGGTACAGAGGACGGCACGGAGTTTATGAGTTGATATCTGTTACAAAAAAACATAAGGAAATGATAAATAATAAATGTTCAGAAGAAGAATTGAGGAATTATTCTATTCAAAACGGAATGATAACTTTAAGAGATAATTTAGTAAAAAAAGTGTTGGCAGGAGATACAACTATTGATGAATTGGTCCGCATTGCATATTCAAATGATTAAATTTATATATAATTAGTAATCTTATATCGGTTAGATTAGAAAGGCTTTGGAATTATTATGCTTTCATTAGAGGATTTGCTAAAAAAAACTTTGGAATTTGGTGCTTCTGATTTACATTTGACAGTAGGAATTCCTCCAACTATTAGAAAAAACGGCAGACTTTCTACAATAGGTGAAGAAAAACTCATGCCTTCAGATACTGAAGCTTATGTCAGAAGTATGCTTAATGAGGAACAGTGGAGGAAATATCAGGATACAGGAGAACTTGATCTTTCATTTGCCCTTAAAGGTATGGGAAGATTCAGAGTTAATGTCTACAAGCAAAGAGGCACCTGTTGTGCTGCCATCAGAATGGTAAACCTTATTATTCCATCTGCTGAGGAACTTGGACTACCTAATATTGTCACGGATATGAGCAAGAAAACAAAGGGCATGATTTTAGTTACCGGCCCTACCGGAAGTGGAAAGTCGACTACGTTAGCTTTAATTATTGATTTGATAAATAAAAACAGAGATTGCAATATACTGACTTAGGAAGACCCAATTGAGTATCTTCATAAACACAATAAATCCATTGTTAACCAAAGGGAAATAGGAAATGATTCACAATCCTATTCAGCTGCACTTAGGGCAGCTTTAAGAGAAGACCCTGATGTAATTCTTGTTGGAGAGATGCGAGATACCGAAACTATTGCCATAGCTGTGACTGCGGCGGAAACAGGACACTTGGTCCTGTCTACATTACATACTATTGGTGCTGCTAATACAATTGACAGAATAATAGATGTTTTCCCACCATATCAGCAGCAGCAGATAAAAGTTCAGCTTTCTACAGTTATTCAGTCAGTTATTTCGCAGCAGCTTCTTCCGAGAAAAGATAAGCCAGGAAGAGTACCGGCTATTGAAATTATGGTAGCTACTCCTGCAGTAAGAAATTTAATTCGTGAGGGAAAAACATATCAGATTAATTCCCAGATTCAGACAGGTGCAAAATTCGGGATGCAAGCAATGGATTTAAGTCTGGCAAGCTTGTATAAAAAAGGTATCATAAGTCAGGAAGATGCAATGACTTATGCCATGGACCCAGATAATATTATCAGATACATGGGGTAAAACGGGCAATATTTATTGACTATTAACTACGATGTGATAATATTAAATGTATAAACATTTCCAAATCAATACATATGTGGTTTATACTTTAATAATTTAAAATTATATACTTTTCAGGTGATTTTTATTGGCTAATTATATTTACAATGCTAAAACCAAGTCAGGTGAAACAGTATCCGGCAATGTGGAGGCATCCGATGTTAATATGGCAATAGCTTTTGTCAAAGACAGAGGATATTTTCCTATGGCAGTGTATGAAAATACCGGACCGGGTAAGGAAATTGAGTTTAAGGTACATAAAAAAGTAAAGGTTAAAGACCTGTCTATTTTGTGCCGGCAATTTCATACTATGCTTAATGCGGGAGTTTCTGTTATCGGCTGTCTTGATTTATTGCGTAGCCAAACACAGAATCCTACCCTGCGTGATGCAATGTCACAACTTTATGATGATGTACAGAAGGGAAAAACATTATCTGAATCAATGAAATTACTTATAAAGGTTTTTCCGGTACTAATGGTCAGTATGGTTGAAGTAGGTGAGGTAAGCGGAACTCTTGAACAAGTTCTGGAAAGACTATCTGTTCAGTTTGAAAAAGACACCAAAGTTAAGTCAAAGGTTTCAACTGCTATGATGTATCCGGCGGTTATAGGGTGTATTGCCTTGGTAATGGTTACTTTTATGATTGTCTTCATAGTACCTAAGTTTGTAGGTATGGTTAACAGCGTTGGAGGAACGCTTCCAATGCCTACCAGAATAATATTATTTATAAGTGGACTTTTTACCAATCCTTTATTCTTACTGGGATTTGCTCTAGTTATCGTAGCTGGGGTTTGGGGATTCAGAAAGTTTAAAAGTACGGAACACGGTAAATTTTTGATTGACAGTCTTATTTTTAAAATGCCAATGGTTGGCACAAATGTTCAGAAGATTTTGGCCTCACGTTTTACACGAACCTTGAGTACGTTGTTGAAATCAGGTGTTTCTCTGATTCAGGCACTTGAGGTTGTAGACGGTGTTGTAAACAACCAGATTGTTTCCAGAGGGCTTTTAAAGGTTAAGGAAAGTATTAAAATGGGTTCGAATTTGGCAGCACCTCTTGAGAAAATGGGGATTTTCCCACTGATGGTAACTCATATGATCAGTGTTGGAGAAGAAGCCGGTTCTCTTGATTCCATTATGGAAAAGGTGGCGGATTTCTATGATGAGGAAGTGGAAACATCTGTAAGCAAACTAGTTGCTATGATGGAACCGCTTCTGATGATGGTACTTGCGATTATAGTAGGCTTTATTGTTGTTGCAATGATATTGCCCATATTCAGCATGTATCAGGGTGTGGGCCAATAAAATAAATATATATATATAACTAATAAGGGGGAGTTCTAATGTTCAAAATTTTTAAGAAGGTAAAGAAAAATAAGAAAGGTTATACCCTGACAGAGTTAATCGTGGTTGTAGCAATCCTGGGTATACTGGCTGCGGTTGCAACACCTATGGTGTTAAAACAGGTAGGAAAGGCAAAAGATAGTGCAGATCTAGCTAATGAGAAAGCAATTGAAAACGCATATTTAGTCGGTGTGGCTGACGCTTCTAATACATCAGTTCCGAGTACTCTTGCTGAAGTAAAAACGAAAATAGGAGATGCACTGGCAACTATTCCTAAACCTCACGATAGTAAGAAAAAGTTTTATCTTAATCCGACAACAGGTGAAGCCACTGCTGCTACTGCTGCACCTGCATCAAATTGGATTGATATGAATCCTTAATCAAATGCAAACATTACTCATAATTTACATATTAATATTCGGACTTGTAATAGGCTGTTTTCTTAACGTATGTATTTCTCGCATACCTCAAAAACAGTCTATTATAAGACCACCATCTAGTTGTACCAGTTGTGGGACAACACTCAGGCCACTGGATCTTGTGCCTGTATTCAGTTTTGTATTTTTGAGAGGCAAATGCCGCTACTGTGGGGAAAAAGTATCCGCCGTGAATCCCATAGTAGAAAGCATTACAGCAGCTGTTTTTGTTGCACTTTATTTAAAGTACTCTTTAACGGTTGAGTTTATTGCTATGGCATTGCTATCATGTATTCTCATTTGCATTGCATTTATAGATGCAGAGTACAGGATAATTCCAAACGGGTTTATTATAACAGGATTAATAAGTGGGTCGGCTTTATTTTTGTACAATTTGTTTTATCCGGTGGACATGTTCGGAGACAGAGTATGGTTTAATCCAATACTGGGTTTTACTGTGGGCACTTGTTTTCTTTTGATGGTTTCTCTTGTGGGGATGCTTGTTTACAAGAGTGATGATGCTATGGGAATGGGTGATATAAAGCTTTTTGCGGTTATTGGACTTTTCCTTGGCTGGCGGATGACAATTATCAGCCTCATGCTTTCTGTTTTTTTAGCAGCCATCGGATGTGTTTTACTTATTATCTTTAAAAAGAATAACAGAAAGTCCACCATTGCATTTGGCCCATATATTGCAATTGGGACTTTTATAACAATTATATATGGCTGGAATCTACTTGAACGATATATGACCTTGCTCAAATAACTATACAAATCGAAACATTGAGGCGAAAGATATGATTGGAAAAAATCTTTTAGCGCTGGATATAGGAAATGACACTATTAAAATTGTCAGCGGTTCGGCAAGTAAGAAAAATATATTTATTAATGAATACGTCATTATTAATACACCAGTTGATTGTATTAATGATGGTATGATAATTGATACCTCTACGGTGTCTAAGGTTATTTGTGAAGCTATAAAAACTCATAAAATAGGTGGCGGAGCACTTGTAATGACTGTTACCGGAACGGGAGTTATCACAAGAGATATAGTACTGCCAAAATCAACGGAACAGGAAATTCAAAACATGCTTGAATTTGAGGCTCAGCAGTACTTTCCTGTTGATTTAAAGGATTATACCGTTGATTTTAAGGTTATGGAGAACATAGGCGATCAGATTCGTGTGCTGGTTGTAGCTGCTCCCAATAAGCAAATTGAGACTTATATTAATCTTGCAAAGCTTTTGAAACAGCAATTAGCAGCTATTGATATTCCATCTAATTGTGTTCTGAAGCTTTTATCTTTTTCACCTCTTTATAATGATGAAACCGTAGAAGAATACGCAGTAGTTGATATAGGAAGGGATACTTCCGGAGTGTGTTTTTTCAGAAATAACGTTTTAAAATTCAGCAGAATTTTATTAAATGGTGTTTCAGAGGTGGATAGTATTATTGCCAATAAATATAATCTGGAATTTAAAGCTGCTGAAGAACTTAAACGTTCTTTTAAAGGGTTTAACAGTCAGTCTGAGTCGGAAGACAAATTTCAGGATTTAGGCGAGGTTATTAAAGGGGCACTTGACAGCATAATATCCGATTTAAACAGGTTTATAGAATTTTATAATTCCAGAGATAATTCAAATAACGTTGAAAAGCTTTATATTTATGGCGGTGGAAGCAAGCTAAAAGGCATTACAGAGTACTTTTCAAGTACTTTCAATATGCCGGTTCTACAATTTCCTTTGTTAAAGGAAATTGTTTATAAGGGGCATAAGGGGAGAGAAGCTTTCGAACAGGACTACCCTTTTTTGATTAATGCCGTAGGCTGTCTGACCAGAGCATTTAAATAAGCCTTCTCGTATTAAGGTACATGGTGGGGAGGGGCATTTTTGAATATTAAAAGTGAAAAAGGTGTTACCTTAACGGAGGTAATCGGAGCAGTAACGATTTTGCTAATACTAATGGTACCACTAACATTTATTTTTACTACGACTTATGCTAAATGTGTGGTTGAAGCTGACAAAGCGGCTGCTCAGCAAGTTGCAAGAGAGGTTCTATATGGTGACGGACTTAATTTTAACGGTATAATAGGTGATTTGGAAAAGTCAAACTCAAAAATCAGTGAAGTAGTTATTGAAGATATACTTCCAGATGGATGCAGTATAAGTATTCCTTCCAATAAAGGAATAAGGGAGTACCTGTATAAACCTGGTAGCAACGGTGGTGTGATTAAATACAACGGTACAAGTATTAATGAAAAGTCTTCCTCCGGGAAGGAAATTAACATAACCGACTTTACTGTTCAACCGATTTATAAAAACGATTTAAATGATAATGATCAATTAAGAGTTCAAGTCAGGGTATCTTGCGGTAAAAGCGGAATTGTAGAGGTTGAAAGCAGCTACAGATTCCCCAATATAGAAAAATAGATAAAATATACGTGCAAGGGTGGGATAGTATTTGAAGGACTTAAATCTTATTCCTAAAAGTTTGATTGTTGATAAAAAAAATAAAGTTAAAAAGACATATCTCTCTATCCTAATAATTTGCGTTGGCTTTATAGCTGTTGCTGCCTACACGGCACCTGCAATTTATGAAATCAATCTGCGTAATGATAAGCAAGAACTTGAAAAGAAGGTAAACAGTACCACTAGTTATGTTGAAACCGTGAATGAGTTCAATTCACTTAAAAAGGCAGTAGAAGTAAGGGAGGCTGAAGGTAAGGAACTTTCCCTTAATCGAATTGATGTACTGGGTATTGTTAGTGCAATTGAAAATGCATGTCCTGAGAAGTTGTTTATTGAAAGTTTTGTATCAACTGGTAATAACGAATCAGATACGAAAATTATTTTAAAGGGTGTTTCAGCAGATGAAAATACTTTGGCTTCTTTTTTAAGAAATTTAATGGATGATGATTATTTTAATAGTGTCGTTCTATCAAATATATCTAATAAACAAGGAAATAATGGTACTACTTTTGACGTTACCCTGAGTGGTGTAAAGAAGAGTGACCTAATTGTATATAAAAACTGGAAAAACGGGTTCAGGATTTGTTATGAGCCTGACTGGAGTAAAAAAGTAGATAAGGATGATAGTGTTTTTTTTACCGCAAATAAGAGATTGAATTCCACAGACGCGGATTCTCTTGAAATAACTGTCACATCTACTGAACTTACTTCAAAGGAATTTACAGATAAAAGGATAGATAAACTTAAAAGTGAGTTGGAAGGCTTTCAAAAAATATATGCTACAAAGACTAAAAACTCAGGGGAAGAAGCTTACAAGTTGATGTATCTGGGAGATGAAAAGGGAACCAGATATAAATATTTGGAGCTTTGCACAGTTAAGAACAACAAGGCCTATATTGTTAAATACAAAAGCGACCCCAATAGTTTTGAAGTAAAGGAAAGAACCATAGACCGTATACTTAAATCCTTTACTGTTATAAAAAGTCCTTAAATAGTTTAATCAGCTGGAGTAATTATTTTGCATATTATAGAAATGGAGATACATATGAAATTAACTCAGCGTGATAAAAAACTACTGATTGTTCTGGGAGTGGTAATATTTATTGTCGTTTTCCTGAAATTCTTACTGTTGCCAAAGTTAGGCTCTATCAGCCAACTTAAAACGGATATTGCAACATTAAATGACTCCTATGCAGTGAATATGGCTTATAAGGCAAAGGTAAAAAGAATTGATGGAGATATTAAGATACTTTCTAAAAAACTGGGGGACTTAAGAGAAATTTACCCACCAAGTATTGACAGTGATGAACTTCTGGTGCTTATGAAGGATTTGACAAGTGAAGCCGGGCTGGAACTAAAATCAATTTCTTTCGGTGCTATAGGTGGGATGGATGGAAATAAGGCAGATTCTAAATCGGAAAGTAAGGATAATACTCAAAAAGAAGCAAGTACTTCTGAGGTAAAGGGTAATAGTATTCTTGAAAACGGTGATGGAAGCAAATTAGGAAATGGAATATTAGCTGATATTAGAAATTACTTTTATTTCTGGGGATTGAAAAGTAAAAAAAGCAGTGTGGTTGATAACACTGTCCCGGATGGTAAAAGTTACAGTGTTTCTGTTAAACTTGAGGCTACCGGGAGCAATGAGGACATAAAAGCCTACTTTGATAAGCTTTCAAAACTTAAAAACAAGGCAATTTGTAAAGCAGTTAGTATTTCACCCGGCCAAAATGCAGGCCAGAATGATAAAGATGAAAAAAACTTAAAGCTTAGTGCTGAAATAGTATTTTACGGGGTTATGGATAAAGGAGCAGGAGATTATTATATGCTTGAAGACGGCAAATGGGCTCCGATTCCTGCTAACGGAAAGAAAGATATTTTTAAGTCTTATAATGGTTTTAATCCTTTAGGGCAATCAGAATTTACTCAAAACACCGATATTGGTAACATTGATAAAACCGGTGTGGATAAAGATAAGAACCAGTTGGAAGAAATTATTCCGGGTACATATGACTTTTCTTTAGTAGCGTCCCATTTTGGAGGCGGGCTGGCTCCTAGTGTATCAATTAACTGTAAAAACCCGGCATTACCAGAAAATTCATACTCGGTAGTATATGGTGACAACAAGGGTACAGAAAATGCTGAAATATTTATTGAGCAAAAGAACGGTAAATACTTCTGTAAATTTAAAACAGATCATGAAAGCTATCCTGATAAGCAATACGGTGATACTATGGAGTTTGTACCTGTGGGAGAGGATTTGAAGCTTGTAATTATTTCTTCTGAGAGACAAGATGAGAACGACAATGCAGGGGTTAAACTAAATATCATTAATAACTCGGATAAGCAGCTTGTTTATCAGATTTACATGGATGATCCCAGTCTCCCTAGGGTTGAAATTGGAAAAACAGTCGGAAAAGTAAATAAGAAATAGTAGCAGGTGATTTATATGACTAAACTCAAAAAGCTACTTAAAAATGAAAACGGCGAAACCTTTATAGAAGTATTGGCTGCTGTAATATTGCTGGCAGTGATTGCAGGACCTTTGCTAAGCATGGCTATGTCATCCTATTACTATAACAGGGATTCGGAGCAGAAGACTAAAGCGGCTGCCATTGCGCAAATGGTGATGGATGAAGTAAAGTCAAAAAAGAACCTTGTTAGTACCGGGGACAGTTACTTACCGTTTAACATTGAGCCTTTTAAAGAGGAGGTTAACACAAAGCTACAACCCTACTACAAGATTAAAAATGTAGTGACGGGTCAGTTAACACCTCCTACAAATGACTATACATATGATAACTCGGAAGCAAATAATCCTGACATGGAGCTTATTATTGAACAGGGTACCAGCGAGGATAACAACATACCTATGATTGAGTTGAAAGTACTCAATCCAGTTACAGACCCAAGCCCAAAAAGTATAAAAATCGATTCAGGATTTGATTGCCGTAAAGACAAATTGATTATGGAGTTTGATAAAAACGGATCTAATTTTGTATGCGGTATAGGTAAAAGTTCACCAGTTAGTTTACTGGAATTTGTACCTGTCAGTCAGAATTGTATAAAGCTTAAGATAAGCTGTAAAAATGATGATGGTGAACCTAACTCCAATGAGCAGCTGAAAGTATTTACTTATAGCAATCAAGAGGTTAATCTGAAGGCATATGTAACTGACGGTAAAGCGTTGGAGCCCGGAGTGTGCTTTATTAATAAAAGCAGCAATATGGAATATGAAATAAATTACATGGAAACAAAGGCCTTTAATTATGGTCCTATAAATGAGCTTCTAGAAATAGTTGTTGAAGTCAGAAAAAAAGATGGCACGGTTATATATACTGGCTCATCCTATGTAAAGAAGTAGCAGGTGGTTACTATGAGTAAAATAAGGGGTTTTATAAAAAAAAGTAATGGCTCAACTTTGGCGATGGTACTTTTCTTAGTATTTGTTTTATCGGCTACTGCTTTGGCTGTCATGGCACTTGCTGGTTCAGAACTTGTAATGAGTACTGTAACCTCTGACCGGAGCAAAGCTTTGTTTGCAGCTCAGGCAGGTGCAGAAAAAGTTGCACAAAGGCTGGATACCGAGGTGGGAAGAATACAGGACAGTGCAAGAGTAACTTCAAGTGAAGTGATTAAAAAGGCTATAGATGACAAATTGCCTGTGTTCAACGAAATAATTGATACTACTGACCCCAATAATATAAAGGTATTGAAAGAAGAAGACCTGAACGAAATTTATCAATCTGAGTACAAATATCAATTCTTTAAAATGTTGTTGGAATGGCTTGGACAACAGACAGCAACCGGGGGAGAATGGGACAGTACTGTACCCCACGGTGTCCAACATGTTGTTACTAAAGAAGGAAAAGATATTACTATAAACGATGGTAGTTATATATATAGCTTTATACATCCGAACCCAACCAGCAATATCTATTCATCCTTAGATGGGTCACTTCAGGCAAATGAAATATCATCAATTACTGTAAAATCTACGGGAGAGTTCAAGTCAGGCAAGCATACATACAAAAGAAGCATTTCAGCAGAGTTCAGTTTTTTGACTGAATCCGCAAAGAATAATTCTGATATTCCAGTTATTTACAGCAAACTTACGAAGGTTAAGGTCAATAAGGACAATAAACCTGAAATACTTAAAAATAAAGCAGTTGTAGCACGTAAAAACATTATTTCGGTTAATGGAACCGTTAATGTTGAGAAGGGAGATGCCATATGCTTCGGAACTATCCCAACGGTAAACGGTACTGATATAAATTATAATGCTGACGGTTATAAATATGGCGGTTTTATTGCCGGGATGACAACGGATACCTGGAATGATAGCAACTTGGGATATAATAACAAGAGTCTTAAAGATAACATTATTGAGACTTTACCGGGTATAATTGCCGATTTCACGAATTTTCCGGGATCTTTTAATATTCAAGCAGGTAATGCAATTACTGCTGCATATATTCATACTCTTTATAGTAATACAAACTCGCCATCAAAAATAAATGTTCAAAAAGGTGATGTTTATGCTAGAAGTGTAAAAGTAGAGAATAAGGCTCATTCAAGTGAGATTAACTTAAAAAACGTTTTCTTGACTGATGACCTAAGGATTGACTCAAATAATTCCACGGTTAACATTGGAAAGTGGGAAGGAGAAAAAGCCGGGGAGGGTATGCTTGTGGGGCTAAATCCGGGTGATCCGGCTTCAGGGTATGATACTTCCAGTGCGGTTATAGTTTCGGGTGATTCAAACCTTAATATAAACGGAAGCCTTTATATCGGAGGAACTACATACTTTAACGAATATACAAATATAAATGACAGTAAAATGTATTTTTCAGGAATATCGGTACTTAAGTCAGGAAGCTTACCGGCAGAAGCATTCCGTATGTGGAATGACATTCAAATTCCATCAAAGGAGGTATACCCGGGAAATGTTTTTTATCTATATGACAAATACCGGGATACTAACGGGGTTCCTGATGCTGATGATTATATAAATGTCAATGATCCTACGGAACAGCAAAAGCTCATAAGTGCCGGGTTTAACTACGAGTCAAAGAATAAAAGTCAGTCTGATGATTCGCCACCAGTACCAATGATGATGGGCAGCGAAGCAAAGCCGTTGTTCGATATTCTAGATAGGGCTATGCACTTCAAACGGATATGGGATACATTCTGGAAGGATGATGTGGGATATTATTCCTACCTGAATTCAGGTGATATCAGAATAGAACATTATGAAAAAGCTGATGACGGTAATTACGTTAAAAACACTGATAAAGTAAAAGGTTGGTGTTTTGGGGCTGTTGCTGCCAACAATACGGTTTACGGGCCATATGGCGGGTTTACGGAGGACAACGGGCAGTACTATATTGAAAAAGGTACTAGATCTGTTTTATATAGAAATAACATGAGTTTATTTGTACAGGAATTTGATCAGGTCATGGCTGCAAAGCCTACTAAGAGCCTTACGGATGACGGAAATGCCAGTGAAAAAAAAGGTCTTATTAATAAATTGATAAGACGGGATGAAACTGTAGTATCTAAATCTGGGTCGTTTTTTCTAAATAGCAGTGGTAATGTTGCTCTATCAAGCAGTCAGGTAAACGGTGTTCATATTCCACAAGATGATGATGGCTATGTGAGAGGAATTATCTATTCTGCAGGTGATATATATGTTGAGGCAGGAACTAAATTTAAAGGGATTTTGATCGCTGAGGGCAACATAGTATTTCTTGGTGGAGCAGACATATCTTACGATGAAAATACTGTAGATATACTTTTAAGTGAGGAACCCGATGCAGGTAGACTATTTAATTACAACGTATCGGAGATTGTTTTGAGTAATTCATCCATAAAGACAATTAAAAAACCAAATGTTAAAAATATAAAGATAACTTCATGGAAGGAAGAAAAATAAAATAATTGCATGGAGGTTGATGCTAATGTTCAAGAAGGCACTTTGTGTCTTAATGGCTCTAATCATTATGATTGGGCTAATGGTTCCCCAGACAGTTTTGGCTGAAAGTAATGCAGATATGGGAGAATCAAATATACAGTCTAATGGCCAAAGGCTGACTGTACAGCTTCAAAAGGTGGATTCAATACTTGTCTGGTTTGCTAATGTTATATTGAACCACGGATATGAGGACTGGTTTCCTGATAATAATTCCTGCAGTGATTACAACTATAATAATAGTTTTTTCCAGTTTATCAAGGTAAAAATCACAAATACCAGTGATTCTGTTATAACACTTAACAGCAATAACCAACTGGTGCTGAGTTTTACAAATAAGTCTGGAAAAGAACTGGGCTTGAAACTCTATGAGTTTTCTGCCTATAAAAACATTGATAAGTCAAACAGGGAGTATACTTTCGGATCCAGCTTACTATCCAACAGAACCATAAAAAGTTATGGGACGTGGGAAATCTACGGTTATGTAAAATGGATGAACTTCTCCGATTTGGGCTGTTCTATAGTGAGAGAGCCTGATGAGAATAAAATTCAGGTTAGACTTACAGAACAAAGTTATCCCACTAATCCTTCCGAGTTTGCGTCCAAAGATAGGATTCATTCAGTGCTGAAGCTGTATAACGAGGGTAACAAGGACATTGATTTGGATAAAATAAGAATCCACTATTACTTTAATATGGATGGAGACTTAAACAAGGTTGCCCCAAAGACTGAAAAGGTGGAGGGAAAGATTTATAGTTATCAGTCAGGCCGGTCAAATCCACAAGAAGATGTTATACAAACCCTTCCATCAGTATTTATTAATATGGGTGAGTATACAACACCTAAAACCAACTGCTTCATCGAAATTGGTTTTCCGTCAAAAAGCAACGGCTCAAGCTACATGAATTGTTTGTATAAGTTTTTACGTTATTTCAGCAGTTTATGGAATGATAAATTTATTAAGCGTGATCTGAACTGGTTAGATGATATTCTTGAAAGAGGTACCATTTGTTCTTCAGATAAGGAGAAACATAGATGGTGGTGGAACTGGAGTCAAGACTATACTGTCAGTTCAAAGAATTATGAGCTTAGTGCGAAATCCGGTAATAATACTTCACATGCAGATATAGAACTTGAAATAGTCAAAGAATTTATTGCTCAAACGACTGGGGATACATCTGAACTGAGAAAATTTAAACAGGCTAATCACTACTCTTTTAATCCAGGAGAAGAAATGGATTGGGAAAGAGTAACAGTATATTATAATGGTGAACTTATTTGGGGAAAAGAACCGGGACAAGAGCTTGCAGCTCCTCAAACCCTTCAGGCAATTCCAAAAAAAGATGGCATACTGTTAAGATGGGATGAAGTAAACGGTGCGGAAGGTTATAAATTATGGCGAAAAGGTCCGGGGGATTCTGACTTTGTCCAGCTTCCTCAGATATTATCTGACACTTCTATAACTGACAACAATGTTACACCGGGGGAAACCTATACATACAAAGTGCAGGCTGTTTCAGACAGTGGGGAGCAGTTGGGGCCATTTTCAAATGAGGCTTCTGCTACTGCATTGATTATGACGGTTAATGGATTGTATGCCGAATACTATAATTGGAAGCCTGTTGCCGGCAGTAGTCTGACAAACTACGGTTATGATTTGGGAAACAGCTTTACAACTAATTATGTAATGGAAAACACGGAACTTGCACTGTCCAGAATTGACCCCAAAATTGATTTTACCAAAGATAATCCAGACACCTACTACAGATGGGGAGACAATGCCCCTGATCCTAAGGTTAATGCAGATCACTATTCAGTGGTCTGGTCAGGGTATATTATGCCGGAATTCAACGAGGATTACACATTTTATACCAGAACTGATGATGGAGTAAAACTATGGATTGATTTAAACAGAAATGGTAGCTTTGATACAAATGAACTTTTGATTTCAAACTGGCAGAAGCATTCTGAGACAGAGAATAGTTCAAAGTCAGTACAAATGGAAAAAGGTAAAAAATATAGAATAAGAATCGAATACTATGAAAATGAATACGATGCCGTTGCAAAGCTGTTATGGAGTAATCCGAGAAAAGCAAAGGAAGTAGTTCCAAACTCTCAACTGTTTGTTGACGGAACCATTAATATACCCAAGACTCCAACAAATCTTAAGGCAGATTCAAAAAATGACGGTAGTGTAGTCCTGACCTGGGACAGTGTTCTTGAAGCACAGGGATATAAGATTTACCAAACAGACTGGGAGGGTAATACTACAGTAATTAATGTAAAAGATAATTCATACACGGTGACCAATTTGGCATCCGGCGAATACAAGTTCAGTGTGAGCGCATGGAATGAGGCGGGTGAGAGTGCAAAATCCCAGTGGGTGAAGGCCGTAGTGGGGTTAGATGCACCTCAAAATTTAAAAGGAACTGTAAATAAAAAGACAATTTACGTTTCATGGGACCCGGTGGATACTGCCACAGGATACAAACTGTACAGAGTATCCGAAGGAATACAAACCACAGTTCTTTCGATAGATAATAAATACATTGATAGTAAGGTTGAATACGGAAAGGTATATAAGTATTTTGTTTCGGCCATAAAAGAGGGTTATGAGGGCGCAAAATCAAGAGAAATAACTATTCCCGTACCCCCTGACGCTCCGGAAAATCTAAAGGCAGCTCGTGATGGAGAATCAGTTCAACTACGGTGGAGTCCTGCTCAGGGGTCCCAAACCTATAGTGTGTTAAGGTGCAATAGCTCCGATGGGACATACGAGATTATTAAAGAAGGAATAACCGGAACCTCCTTTTTGGATAATTCCATTCCTGAAACAACAAACATGGGAGGAGTAAAGTACTATTACAAGGTAGTTGCTGTGGCAAACGATGCAGTAGGCCCTTATTCAAACATTGCAGATGCTGTAATGTATCCTTTTGTGGAAACAGAACTGGGTTTTGTAACATATAACATAATAAACAATTCTAGAAACCCAAATCTGGAGTTTGTTCTGGGGTCGTATGTACCTGTTTCTTTTGAATTACAGCTTAAGAACAGAACTTCAAATCCTGGAATTGTTTTGGATACAGACATGGTAAATAAAATGAACATCAACGATAAACCATTTTTCTTGGAACTGGTCAGCAAAAATATAAAGGTTACTATAAAGAAAAAAGATTCTTCTGAGATTATTAAGGTTAATGATAATAGCATTACTAAAAAAGTGATTAAAGTAAATGATAAATATGTTATTAACTTAGAAGTAAACGGAACTTATGATGCGGGAGATGTGGTAAAAATTGAGTTTGGCCCTAAAGTATCCACCTATAAGGACGATGATGTAGAGAAGTACTACGGAAATATGTATCAGCTTAAATTAGGTTTGTACGCAGATGGTCATGGAAGCAGCGAAAAGCCAATAACAACAGATATTAATAAAAAGCTGCTTACACCCCTTGAGGTAAAGATTGCCAACCCAAATAAACTAAATTAAAATTACGTAACTCAAATAGTAACTTTATTAAAAGACTTGATTTCCTTGATGGAGATTAAGTCTTTTTTATATATGGGCAATACACGAAGTTATTGGGAAATATTACTAGTATATATATTCCAAATATGCTTTAAATAGGTTTGATTTTATTACCCGGATTTTGTATAATTCTCAGTGTATCTGATTGAAAATATCAATTCATGATTATACTACATAATGCCACGAAAAAAATATCGGGAATGGGGTACTTCTAAATGAAAAACAGGAAAAATATTACGGTTTTATTCACATCTCTCCTTCTAAGTATGTCAGTTGCAGCAGGCTCATTTTTCCTTACGGGATGTAATGAAAACGGGACAAAAGACCCTCAAAACACAAGTACAAGTACAAGCACAACTTCTTCAGCTGCAGTAAGTACTGAAACAAAAGCTTCAGATACTACAGCTGCAAATTCTACTGTGGCGGCTTCAGATTCCACAAAACAAGAGCAGGTACCTCAATCCGAAGGGTTACAATTATCGCCGAGTATTGAAAAAGTAAAGGTTAAGGCTGTATATCTTACAGGGCCTTCCGCCGGTTCTTCAGCAAGAGTTGATAAAATTATCAATATGGCCAAAAATACTGAGTTGAATACTGTTGTTATTGATGTCAAGGAAGATGGTGCTGTAAACTATAGCACAAACCTTGACCTAGTTAAAAAATATGGTAAGCAGGTAAAGTACTATAATCCCAAAGATGTTATAAAGAAATTCCATGACAATGGAATATATGTAATAGGAAGAATAGTTGTTTTCAAGGACCCTGTTCTGGCTAAGAACAGAGCAGATCTTGGTGTAAAGGCACCAAGCGGAAAGCTATGGCTGGAAAATGGTTCAACGCCTTGGGCAAACCCTTATATGGAAGAGGTTTGGGACTACAATATAGCAATCGCAAAAGAAGCTATTTCCTATGGCTTTGATGAAATTCAGTTTGACTATGTCAGATTCCCCACAGGAAGTAAAAAATCCATTAATTATGGTGCAAATGTTCCAGAAAAGGCCAACGCAATAAACGGGTTCCTTGCAAAATCAGAAAAAGAACTTCATCAGGAATTGGGAGTACCTGTTTCAGCAGACGTATTTGCAATAATTATTGAAAGTAAACTGGATGGAGAAAGTATTGGTCAAAGATTCCAAGAAGTAGGAAAAGATATTTACTGCATAAGTCCAATGATTTATCCGTCACACTATGCAAACAACTCTCCAAAAGGAATAATGGGTAATGGTGTAGGTCAGAAGATTAACGGCGTTACTTATACTAAGCCGGATATGGATCCTTATGGTGTAGTCTATAATTCTTTGTTATCTGCAAAGAAGAAAATATCTGAAACTGCAGGATATAAAGCAAAATTAAGACCGTATATACAGGCGTTTACTGCTAAATACCTGCCAGCAGGCTATTTCCAGACTTATGGCGCAGAACAGGTTAAACAGCAAATAAAGGCTATTAATGATGCAGGATATGAAGAATGGATACTTTGGGATCCAAGTAATAAATATCAGGAATCATATTTTGAAAAAGAAAAATAATTATTTCCTTAAAAAATGCCTTGCTTCATGTGAAATATGGGGCTAGGCGTTTTTTTTGAATAAATGCGGCAATATTTAACTATATTGAACATATATAATTAAAGTGATACAATATGTAGTGTCTTTAAGATAATACAAATACAAAATATAGACTAATGAGAGGGGATTTATTGATGAAGTTATCGGAAAATGCCGTCAAAGTGTTGGAGAAGAGATACTTGGAGAAGGACGAAAACGGAAATCTGCTTGAGGATTGCGAAGGGATGTTTCGTCGTGTTGCAAAGGCAATAGCCTCTGCGGATGCCGCATATACAGATGAAAAGGGATTGGCGGCAATTGAACAGGATTTTTATGATATGATGGCTAATCTTGAATTTTTACCTAATTCACCTACTTTGATGAATGCCGGAAGACCTTTAGGGCAGTTAAGTGCTTGCTTTGTTCTTCCTGTAGAAGATACAATGGAAGGTATTTTTGAATCCATAAAAAATGCTGCATTAATACATAAAAGCGGCGGAGGAACTGGTTTCAGCTTTTCCAGACTCCGTGCAAAGGGATCAGCTGTAAATTCGACCGGTGGCGTTGCAAGTGGCCCCATAAGTTTTATGAAGGTTTTTAATGCCGCAACAGAAGCGGTAAAACAGGGTGGAACCAGACGTGGTGCCAACATGGGCATTTTAAGGATTGATCACCCTGATATTATGGAGTTCATTTCCTGCAAAAGTGACAATTCAGAAATAACTAATTTTAATTTAAGTGTTGGAATTACTGAAGATTTCATGAAAGCCGTTGAACATAATCTGGAATATGAACTTTTGGATCCTAAAACTAAAAAGCCTGTTGCGAAACTTAATGCTAAAGAGGTATTTGATATAATCGTTGAAATGGCTTGGAAAAACGGGGAACCCGGTATAATTTTCCTGGACAGGCTTAACCGGGATAATGTAACTCCTAAGCTCGGTGAAATAGAAAGTACCAATCCCTGCGGTGAGCAGCCTTTGTTGCCTTACGAGGCTTGTAATCTTGGCTCAATAAATTTATATAATATGTTGGATGATTCACATAAAGGCCTTGATTTCAATAAATTGGAAAACACTGTGCGAAAAGCAGTTCGTTTTCTTGATAATGTAATAGAGGTTAACAAATATCCTTTGCCAGAAATAGATAAAATGACAAGAGGTACCAGAAAAATAGGTCTTGGAGTTATGGGATGGGCGGACACACTCTGTGCTTTGGGTGTAGCATATAATTCTCAGGCAGCAATTGATTTAGCGGACAAGGTTATGTCCTTTATCAGTGATACTGCTTTGAAAGCTTCACAGGATTTGGCTGAATTAAAGGGTGTTTTTCCATTTTATGAGGATAGCATCTATGCTCAAAAAGGTATAATGATGAGAAATGCTACTACTACTACCATTGCACCAACTGGTACATTGAGTTTGATAGCCGGTGTTTCAAGCGGAATAGAGCCAATTTTTGCAATCTCATATATCAGAAATGTTATGGACAACAGCGAACTGGTGGAGGTTAACCCTGTATTTAAGAAGTCGGCACTTTCAGGGAACTTTTATTCAGACGAACTTATGAAGAAAATTGCCAGGGTTGGAACTGTTAAAAATATGAATGAGGTACCAAAGAATGTTCAAGACATTTTTGTTACTGCGCATGATGTACTTCCTGAGTGGCATGTAAAAATGCAGGCCGCCTTCCAGAGGCATACAGACAATGCTGTTTCCAAAACAGTTAATCTGAGTCATGATGCCACTACGGATGATGTAAGAGAGGTATTCACTCTGGCCTATAAGACTCAGTGTAAGGGCGTTACAATTTACAGAGACGGAAGCCGTGACTTGCAGGTTCTCAATATTGGAAAAGTTAAAGGTAAGGAAGAAAATGCTGACAAGGAGTTGCCAGCCGGAGAGAATATTTACTGCGATTCCTGTGCAATTAATAATATGCCCGGGAAGATAGAACCAAGGCCAAGACCTGACATTACTACAGGTTTTACCGAAAAAGTGGGAATAGGCTGCGGAAATCTTTATATTACTGTAAACTACGATGAAAATGGTATTTGCGAGGTCTTCACAAATACAGGGCGTGCAGGAGGCTGTCCTTCTCAATCGGAAGCAACAAGCCGTCTTGTGTCGGTAGCACTACGTTCAGGTATGGATGTGAAATCAATTGTTGAACAGCTAAAAGGCATAAGATGTCCGTCTACTATACGACAGAAGGGTTTAAAGGTTTTGTCCTGCCCGGATGCAATAGGTAGACTTATAGAGAAGGTTGCCAAAATCCAGAGCAGCAAAGATGAGGATGTATCAGGAGAAATATGCGCAACAACTGAATACAGCCTCTTACAAAAGCCTTCTGCAAGAACTGCTGAGGCTGAACAAAGTGAGTGCGACTCTCAATGTAGCAGCTGCACAATGAAGGAAGTATGCTCAAATCCCGGTAATGAAGAGGACTTTGTAAGTGCAGAATGCCCGGAGTGCGGTAAAGCGTTGGAGCACGAAGGTGGTTGCGTTATTTGCAGGAGTTGCGGGTATAGTAAGTGTGGGTAGTTCCTTCCAATATTACAAGTCCCAGAAAGACTGGTATAGGCGACTTTTAGTAAAAAACGCTCAGAAAATCAAATTAGATTTGAGTTAATTGAGTTTAACTTGATTTATTTAGTTAAATAATCGCTGAAAGGCTTGATATAAAAGGGTTTTAATAGAACATCGATTTTATTAAAAAAGTAGGGTGAAAATTAATTCACCCTATTTTTTTCGTGGTTTTGGGCCCGGTTTAATTCCTATTTCATCGCCGACTGCTTTAAGCAATTTTTCAGCACTTTTTCCTGATGAAGTGTGTACCATTATATCAGCAGGCGTACATTCGAGAATATCACATAAGGCATCAAATACCTTAGTATTGATTCTCTCAGGCATTTTATCAACAATTAAAGTAACCATTGACGATGTTATATTAATGCCATGAGCATTTAGCAATTTTGTCAGGTCAGTACAACGCCATATTCCTTTCTCCGCCATTTTCTCTTTTAGCTTCCACTTAAACATATTTCCCTCCAATACAGGTTTTATCAGGTTGTAAGTGCAGGTAAACTTGATTGTTTGTAATATTATTGCCGATTTGATTATTTATAAAACTCTGAGAAATCCCTTTAATCCTTAAAATATCAGCAATATAATATTGCCTGAATAGATTTATGCTCTCAATTCTCTGATTCAATGATAGCTTTGAATTATAATTTCTTAATCTATTATCCATATAGTGTTTGGAAAGAATATTACCTTTATTGGTTGAAAATATTTTGTGATTACAAGGTTTGCTGTTAAGACTGATAATATCAAGATATTTACGTATATCTTCTGTTGCTTCGTGGAATAACGGATATATAAGCCTGTTATTTACATTCTGAATATATATGCTGCCGTATGAATCTAGAGAATTATCGCTAAAGTTAAAATCAAATATGGTTAAATTTAATACTTCTTCAATTCTAAGCCCATATGAATAGCACAACTGAAAAATAACTTTGTCTCTTTTAGCTGTAATATAATTAAGAGAATCTGGAGAATATTCTTCAGATGTTTTATCAAAGGTATCCCAAAATTCTTTGGTTTTTGGGTAAGTAAATCTATTATAAAAACTTGTTTCAATCATTTAATTACATCCCTTCGGTAAGAATTTCGCCAACTGTCGGTCTATTACGTCTGTAAGCTGTTTTGATACAAAAGTATCTGAAAGGTGCGTGTATATTTGTGTCGTTGCTAAATAGGTATGGCCTACTTGCTCTTGGATGAATCGTGGACTGATTTCCAAGTCTTCAGATAAATGGCTTATATAACTATGCCTTAGACAATGTGTTGAGTAATTTTCATGCGGAAGCCCAGCACATTTAAGGTGTTCTTTAAAATTCTGAGTAATAGTTTTTGGATTCATGCGGCATCCACGTTCAGTAAGAAATAAGCTTTTACTTTCATCAAATCCGAATAAAGGTCTGATGCTTTCAAGATACCACCTTAAGTATTCAACTGAAGTTTCTGAAATAGTCCATACAGTTCGACGTTTTGGAGGACTACCTCCACTGGCCTTTCCAAACCTGACGATAATACCTCCAAAGTTATCCCATTCAGGGCGTTTAGGATTGTGTAAAAAATCTGTTGTATCAAGCATAGAAACTTCATTTGCCCGTAATCCATAATAATAGATAATAAGGTATAATACTTTATCTCTCTGAAGAACTTTTAAGCTTTTTGATTTGTTTTTATATGCTAAGGCTATCTGGTCGTCGAAGTATGCCCATAAGCATTTTAGATGATCTTTTGTTAAGGCTAATCGCTTTTCTTTATTTTCATCTGGCACTTTATGGGGTATGAGGTTGTCTTGTGAACATATAAGCAAAGGCTTTTTCCCAAAGTTTACTTTACAAAGCTCGCTAAGTTGTGGAGACTCAACTAAAAAAGACTGAAATCGTGCTATCATATTTTGCTTATGACGCTGAGTCGCTTCACAATTATTTCTTTCTCTATATAAATAGGCACACCACTCATCAAAGACCTCAGCTGTCCAATCCCAAGGATACTGGTTCGTAAATAGAAATAAGTCATTTATAGTTTTAATGGTGGTTCTTATACTTGATGGCTTAAGACGTCTGGCCATAAGTCTATTCGTATAAGCGTTTATTATTTGCGAGTAGGTATCTTCTTCAAGGCTTATACTGTTATTTTTATTTGTAGCATTATTTTTCTGAGGAATATTACTGTTTACCACCAGTTTTAACTTTTTCTTAAAATTTACTTCCATATATTTGCTCCGTAATCAAAGTAGATTGAATTAAAATGAATTTAATTTGATTTATTTATAAGTGTGGACAGAAATTTAAAATATATTCATTGAAAGGATAAAAACTTTGATTTACGTTAAATTTTTTATTTATTAATCACGAGCTTACTATTTTTATGAGCTTCTAAATTTTTGCTTAGGCTTGCCTAATTAAAAATTACTGTATTTTTCTTGTTGAGTATTCCAAGTTCTCTTAAAAAAACTTATCATTAAGTTTTTTCTATACCTTACATTCCTTATGATCTTTTTGCTATATCTATTACTGACTGGCCATCTCCATAAAAATTAATGAGACATCCTTTGGGTATTAAGTTCTTTGATTGTTTATCATTTTAATACCCCTATTGCTTTATTTAATGCCCTAAATTCAGCTTCACTGCTACTCTTACATTTTACCTTTTTTGAAGATTTCATAATTAAGGAGCCATTTTCATTTTTAATAATGACAGATATGCCAGAAGCATTTGTTTTAGGTATAAAACTTGCATCGAAGTTGATTGTAATATCTATAACATCACCGCTTTTCGTAATATGTAAGTATGCGTTAGTAAAAAGTTGCTGGATACTATTTTAATAGCTATTCATCGAAGGCTACAGTTGTCCAGTCCAAGGGATATTGATTTGTAAACAGAAATAAGTCATTTATCGTTGATACTTGCTCCGTAATCAAAGTATATTGAAATAAAATAAATTTAATTTGATTTATTTATAAGTGTAGACAGAAAATGTTTAATATATACAAAATTAAATAGCTTGATTTTAAAAACCCAAAATAGATAATTATTACAAAATATATGTTATTATGGTAAAATAAGTATGAAGTTGTTGGGCATTATTTATTAAAATTATCAGGATTCTTGGTATAAATATATGCTTGAAAATAAGAATGAAAAAAATATATTAAAATAATATAATGGAGGCCATATATGGCAAAGGAATCGATAAGAGTATATGAATTGGCAAAGGAGTTAAATACAACTTCTAAGATTATTATGGATGAATTAGCAGAAAAAAATATAATAATTAAAAATCATATGAGTCTTTTAAAAGAATTTGAATATCAGGCTATCCTAAAACATTTTGGCAAAGAAGATTTTCGCTCAAAAGATAATACAGGAAGGAACGTAGAAGAAAATATTATTTGCCTAGTTAAGAAAAATGATATTGAAGAAGAAATTAATAATATTAGGAGATCTTCAAAACCTACTAAATTTCAAATGCAATTAGATTTCCCATATAATAATCTTGATGGCAGTGTGTTTGAACTATTATTATATTCAGCATTTAACACAAATAGAAAAATTACTCAACTTAAAGTAGACTATGATCTTTGTAGGCTTGCTGCAAATGGAGCTGGTGACAAAGGAAGAGATGTAGTACTGTTTAATAAAAAAAAGCTGGTTTGTGTAATCCAGTGCAAACGACATAAGGCTAATTTGGATAGATCAAGTGTAGGCAAGGAAATTATTAAGTTTATATTGCACTGCATTCAGGATAGTTATGAAAATATTGACTATTCCAATTTTACTTATTGCTTTGCGGTATCAACTGGATTAAATAATGAAGCAAATAATTTAATTGAAAATTTTAATACTCAGATTGAAAATGAAAAAGATCTTGAAAAGTGGACAAAAGATGTTATTAATGAATATAAACAAATTAAGGTTCAATATGATTTGATTTTGCCGGAACTTAAAGAAATACTGTCAAAAATCAAGGTGGGTACTTTACTACCTATTGACATTACTAATATAATTAAGAATAATTCTGACTTAATAGCTACTTTTTTTGAAGTAGAAAAGGTCATCGATATTAAATCATTTGAAGACTTAATATATGGCACAAATCTTAATATAGAAAGCTTTTTAAATACATACAAAAATAATGTTATAAATAACTTAATTAGGGTCAACTTTTTTGGACTATCGGTTCACAAAAAACCTAGAGAAGCCCATTTATATACATTATTTACTGAGCCTAGCTTAAGTAGTGAAGGCAACTCGTTTTTTGATAATACGTTCTATCATACGGAAAATATTACAAATAAAGCTATAAGCAAATCATACATTACATTTAATGAGGATATAGAAAAATTATTCTTGTTACCACAATTAATACATAACATTAATGAGAGTCTAAAGATAAAAGATGACGAGTTAATTCGTAAAATGTATAACACCTTAGTAATCTCTACAGAACAGAAAAGTATAAATAAAAATATTAAATTTAGTGAATTATTTAATGGAAATAAAAATATGGTTATTTTAGGTAAGCCAGGTGCAGGGAAATCTTCTCTTGTAAAATATTCAATTTGTAAATTACTAGATAAAGATTTAAAGGTTTTTGAAAACAAATCAATTTATGAATATATTCCATTTAGAATAGAGCTTAGCAAATATAATAGAGAGAAGACGGAAATAAATATTGGGTTAGTCGAACATATATCAAAAATTTTGGACCAAGAATATCAGGTAAGTTTTATAAGTAAAAAAGCATTAGATGAATTATTTAAAAAATATAATACTATAGTTTTCTTTGATGGGCTAGACGAGGTTCTAGATGTCCAACAGAGATTAGCCATAAGAAATGATGTGGAGAATTTTTCAAGAAATTACCCTAAAGCAAGAACTATAATTACGTCTAGATATGAATCTTATAAAGAAGTATACTTTGCCGATAAAGATTTTAATATATTAGAAGTAAATAATTTTGATGATGACCAAATAAGCTACTATGTCAATCGCTGGTATAGTATAGAAGAAAATGATGAAAAAATACGCCAAAAAGAGATTACTAATTTTTTGAAAGAATTGGATAAAATTGAAGATGAATTGAAAAGGAACCCTCTTTTATTAACTCTGATATTAATTCTATTTAGAAATGAGCAAGAACTTCCTACATCAAAGTTAGATATATATGAAAATTGTACTAACACTTTGGTGGATACAAGGGATAGTAAGGAAAAACAGCTTGGTATTAAATTAACAATAAAAAATAAGATAGCGACTTTTGCTTCTTTAGCATATTGGCAATTTACAAGTCAGGATAATAATAAAGATGTAATTATTACATATGAATTAGTAATTAATCATATCACAGAGTATTTGATGAAAAAAGGAGAGTTTAAAAAAGAGAATGAGGCTGATGCAAAGGTGGCAGCAGCAGAATTTCTAGAGTTTGCAAAAATTAGATCTATATATATTGATGACTGTTTTACGCATAAAACCTTCCAAGAGTACTTTACTGCCTATTATATATTCGCAAATTATCACTCTAAGGGTAACTTTACCGAAAGGGATAGAATAATAAGTAGTTATATAGGTAAATCTTCTTGGCAAGTAATTCTAGAACTTTTAATTACAAAAATAGATAAAGATCAACTAGACTTTGAAGTTATTGAAGGTATCTTTGAAAAACAATACAAGATAAATAAGAACGATACATTAATCTTCTTTTTAAAAGTAATCAAATACATTAGAAATGTTAGCGAGGATATGAATTATCAACTAATAATTGAATCTATTAAAACATGCATATATGAAAATAGTAATGATACTAAATTGTTAAATGAATACTTATTAAATTTATCAAAATTAGACAGATTTAAAAGTAATATTAGAACAGCCCTAGATAAAGTTAGTGAGGATATTAAAACAAATAACGAATTGCATAATTTCATATTATTCGTATTAGAAAATAACATAGATTTCGATAAAGTTCCAAATAACTTCAATAATGAAAGTTATAAACTATCCATTGAGCAGGATCCATACTTATTTATATTATTTTATCATACTTTATTAGATGATTTGGAAAAGTTTTCTGAACTACTAAAAATTTTCATTAATAAATTTGGAAAAAAGGAAGTTACCAAATTTTATTATAGTAAGTTTGGTAGAAACATTTTTAATGGTAAATCTAAATTTAGTTGGATAATAGACCCACTTTTTTTTACTGAAGATTATGAGATATTTGTAAAAGTATACAAAATTTTAAATAAATATGGACTATATTACTCAGATATTAATAAGGCAATTAATAAAGATTCAGGAAAAATTACAACATCTGAGGAGAAACTAATAGAATATTTTAATAAAACTCAAAGTCTTAGTATTAAAAGAGTTATCAGTATTGCTCTAGAGAAATATTATAATAAAATATTTCCAATAATGGAAGAAAATAAACCTAAATATAATCCTTCAAATAGAAAACAAAGAAGGTTTCCAATACCTAAATAAAATATCATTCAACTCGGCTAGGCGAAATATAAGGTAGAGACAAATATATTACTTGTTTATTTGGCAGTTTTTGGACTAGCATAAAGCAAAGTAACATACAGATAACAAAATTTATTTGACTATATTTAAGCTTTTAAAGGTGTTTACAAGCTTTTATTAAAAGAAGATGCGCTTAAAGTTAATTTTTGTATCAGAATATTTTGGTCTTAATGAGTATTGGATATCGTAAATAATTTTACATAAGTTCAGTTTTTTTCAAATATATTTGGAGGTAATTATATGGGGCTATCAGATGCACATAAAGGATATGAATACCAAGACTTACTAACTTCATATTTTATTATTAATGACCTTCTCAAAGGCAATTCTTCAGAGTTCAAGGTTGATATCAAAGAATACGAAGATGATAAATTCGATGACCTTACCGTGATTAATAATAATGAGGTAGTCAAACGACAGATTAAGTATAGTGATGATAAAACGGTAGCAAAAGGTGATTTCTCATCTATAGATTATGACCTTGCACTAGATGTGCGATACAATTCGTGGAGAAAATTGGACCATGAAAGAGATGTATCAATAAAAATACTTCTTGCATGGGACTATAATAATGATATTGATTTTTTAGAAGAGCTAGGAATAAGTAACGATTTTACATCTTCAAGCGTTAAACAATATAGGATTAATATAGATAAAATTTGGTTTGTTGGCGAAGAAAGGCTCATTAGTTCTTGGAGACGGTTAAGAAATAATGCGGCAAATATATCTAGGGATAATTTACTGTATTTGCAGTTGAAAAAGATATATGGGCAGGAGGAAAGATTGAAAATAACTGAAACACATCAAGTCAAGTAAGTAAACATAACCACTTCCATTTCCAATATCGGAATTTTCAAGGGTAATATCGGAGTTTCCCAGTATATTCCCTATCAACTTGTCGGTTTGTCTTGAAGTTAAAAAATTACACATGAGTTATAGAATATAAAAAGTAAATCCAGAAACGCTTGGTTGATAAGCGTTTCTGGATTTTAATGTAATTGGACTAAAGATTTAATTTATAGTTATTCTAGTAATGGGTAACATGAATCAATAACAAAATGCTTATGTAATCGCCTACTACCGCCATTACAACTTCTACTTACTCGCGTAAAAGTCTTAGTGTGAGGCACCTAAGGCTGCCACCACCAGCTAGCAAAGCATCGGGATGGAATTGTGTAAATCGGACTCCCATTGATTCCAGCATCTTCTGGGTTGTAGGCTTTAATGAAATATCATAATTGATGACATGGTTGGGTCCCAGAGTAACAAACGATGTGCCCCATTTTTGTTGTTCTTCATCGGATATGGGAATTAGTTCCATCTTCCTCTGTTTCGACCAGGTCATAAAATCAATTTTTTGCCGTCTATTTTTTTGGATAAGCCAGCAATTGAGAAAGGCAGGTGGAAAAACTAACCCCAATTGATCGGATATCCTGTTGAATATCATGTCTGGATGCATGAAACGCCTAGCTTGCGGTACTTCTACATAAACTATATTCTGAAAGTGCTGCAGGGCAAAAATGAAAAAGCGCTCAACCGATTCCTTGCTATGTCGTTCTGTATCTGCTACGAAGAGAGTATTGGGGGATAAGGTAATCAAGCCCTCAAACTGTTCACCTGGCCCGCAGTCATGCAGGATAGGAATAGCAAGAGTCGTCAGTGCCTCCCTAACAACTATTTCTTCATATTGCCGTCCACCAGGGCACATTGTTGATATAACTGCCCCTTTGCTTGTTATGACTGATGAATCGTTCAAGTATGGAAGGTTGGGAAGGTAGGACATTAACTCGCGGTTATTGATTATTAGGTTCGATAGTTCATATACTTCCACTCCGTTATCTGTCAAAAGCTTTCGATAGGCATAGTGTTCGTCAATAAAACGATCGTAGTCTGGTACCTTATCAAAAAGGTAAAACTCCAGATTTGTCTCCTTTACCCTTCTGATTGAATATTCAGGACTATGAAGCATCACTTTCTTTAAATGGCCAAGTTTTTCAGCTCCATATCTTTCCAGATTATTTATAATCATATTAATTAACTCCTGTTTTAAGATTTTTTATGTATCATTCCCATAATGTATGATTTTAAATCGTACTAAAATAGCTGTAAAAAAGATGTATCAGCTTAAGATTAGGCATTAACGATAATAGATAACTTGACAATGTGAATATTGTAAAATCCTACCACTCTTAGTTATGTTAAAATATAAAATAATAATGAGAACTACCAAGTTACCATCACTTCCATTTTCAATATGCAAGCTTTTTAGGGGTAACATGCAAGCATCCCAGTAGACCTTCCGATATTATAAATCCGGTAAGTGTTGATATAAGCGGGGTTTAGTAGATGTATTCGGGAAATGAATTTTGTGATTTAGAAATAAATCAAGTTTAATTTGATTTATTTCTAGATTTGAATAAAATGGACAATACTTAAAATTCTTGATAAAAAAGGCTTCCAAAGGGAGACTTTTTTATATTTAAAATATATGTTACGTAATAAGTTTTTAATCGCCCATTAGATTATAGTTTCCTTAAAAATCAAATAATCTATCTGTAATTGCTAGGAAATCGTATATGTTAACTCTATATGTTGAAGGAATTTCAATATTTATGTCGAAAATACTATTAGAGGTATAATTCAGGAATATGGATATGGTATTATAATTGCTGTTCAGCATAGGTTGCTACATTGAAGCTATTATTAGAGATTTATCTGAACGAGGCGAAGTGAATGAAATATTAAAGTATTGTTCTGGCTTGGAACATAAATACAATGTCTGTAAAAAGTGTATTGAAGACCTCAATGTTTTAGTAAAGTAAAAAGTACACCCACCAATAGCTATTATCAAGGTATTATAAATAGAGGAATAAGACATATTTTATGCAAAATCTCTGACAGGTGTCACAACTATCTACTATGGCTGGGGCTTTCAGTATTGAAAAAATGAAAAGCTATGTTGAAGAAACCGAGGAAGTTAAAACCTTCGTCGGTATGATTGAGAATAAAAAAGAAACATCCAAGAATTTGGAGGCAACTTTATCGATAATAGTGGAGGTTTAAACCACCAACGAAGAACTATTGAAAAAACAGATAAGAGCAATAATGTAGAATTTACAAAATCTCAAGTCCAGCATACAAAAAGATGTCGTGACTGCTTTAAGTGAATTAATCAACAAAGAGAAGAGATTTATAGTAACATAATGAAATAACAGTATATTAAAGGAACGAGTGAGCTAAAAATGACCGAACTTAGAAATTGTAGACAATGTGGAAAGCTTTATGGCAATGTAGGCGGTTCAAGTATCTGTCCTAAATGCCATGAGGCTGAAGAAGAAGTGTTCAGGACTGTAAAAGAATATGTGTATGATAACCCTAAAGCAACGATATCCCAGGTATCAACTGAATTGGACGTAAGTGTAGCAAAAATCAAGCGTTACCTTAGAGAGGGCAGACTTGAAATTGTAGGTGATTCCAACATGTTCTTAGAATGTTTAAGTTGTGGAAAAGCAATAAAAACAGGTAAGGTATGCAGTGAATGTGCACACGATATTGCAAATAGTTTTGAAGATACAGTTATTGAAATAGATAAGGCAATAGCGAAACAAAATGCGGAAAAAAAGATTGATATGAGATACTTCAAAGATAAGAAGCAGGGTGAATCCAAAGGAGGAAATTAGTATAATCTATGAGAATAAACATTGTTAAGATAAGAAATTACACATAAAACGATTAGTAATTTTAGCCAAAACTTAATCAATAGTGTTAATAATTACAAACCTGTACTTTTTCACTGAATACTGAGCAGTAACTTGTATAAGGTATTGTTACAAATCCATAATACCCTCAACACATGGAGAAACATTACTTTGGTTAAGTAAGATTTTATTGTTAGGATGTCCACGAATAAAATAAATATGATTATTATTACTATACAATGATGTCTAGGATTCTACTTTAGCAAATAGGAATGGTCTACATAACCACTTCCATTTCCGATATCGGAATTTTTGAGGGTAATATGGTCGTTTCCCAGTAAAGGCTTGCATATTACGTTTTCTGAAAGGTGCATCATTTCAGGGGGTTAGAAAAAAGTGCTCGTAAAATAGCTTTAAATGCACAGGAATTGCAACCGGTGCAAATAAACTAATATAAAATGGCTTCAATGGCTGATTTGGAGGCATTTTAAGATTTAATATTTTTAATAGCGAAGCAGGATAGATAAAAACACTATCCTGCTTTTAATAATATTAGAAGTATTTCTAAAACTTCTCATTAGTAAAGCTGGTTGATAAAGTCCATTAAGTCTCGTATCAGGTTTGATAGGGACTTTAAATGCAATTTAAATACCTTGTTTTGCGGATGTAACTGTTACCTCTAATACTCTGGTTAAGAATGAAAATTTTTCTTTCATCATATCAAATTCTGGACCAGATGTTAGATATTTTGCTGTTCCTTCAACTACAAAGCCTGTTCCTTGATAATCTTTGTAACCTAATACTGCTTTACTACCTAAAGCTAGCTTAATTTCATTATTTGCATTTACATTTTTTTCTGTCTTACGAAATCCATATGCCGGAATTAATATCTTTTCATCATCAGTAACTACTAAATAGGAGTTCCAAGTATTCGCAATATGGGGTTCAGTTGAATCTCCCCATGATACTACTGTAACTACTCCTTCATGTTTTAATACATCGTAAAATTTTTCTGTAAGCATTTTTATTTCCTCTTTTCCATAATTATAGATTAGTTTTATCGGCGATAATTGTTATCTGTAATTATAATATAATTTATTTTGTTCTCTGTCAATAAAATATTTTATACAAGAGTATATGTTTAATACTGTTTGGTTATCTTGAATGAGAATAAAAAATAGGCTACTATTATAAAAGAATGATAATATATCGAAGGAGTGCGAAAAATGAAGTTTTCAGTAGGAGTAGAATATGCAATACATTGCTTATTATATATGGTAAACTCAGAAGAAGGTAAATCTGTGGGAATACGGGATTTAGCAACATTTCAAGGTATATCGGAAACTTATTTATCAAAAGTGTATGCAAAATTAAGTAAGTCAGGGATTATAAAATCAATACCGGGTGTAAAAGGTGGTTATGCACTGGCTCGAAGTGCAGAAGAAATAACATTTTGGGACATTATTGAATCAGTAGAAGGAAGTGAACCATTTTTTCAATGTTTAGAAATTAGACAAAATAATGTATTAATAGATAAAGATAATTTACCGGACACATATACCAAATGTCCTTGCTTAATAAAAATTGTAATGTTAGAAGCAGAAAATGAAATGAGAAAATATTTAAATAATAAAACTTTGGCATGGTTATATGATGAGGTATATAATAAAAAGCTTTCAAAAGATGCGGAAAAAGCAATGCTTGAATGGTTTAATAATAAAAGGAAGTAGTGATAGGTGAAATATGATCAGCTTAAAGTAAATGAAAATTAGGAAGGGCGGTTAGTTGATTTTTGTATTGGCAGAGATGTGATTTATGTTGCATTTTCTTGGTCATGTGCAGGTTAAGCTTTATGAAAATATCTCTTAGAAAGTAACTTCCCATTATCCATACTCTTTGCACTTTATTTTATGTAAGGTTCCTTGAATTTCCCAAATTGCAAACAAAAAGATTGTTGGTTTGTCAAACATGCGTTACACAATTAGTAAAAAAATAATGGAGCGTCTCATTAGGCGATTTCCAGCCTAATGGACGCATAGGAAATCTGTTATATTTCCAATTATGTATGTAAAGCTGC
>JAEYNY010000202.1 GCA_023412275.1 Bacillota bacterium
CACCTGCAGGATATACGATGATAAATGGATGGGGATCAGCTCGTTACAATACGGCTGCTCAATTATGCGCACTTGTATATATGGAACACCACCCTGATAGAACAGATTTTGGAGCATGGGCAAAGAGTCAGATGGAATATCTTATGGGAAGGAATCCTATGGGGTACTCATACATAGTTGGGTACGGCTATGAACATGGCTTACCTTCTGCAAAACATCCGCATCACAGGGCGGCTCATGGATCAAAAACATTGAGTATGAATGACCCGCCAGAACACAGACATATTATATGGGGTGCTCTTGTTGGTGGGCCTGATAAGGAGGATTACCATCAGGATGTAACTACTGATTTCGTTTACAATGAGGTTGCTGTTGACTATAATGCTGCATTTGTAGGTGCTTGTGCAGGATTGTATAAATACTACGGGGAGGGACAGCAGGTAATACCTAATTTTCCACCAAAAGAACCAAAGACTGACGATTACTATTGCGAGGCACGTGTAGAAAGAGAGATTAAGGAAAGCTCACAGGTAGTTATTAAATTACACAATGAGTCAAGCCAACCTCCACATTATGAAACAGGTATGAAAGCAAGATATTTCTTTAACATTAGTGAACTGCTTGCATGCGGACAGTCCATAAAGGATGTTGAAATGTGTATTGCATATGATGAACAGATTTCACTGCAGCAGGAGCCTATTACCTATAAAGGCCCTATAAAGTGGGATGATGCTGGAACATACTATTATGAATTTGATTGGAGCGGCAGAGAAATATATGGAGACAGGGAACTGGCATTTACGTTAACAGCAAAGCAGGATTCAAATTATATGACACATTGGGACCCAACTAATGACTGGAGCAGAAAGAATCTTACCAGTGATTATGTGTTAACTAAAAATGTTCCCGTGTACATGAATGGTGTTCTAGTATATGGGGAGGAGGCTCCAAAACTTACTCCAACAAATCCTGATGATAACCCAGATACTTCACCGCCTTCAATAAAGGTTCAGTATAAGTATGGCGCAGCTCACAACCTAACAAATACATTAAGGTCTACAGTCAATATAGTGAATAATGGAACTGTTCCTGTAAATTTATCAGACATAAAGCTACGCTATTGGTTTACATGTGATGGCAGTGAGCAGAATACCTTTACATGTGAATATGCGCCTTGCGGTACTGAAAATGTAACGGGTAATTGCTACAGCGTAGACAATGCTGTGGAGGGTGCCGATACATATTGTGAAATTTCATTTAAAGATGCTGCTGGCAAACTTGTACCAGGTGGAAGCACAGGAGATATACCTTTTAGGATAGATGGCTCGTCCGATTATGACCATACAAATGATTATTCATGTAATCCTGAAATGGAAAGTGCTTATGGGGATAATGAAAAAGTCACTGCATATATCAAGGGTGAACTTAAATATGGTGACGAACCTGTTGTTACTAATATCAAACTCGGAGATGTAGATGGCAGTGGAACTGTAGATGCTATCGACTTTGCATTAATGAAAAAATATCTGCTTGGTTCTTTACAATTGGATTCGGAAAGCAGTGTAAGAGCAGATGTAAACAAAGATGGTTCTGTTAATGCATTAGACATTGCATTACTCAAAAAGTATCTTCTTGGTACAATATCTGCCTTTTAGGTAATCAAATTAAAGCTCCTTTTTGATTTCCTGGTTGGGTAAGCACACGACAAGGGCCGAAAATTCAACTTTTTTGGCCCTTGTCATTTATACTAAACAGTTTGACAACAATCCTAGGCCTAAAATTATTCAGGAGGTTATAACTATGAGAAGAAAATTATCAGCTATAGCAGTTGTATTAATCTTTACGTTATTGTTAACAACTATGGCGGGAGTGAACACAAAGACTTTTGCAGCTGAAACAACCGATTCATCAGAATATAATCAGTATGAAATGCCAATTGTTACAATAAATACTGACTCCGATAGTAAAATCGATTCCAATGAGGTGTATACTAATGCAAAAATCAGCCTAATTAATGACGAGGGTAAATATGAAATGTCTGATATTGCTACATCAGTAAAGCTGCGTGGAAACAGTTCCATGAATTCCGAAAAGAAGAGCTACAAGATAAAGTTTGGAGAAAAGCAAAATCTTCTTAACATCGGAGATGGAAAAGGTAAAACATGGTGCTTGATTTCAAATTGCTTTGATGGTTCACTTTTAAGAAATCTTACAGTCTATCATTTTGCAGAATTTCTGGACGGTATTTCCTACTCACCCAACTGCCGCTCTATAGAACTTTATGTGAACCATGAATATCAAGGCGTATATCTGTTGTGTGAAGATGTTAACATAAATAAGAACCGTGTGGCAATTTCAGAAGAACCAAATGAAGTTGAAAATAACGGTTATCTTGTTGAAATGAGCAGATACGCCAAAGATAACAAGTTTGACATTGATACGGCTACCTATGAAGTAAAAAGTGATTTATCTGAAACACAATCAATAAAAAATCAGCAGATTAATTACATTTCGAAGTCCATTGAAAAGGCCTACAACGCATTGAAAAGCGGCAACGAAAATGAAGTAAGTAAATACATGGATATTGATTCTTTCGTGGACATATATATTGGCAATGAAATTGTCAAAAATGTTGATGCCGGCTGGGACAGCTTCTATATGTACAAAGATGCCGGAGGAAAGCTCTTCTTTGGCCCTATGTGGGATTTTGACCTGGCTATGGGCAATGCGAACTGTGTAAAGGGTTTTGAATCATGGAAAGGCTTTAATCCATATAATGTACTGAATGTGAATGCAAATTCCAATCCATGGTTTTGTCATGCACTGTCAAAAAGTTGGTTCCGTGATTTAGTTAAAAAACGTTGGAACAAACTTCAAGGTAAAATAAACGGTATACCCAAAACAGTTATAAAAGAAGCTCAAACAAATTACAAGTCCTATTGCAGAAACTTCGATAGATGGGATGTATTAGGAAAGCAGGTATATATTGAACCAACCGAAATATCTTCACTTACAACCTTCAGACAGCATTATAACTATCTTAGCAGCTGGTTGAACAACCGAACAAAATGGTTGACCAAATATATAAACAGCAAGGATTTTAAAAATGGGGTGTTTGTAAACTATAATGGAAAGCAATTAACCTCAAACTCTAATTTGTTAGAGATAAGCCCTTTACTGGCACTACTAAATACACCAGATGTAGATTTGACCTATAAAATGTTGCCCAACATAGGATTGACTCTCTCGATTAAGAATGGTGGGGCAGAAAGTTGGAATACTCAGGTTGATGCATCCGGCTTTATGATAGAAAAAGGTGCTGAATATGTACTTTCCTTTGATTACAGTTGTAGTGAACCCCGTCAGATGCCGATATGCATTCAACAGAATTACGCACCATGGTCACCGTACTATTCAGGTGAGTTAAAGGCTACAAAAGAGCCTCAACATTACGAGACAGTTATAAAGGCACCTGCAAGCGATTCCAATTGTGCTTTTATCATCAGCCTTGGTGGGGATACATTTAACGGAACTGATGTTACTATAGATAACATGAGTCTTGTGAAAAAAAGTAAGTAAATATTGATTGGTAGTAAGATAAACAGAGGATGTTTTTCCTCTGTTTATTTTTTACTCAAAAATAAATTACAAAAATTGTTAAAAAAATAATTGACATACTTTTAACCACATGTTAACATTTGGATAACTTACAAAACATATGGGATTACTTGGGTATAATGTTATGCTTTTTATAAGCTGTACTGGTTTGGCCTAGCTTATCAAATAATTTTTTAAGTTAATGCATACTAAAGATATATGCAAACTATTATTTAACAAAGGGGTGATTTTTAATGAAGTATAAGATTCTTAAAATTAGTGTGATTGCTGTGTGTATACTGCTTTTATTTTCAGTATTTACGGGATGTGGTAGTGACCAAAATTCAAATAAAGCCTCCGATTCATCAAACAACTCCATAACCCTTTTGAATGTTTCATATGATCCTACAAGGGAACTTTATCAGCAATACAATGAGGCATTCATAAAATACTGGAAGGAGAAAACAGGACAAATTGTGACTGTTCAGCAATCCCACGGTGGTTCAGGAAGTCAGGCAAGAACCGTAATTGATGGAAACGAGGCAGATGTAGTTACTTTAGCATTAGCTTACGATATCGATTCAATAAATAAAAATAAAGAGTTGATTAACAAGGAATGGCAAAAACGTTTACCTGATAATTCAACCCCCTATACATCAACCATCGTATTTCTTGTTAGAAAAGACAACCCGAAGAACATAAAAGATTGGGATGACCTTGTGAAACCTGGGATACAGGTAATAACTCCAAATCCCAAAACCTCCGGAGGTGCTCGCTGGAATTATCTTGCAGCGTGGGGTTACGCTCTCAAGAAAAACAATAATGACCGGGAGAAAGCCAAAGCTTTTGTCAGGCAGCTTTATGAGAATGTACCGGTTCTGGACTCAGGAGCTAGAGGAGCAACAAATACTTTTGTTGAACGTGGTTTGGGTGATGTTCTTATAGCGTGGGAAAATGAAGCCATTCTTTCAATAAATGAGCTTGGTAAGGATAAATTTGAGATAGTAGTACCGTCAGTAAGTATTTTAGCTGAACCACCGGTTTCTGTAGTTGATTCCGTTGTTGATAAAAAAGGTACCAGAAAGGCTGCCGAAGCATATCTCCAATATTTATACAGTGACGAAGGTCAGGAAATTGCAGCAAAAAACTACTATAGACCAAGAAATCAGAATATTGAAAAGAAATATGCAGAACAGTTCCCAAAAATCAATCTTTTTACTATCGATGAAGTATTCGGAGGCTGGAACAAAGCTCAGCAGGAACATTTCAGCGATGGCGGAGTTTTTGACCAAATTTACGTAAAAAAATAATTAATAACTGGAGGTGAAATGTTGAATCTTACTTTAAAAAAGCCGTTAAAAATCAAGGAGCAAAGCGTTATACCCGGCTTTGGAATTACCATGGGAATTTCACTTCTGTATATAGCCCTTTTGGTTCTGATTCCAATATCAATGGTATTTATCAATAGTTCCAGTCTGGGCCTCAAGAGCTTTATGGATATAGCACTAAGCACCAGAGTGATAGCATCTTTGAAAATATCTTTCGGGACATCATTTCTTGCAGCTACAATAAATACAATATTTGGGCTTCTTTTGGCCTGGGTACTGGAAAGATATCCCTTCCCGTGCAAGAAGATAATAGACGGCTTGATTGATTTACCTTTTGCTCTGCCTACAGCAGTTGCCGGTATCTCACTTACGACGCTTTATGCCCCAAATGGCTGGATAGGGAAGTTTCTGGAGCCATTAGGCATCAAAGTTTCATATACGCCTCTTGGAATAACGGTTGCATTGATTTTTATCAGTTTTCCTTTTGTAGTTAGAACAGTTCAGCCTGTTCTTCAAAGTATAGACAAGGAAGTGGAGGAGGCAGCAGCCTGTCTTGGAGCTAACAGATTTCAGGCTTTTTGTAAAATAATAATCCCAGAACTTTTTCCTTCTATCATAACCGGTTTTGCACTATCCTTTGCAAGAGCCTTGGGTGAATATGGCTCCGTAGTATTCATATCAGGGAATATGCCTTTAAAAACAGAAATAACACCGCTTCTGATAAGAACAAAGCTTGAACAATATGATTATGCGGGTGGAACAGCAGTTGCGTCAATTATGCTCATAATATCATTTTTAATGTTATTAGCCATAAATTTATTTCAGTGGTGGGCGGTTAACAGACACAAATTTATACTTAACTAAGGAGGACATCATGGCAGGAAGCCTACCTTTGAACCAGAAGGTTCTCAATACATATCAAAAAAGACCTGAAAAAAATTCCGGGGCTGTACGGATAATACTCACATTGTTGGCTTTACTCTTCTTTATACTAATGCTTTTAGTTCCGCTTATATCGGTATTCGTTAAAGCCTTTCAGCAGGGTGCTGAGGTTTATCTTGCAGCTATAAGTGACCCTATGGCACTTGAGGCAATTAAGTTAACATTACTTAC
Source organism: Bacillota bacterium (assembly GCA_023412275.1). GTDB lineage: Bacteria > Bacillota > Clostridia > Acetivibrionales > DSM-1351 > Ruminiclostridium. The sequence continues at coordinate 6,039 of JAEYNY010000202.1, forward strand.
AATTGTTATTGTGGTTCCAATAAATACTGCGTTTGGGCTTGTAGCTGCATGGGCTGTAACCAAGTTCAGATTTAAAGGCAAAAACCTTTTGATAACAATTATAGATCTGCCTTTTGCGATTTCTCCCGTAGTAGCAGGCCTTATATTTGTTTTACTTTTCAGCACAAGTCATGGCATACTGGCTCCAGTTTTAAATGAATTTGGTTTTAAAATTATTTTTGCACCTCCCGGAATAATTCTTGCTACATTATTTGTAACGTTGCCTTTTGTGGCAAGAGAACTTATTCCCCTTATGGAAGCACAGGGAACCTCTGAAGAAGAAGCTGCCCTGACATTGGGGGCAAGTGGCTATAAAACCTTCCTGCTAATAACACTTCCAAATGTAAAGTGGGCATTGACATATGGTGTCATGCTCACGGCAGCAAGGGCAGCAGGTGAATTTGGTGCGGTGTCTGTTGTGTCGGGACATATCAGAGGATTAACAAACACTGTCCCACTGCACGTTGAAATCCTGTACAACGAGTATAAGTTTTCAGCTGCATTTGCAGTAGCATCACTTTTGACAGTAATCGCAATCATTAACCTGATAATCAAAAATATCGCAGATTGGAAAATAAAACAACAGCAAAAATGACATAAATCGGAGTGGAAAATATGAGTATAGAAATAACAAGTATTTCGAAGACATTTGAAGCATTTAAAGCTTTATCAGATATAGACTTGAAAATCAATACCGGAGAACTTGTGGCTTTGTTGGGCCCTTCAGGATCAGGTAAAACAACACTTCTCAGGATTATTGCCGGACTGGAAACAGCGGATAAGGGTAGTATTCTGTTTGACGGAGAAGATAATAGCGGTATAAGTACACAGGATAGGAAAGTAGGCTTTGTATTTCAGCATTACGCATTATTCAAGCATATGACAGTATTTGAAAACATAGCCTTCGGGCTTAAGGTAAGGCCATCAAAAATTAGACCTTGCAAGGAGGCAATAGAAAAAAAGGTTAATGAGCTATTGTCACTGGTAAAAATGGAGGAACTTGCAAAGCGTTATCCTAGCCAACTATCCGGAGGACAGCGACAGAGAATAGCACTTGCAAGGGCGTTGGCTGTTGAACCTAGAGTACTTTTACTGGATGAGCCCTTTGGAGCATTGGATGCAAAAGTGAGGAAAGACCTTAGAAGATGGCTTAGGAAGCTTCATGATGAATATCCCATTACAAGTGTATTTGTTACACATGACCAGGAGGAAGCGCTTGATGTAGCAGACAGGATAGTAATTCTTAATCAGGGAAAAATCGAACAGATGGGTACACCTGAGGAAGTATACGACAATCCTGCAAATCCATTTGTCTATAACTTTCTGGGGAATGTAAACCTGTTTCACGGCAGAGTACACAATGGAAAAGTTGAACTCGGCAGCTTAAAGCTGGATTCTCCAGAACATTCGGAAGCCATTGACAGGAAAATTATCAGTTATATTCGACCTCATGATATTGAAATAAGTCTGGAACAAAATGAAAATGAATTCGTTGAAGCTGAGATTATCTTCATAAGAGCAGTAGGGCCTATTGTAAACCTTGAAATGAAGCGAATTGACACTGGAGAATATGTTGAAGCTGAGATTAGCAAAGATATTTATAAGAAACTTATGCTCAAAGAAAGGCAGTGGGTTTATGTTAAGCCAAAGGATTTTAAAGTATTTATACCTGAAGACTATATGATATAAAAAGTTTTACATACTTTTGCCTAATTTGGGAAAAAGTTGGGATGTGATTTAATGATTGATAATAATATTTTCAGCGGGTTAAGTCCGGAATCAAAAAAGATATTCAGTTTAATTCTGCATGACCTGGCATTAACTAAGGGTACTCTCTCAGAGCTATCTGACATAAAGCTTACAAGTCTGAACAGAATGATGCAGCCTCTTGAGGAAATGGAACTTCTGGTTAAATCAGAAACTGGGGAATCAACAGGAGGCAGAAAACCGGTTTTATATGATGTAAATCCAACCGGTTATTACATAGTCGGCATAGATATATCCAGAACATATACTCAGATTGTTTTGACAAACCTTAAAATGCAGCCTATTAAAAAATACAGGTTTGATATGAACAGCGAATCAACTCCAAAGCTTGTACTTAGTATAATTCTCAGCTGGATAAAGGACGTCAGTGGTAAGCTAAAAAAAGAGAACGGTACTATTATAGGTGTAGGCATTGGTACCGTAGGCCCTATTGATAAAGAAAGAGGGTTGGTACTAAATCCGGAAAACTTTGTAGCTCCCGGTTGGGAGAATATACCCCTAAAATCTATATTTGAAAAAAGACTGGGAGTCCCGGTTGCAGTAGATAACGGAGCAAATGCTGCGGTATTGGCCGAGACTAATTTCGGAATTGCAAAAGGAATTAAAAATGTAATTTATATTAATTGCGGTATAGGGATAAGAACGGGGATTATTACTTCGGGTTTGTTTGTACGGAATATCAACGATGCCGAAGATGCATTTGCACATATGGTTGTGGATGTTAAAGGTGTGAAATGCTCCTGCGGAAACAATGGATGTATTGAGTGTTATTCTTCTATTTATTCCATGGTAAAGAGATTTAAAACATTAAATTCGAACTCCGATACCGGAACCATACCAAATGAAGTTTCTTATATTGAAATTTGTAAGGCTGCTGAGAGGATGGAACCAAAAGCACTTGATGTTATAACTCACGCAGCGGAGTTTATGGGAGAAGGGCTTGCCAATCTTATAAAGCTACTGAACCCCGGTATTGTGATTTTAAGTGGTCCTCTTATCAGAAATTCTAAACTGTTTTACGATATATGCACAGATATGGCTATAAGAAAAAGTCATATACGAAAAGACGGAGGAGTTATTTTCAACAGAGGAGGGCAATTTAACGAAATTGCCATAGCTATTGGGGCCAGTGCCATGGTACTTGAAAAGTTTTTAGGAAATGAGCTCTAAGTAATAAAAATTGAAAGGAGAAAGAAAATGCAAGAACTAGATTTAATAGCACTAAACAGTGAAAACAAAAGTTCGGCAGATGTTATCAGTTACATTCTGGAACTAATGGGGCCTTCCAATATAGCATTGGCTTCCAGCATGTCCATAGAGGATCAGGTACTTACACATATGATTTTAAATATTAACCCTAACGCGAGGATATTCTTCATTGATACGGGAAGACATTTTCAGGAAACTTATGACCTCATGGAAGAAACAATGCGGTCCTATAAGTTTAACTATGAGGTATATGCACCTGAAAGCGGAGAAATAGAAGAAACTGTATCACGACTTGGGCCAAACTTTTTTTATGATAGTGTGGATTCAAGAAAAAAATGCTGTGAAATCAGAAAGGTTAAACCTCTTAAAAGAGTGCTTGGCACTGTGGACGGATGGATTTGTGGATTGAGAAGAGATCAGTCGCCTACTCGGCAGGACATGGAAGTTTTTGAATGGGACAAGGGTAATTCCATTTACAAAATTAATCCTATCGTATTTTGGTCAGAAGGAGATGTGTGGGAATATATAAAAACACATAACATCCCTTACAGTAGTCTGTACCGGAACGGATTCCGCAGTGTCGGATGCCGGCCGTGTACCAGAGCCGTACAGCCCGGTCAAGATATACGAAGCGGAAGATGGTGGTGGGAAGATCCTGATAAAAAGGAATGCGGTCTCCATTTGGGAACAACACATTCTGTAAAGTATTAGCATAGTTAAAAAATATTTATTATATGGAGGTTGGTAATGAATCACTTGGATAAATTGGAGGCACAGAGTGTTTACATACTAAGGGAAGCATACAGAGAATTTAAAAATATATGCATGCTCTGGTCTATAGGAAAGGATAGTACAGTACTTTTATGGCTGGCAAGGAAAGCTTTTTTTGGTCATGTACCTATGCCCCTGGTACATATCGATACACATTATAAGATTCCTGAAATGATAAAATACAGAGACGATCTGGCGTTAAAGTGGAAACTGACCATGGTATACGGTGAAAACAGTGAAGCATTGGCACAGAAAAAAACTTATCCTGACGGAAATGCAGACCGCATAACCTGCTGCCAGACACTTAAATCGGAAGCGTTGAAAAATACACTATCAGGTGAATGGAACAGATATATTATGGACCATACAACCGGCAAATACGTTTTGGACGGAAACAGAGAGAAATATACCGGAGTTATTGTTGGCGTGAGGGCGGACGAAGAAGGCAGCAGGTCAAAAGAAAGGTACTTTTCACCAAGAGACAAGGAAAACGACTGGGATGTAGGAGATCAGCCACCGGAATTCTGGAATCAGTTTAAAACGGATTTTGCTCCCGGGACACATATCAGAATCCATCCTCTTCTGGATTGGACGGAACTAAATATTTGGGAATACATAGAAAGAGAGAATATTCCAATTACATCCCTATATTTCGATCAGGGCAACGGAAAGCGTTACAGATCCCTTGGCTGCTACCCCTGCACATCTCCTGTAGAATCCACATCAAAAAATGTAACTGAGATAATTGAAGAATTAAAGAGCGGTAAATTTGCAAATATTGCTGAGAGATCAGGCCGTGCACAGGATAAGGATGATGGTGGCGGGCTTGAAACACTTCGCAGGGGAGGTTATATGTAATATGGAAAACAGAGAGCAAATGAATATAGTAATTGTAGGTCATGTGGATCACGGAAAAAGTACGGTGATAGGAAGGCTGCTGGCAGACACCGGCTCACTGCCTGAAGGTAAGCTTGAATCGGTTAAGGAATACTGTAAGAAGAATTCCAAACCCTTTGAATATGCATTTCTATTAGATGCACTCAAAGACGAACAGGCACAGGGAATTACCATTGATACAGCAAGATGTTTTTTTAAGACAAATAAAAGAGACTATATTATTATTGATGCACCGGGACATATAGAATTTCTGAAAAATATGGTAACAGGTGCTTCAAGGGCAGAAGCAGCACTTTTGGTAATAGATGCTAATGAAGGAATAAAGGAGAACTCAAAACGTCATGGGCACATAGTTTCTATGCTTGGAATAAAGCAGGTTGTGGTTTTGGTTAATAAAATGGATTTGGTAGACTTTGACAGAAATGTTTTTGATTCTATAACCGAGGAATTTACAGAATTCCTGAACAAAATCAATATAAATCCTATAAACTTTATCCCCATAAGTGCATCTAATGGTGACAACGTTGCTGAGAAATCCTATGGGACACCATGGTATGACGGCCCTACAGTCCTAAAACAATTAGATTCCTTCGCAAACAGGAAGGAAGATATACAACTACCCTTCCGTATGCCCATACAGGATATTTACAAATTTACTGAGGAAAATGACCACAGAAGAATTGTTGCGGGTACTATTCTCAGCGGAACTATAAGGGCAGGTGATGAGGTCATCTTCCTACCTTCAAAAAAGAAAAGTATTATAAACAGTATTGAGGGCTTTAATGTAAATCCTGCGGAAAAAGCCAATGTCGGCCAGGCAATAGGTGTAACATTGAAAACACAGATATATATAAAATCAGGAGAGCTGATGGTCAGAGCAGATGAAATTCAGCCGGTTCTGAGCTCACGTTTCAGAGTAAATATTTTCTGGGTAGGTAAATTTCCGTTAATAAAAAATAAAAATTACAAGCTTAAGATAGGAACTTCAAGAATTACAGTAAAGCTGGCAGAAATTTTGAATATAATTGATGCAGCAGAGCTGAATATAGATACCTTTAAAGATCAAGTCGAAAGACATGATGTGGCAGAATGTATACTTGAAACCGTCAAACCCATTGCCTTTGATCCCATTTCCCATATGGAATTGACAGGTAGATTCGTTATTGTAGATAATTATGAAATATCAGGTGGCGGAATTATTCTGGAGGGTGTTACTGAAAAAGGGACTACTTTACATAACAAAACAGAGGGAAGTGAATTTCTCTGGGAGCAGGGATTGGTATCTTCAAATATGAGAGAAGATTTATATGGACACAAAGCCAAGTTTGTTGTTTTAACTTCGGGTAATGAAAATTACGAACAGTCCATACACAAGATTGGAAAAGAACTTGAGTACAAATTATTCAAATCAAATCATATGACCTACTATCTAGGTATAGCAAACCTTTTAGCTTCCGGTGACAGGTATAGCCAGATAAAGAAGATTGGTGAACTTGCCAGGGTATTTACAGATGCCGGGCAAATATTCATTACCTCTGTATTCAATCTTGACGATTATGAAGCGGAAAAGCTAAAGCTACTGAATCAGACTAATGAAATAGCAATTGTTAACGTAGGAGAATCTCCATTTGACAGCTATGTGCCTGATGCAGATATCAAATATTCGGATATCGGGGAGGTTGTTGACTCCCTGTTTGGCTTAATTAAAAACTAAAATAAAAATGGAGTTGAGGAGATATGGGACAGGTAGATTACAAGGAATTGAAAAAAGGTGGATTCATTCAGCAGGTTCAAAAAAATAATTTTTCTATGAGATTGGGCATTGTCGGTGGGCGGATTCAAGCAGAACAATTACTTAAAGTACATGAAATCGCAAGGAAATATGGACACGGCTATATACATATGACTTCAAGGCAAAGTATTGAAATCCCGTTTATTAAGCTCGAGGACATCGAAACAGTTAAGAAAGAACTTGCCGAGGCAGAATTATATCCGGCTGCCAGTGGGCCAAGAGTAAGGACGATTACAGCCTGTCAGGGAAATGGTGTATGTCGGAACGGACTTATAGATTCCACAGACCTTGCAAACGAGTTTGGCAAGAGGTATTACGGGAAGGAATTGCCTCACAAATTCAAGCTTGGCATCACTGCTTGTAGTAATAATTGTCTGAAAGCTGAAGAAAATGATCTTGGTGTCAAGGGAGCTGTTAAACCAAATTGGAATAAGGATAATTGCATCTATTGCGGTCTGTGTGAAAATGTTTGCCGACATGGGGCTATAACTATAGATAAAGCCGTAAAAAGCTTTTCTTATGATACATCTGCCTGCAGATATTGCGGCCGCTGCGTAAAAGCGTGTCCTAAAGAAGCATGGGAAGGTAAAAGCGGCCTCATCGTTTACTTCGGAGGTTTGTTCGGAAACAGAATAGCAATACGAAAACAGCTTCTCCCAATTGTATTCTCAAAAGATGAGCTTTTCAAAATTGTTGATGCCACTCTTGGATTTTTTGAAAAGTATGGCAAACAGGGTGAGCGTTTCAGGTATACTGTCGAACGATTAGGTTGGGAATTATTTAAAAAGGAACTGGAAGGGGTTTTGTAAGATGATAAAAGGGTGCATTGGCTACCGGAAGAATGTTAATTAACATATAATTAACATTCTCTTAATAGACGTAAATATGGTTTGTATAATATAATAATTTTGTTAAAGGGGAGTAGTTATTAAATAACTAAGTCAACATACATGATGCAGCTGCATCTGGCTTTGTTTCCTAAACGGTTAACGAGACTTTTAACATAATCTGAAACTGATTATGTTAAAAGTCTTTTTTTATAAATAATTTTAAAAACAGGAGGATGTTAAATGTCTACAAAGAAAGCACTAAAGTGGGTTATGTTCTGGATAGGGTTGGCTTTAATCTTTAATACCGGAATATACTTATTTATGGGCAAGGAACAGGCATTGGAATTTTTAGGAGGCTTCGTAATAGAAAAAAGCTTAAGTATCGATAATCTTTTTCTATTTATTATGGTATTCAGCAGTTTTGGTATAAAGCAAGAATATCAAAGAAGAGTATTGAATTACGGTATAGTCGGAGCATTGATACTAAGGCTTATATTTGTTTTACTTGGAGTTACGATTGTTAATATGTTCCATTGGGTTCTTTATGTATTCGGAGCTATTCTCATTATTAGCGGCGTAAGAATGATTTTCAAAAATGAAGATAATAACTCGGTAAAGGATAGTAAGATTATAAAGGTTCTTGGAAAAATAATTCCTGTTACTGACAAGGTGGAAGGAGATAAATTCTTCGTTAGGAAGAACAAAATTTTGTATGCTACACCTTTGTTTGCTGTTTTGATTTTAATAGAATTTACGGACATTATATTCGCTGTAGACTCAATTCCTGCTATTTTTTCTGTAACAACTGATCCTTTTATTGTTTACACCTCAAACATATTTGCCATATTGGGACTTAGAAGTATGTATTTTGTACTTGGTAATTTACATGAAAAATTTAAGTATGTTAAGTACGGTGTAGCTCTGATTCTGGTATTTACGGGTATAAAGTTATCAGTGCTTATGTTTGACATTAAAATACCTATTGAACTTTCGTTGGGAATAATATTCTTTGTGCTGGCATCAAGTATTGGACTATCAGTTTTGTTCAGCGGAAGGAAAAAAGAAATAATACAAGAATAATTCTTCTACTACAAGCCAATCATCTTTATCCGGTGATTGGCTTGATTTTTTTATTGTTGGTTTGTCAAACATGCGTTACACAATTAGTAAAAAAATAATGGAGCGTCTCATTAGGCGATTTCCAGCCTAATGGACGCATAGGAAATCTGTTATATTTCCAATTATGTATGTAAAGCTGC
>JAEYNY010000204.1 GCA_023412275.1 Bacillota bacterium
AACCAATACCAAATACAAAGGTTTACATATTAAACGGTAGGGAATTATGCGGCATCGGAATGCCGGGAGAATTATGCATTGCAGGTGCCGGAATCGCAAGAGGGTACTTTAACCGTCCTGAGCTGACCCATGAAAGATTCATAGACAACCCTTATGGCGAGGGTAAAATCTACCGCTCAGGAGATTTGGCAAGATGGCTTCCGGACGGAAATATTGAGTACCTCGGCAGAATAGACGAGCAGGTAAAGATAAGAGGCTACCGTATTGAATTGGGAGAGATAGACTGCGTTCTGAAAAGTCTGGACAAAATTAAAGACGCTGTTACTATCATCCGGGAGCAAAACAATGAAAAATTCCTTTGTTCCTATATTGTATCTGATCTGAAGCAAAATACAGACTGGATAAGAGAGCAGATAAAAAATTTCCTGCCGGAATATATGATGCCGTCCTTTATAATGCAGGTGGAAAGTATAGCTCTTAACCGCAATGGAAAAGTAAATAAAGCACTGCTTCCTGAAATACAGTCAGTGGCAGTGGAAGATTATACACCTCCTCAAAATGAGGATGAAAGAGTTCTATGCCAGACCTTTGAAGAAATACTATCCCTTGATAGAGTCAGTGTCAACGTTGACTTTTTTGAACTGGGAGGCGATTCCATAAAGGCAATACGGATTATATCCAAATTAAAAGATTTGGGATATAGAGTATCTGTGAAGGATATTATGCTGGGCAGGAGTGTAAGGAATATATCAAAATATATTAAGAAAGATACTGCTGTTATATTACAAGATGACGGGGAGCTTTCAGGCGAAATTAAGCTTACACCTATTCAGAAATTATTTTATAGATGGGAACTGTCAAATTTAAACCACCTGAATCAATCGGTTATGGTAAAGGCACAACACTTTGACAGGGAGGCACTAAAGGCTGTGTTGGGTGAAATAGTCATTCACCATGATATGCTTAGGGCAGTTTTCTGCCATGGCAGACAATATGTACTAAGGGTGGGAGAGAGTAGCCTTTATGCCCTTTACGAATACGACGTTTCCCATATCTCATTTGAAAAGCTTCAGGTGTATATAACTGATAAGTGCAATATAATACAAGGCTCTTTTGACTTGGAAAAAGGCCCCTTAATAAAAGCTATTTTGTTTTCCTTCAAAGAGGAAGAACATTTGATGCTTTGCATACACCATCTGGTAGTTGATGGGGTATCCTGGAGGATAATTCTTGAAGACCTGAACAATGGCTACAAACAATACATATCAGGACAGCAAATAAAGTTTCCTCCTAAATCGGCTTCATACAAAAGTTGGTCTGATAAATTGGAGCAGTTTTCAAAAAGCCAGAAAATACTGTCTCAATTGGAATATTGGAATAAAGTCAAAGATCAAGTTGAAAAATTTTCTTTAGGGGAAAGATTTTTACCATCCGAAGGAAGACAAGAGAGGGATCTGATAAAGGAAGAGCTTTGCATAGACCAGGAGTTCACATATAAGCTCACCCGTTCTGCATGGAGAAAATATAATACTGAGATAAATGACCTACTGCTGACGGCTCTGGGCTGTACACTTTATAAAGTAACTCATTCTGAGAGTATTGCAATTACACTGGAAAGCCATGGCAGACATGAAATTGATTCTTCCGTGCAGATTGAACGGACGGTGGGATGGTTTACAAATATTTATCCGGTGGTACTTGTTATGTCGGGAGATCTGAAAAAAGATATTATTTCTGTAAAAGAAACCCTCAGGAAGGTGCCGGACAATGGTATAGGGTTTGGTTTGCTTGAAGAAATGGAAGGCGTAAAAACGGAGGTTAGTTTTAATTATCTTGGGGAAATCAATGAATCTGATACTTTATCCGGTATGGAAATAAAGAGTTCTGAATTTTCAACAGGGGAAGACAGAGGAAGGCACAATTATTTTGATAACTCATTACTAATTGACGGCCAAATAGTTAACGGAAAGCTGATCTTTGAAATCTTGTATGATTGTAGTAAATACGGTTATGAATTTATTGCCGGAATAAAAAAGGAATTCAAGGAAACGTTGGAGGAAGTTATCTTGCATTGCACTGAAGACGATGAGGTTATAAAAACAGTATCTGACGTTGGCGCGGAAAGTCTGGAGGATTTTGAACTGGATGAGCTGAGTAAATTGATGGACTTATTGTAATACATAAAAATATATCAGGAGTGATTGCTATGACAAAACTATTTTGTATTCCATATTCAGGGGCATCTGCCATGGTCTATTCCAAATGGACTAAACTTATAAATAAAGAAATCAAGGTAATCCCTTTGGAGCTTGCCGGAAGGGGAAGAAGATTCAACGACAAATTCTTCAATGATATAGATGAAGCCGCAGAGGATTTATCTAATACTATAATTCGTGAGGCAAAAGATGTTGATTATGCCATCTTTGGACACAGTATGGGAGCTCGTGTAACATACGAAGTTTACTATAAATTAATAGAAAAGGGTTTTAAGGAACCCGTTAAAATTTTCTTTTCTGGTTCAAAGGCACCACATCTTCCTCCAGATGAAATTAAAAGGTACAAGCTACCCGATGAACAGTTCAAGCAAGTGGTTTTACAATACGGTGGCAATAGCGAAGATGTATTCAAAAACAAAGAATTATGTGATTTGTTTATTCCTATTTTAAGAGCTGATTTCCGTATATATGAGGAATATAAATTTGTTCCCGGAAGAGAAAAAATTAAAACGGATGTTGTTGTATATTATGGCAGGGGTGACAGTAGCATAACATATGATAACATGACTGCGTGGCAGGAAGTTGCAGGCTCCGGCTTTAAGCTGGTGGCATTTGACGGGTCACATTTTTATCTGAATGAAGATGCTAATGGTATAACTGCTTCAATCAATAAAGAGTTGGCCGGACAAAAATAAACTATTGCTTAAGGTATGAATATAAAAACTGGGGAGTGTTATACATGAGCAAAGAAATAAACAATAAGGTTGAAGGTATATATCTTTTGACTTCCATGCAGGAAGGAATGTTATTTTACAAAAATCTTAATGAAAAAGATACCAGCTATTTCATACAATCTGTATTGAATCTGAAGGGTATTGTTGACGTAAAAAACATTCAGGAAGCCATCGATTTATTGGCCGTAAAGCATGATGCCTTGAGAACGGCATTTTTATATAAAAAGGTTGTCAAGCCACGTCAGGTTGTTATGACAGAAAGAAAGCTTGAAAATCAATACATTGATTTATCAAATGTTCAAGATATAAACACTGAATTAGAGAGAATTAAAAAAGAAGATGTTGCAAGAGGATTTGATTTATCCAGAGATCCGTTAATGAGAGCTATACTTGTCAAAATCAGTAATGACGAATATAAAATGATATGGAGTTTTCACCATATAATTATGGATGGCTGGTGCTTTTCCTTAATTCTTAAAGATTTTATGTCAAATTACGATCGGTTGTTAAAGGGGAGTTCAAGAGAAGATCTCGTAAAGGAAATAAAAGAAAGCAATGCAGTAAGGACAAGCTATGGGGAATATTTGAAATGGCTGGAAAAACAGGACAGGAATGAAGGCTTAGATTATTGGAAGAATGTTCTGGAAGACTACGGGAGCACTGCGGACATTATTCCCCAGACTGCAGGGGTGGCAAATGAGGAACAGGTTAAGACTGCTGAACTGCGTGTAGAAAAAGAACTTTGCAATGCAATAAAAGAAATTAGCAGAAAAAATAAGGTAACTGTTAATACGTATCTGGAAGTTGCTTGGGGCGTGTTACTTCAGAAATATAACCGGACAAATGATGTTGTTTTCGGTAAAGTTGTCTCGGGAAGAAATGCAGATTTGAAAGGAATAAATGAAACAGTAGGTCTTTTCATAAATACAATTCCTGCCCGGATTAAAGCAGATGAAAATATTTCGGTAAAAGAGCTAGTTGACCGGACTATGGAGCAATCAGTGGAAAGTTCTAATTATGTTTATAATTCACTTGCTGATATTCAGGAAATTACCGGGCTAGGCAAGGAATTGATAAAGACTCTCTTTGTATTCGAAAATTATTATGTAGATAAAGAATCATATGAAAAGGGGATAGAGGACTTAAGTATGCAAATGGAATCTGCCAGAGAGCAGACAAACTATGCCATCTCATTCAAAGCCTCTTTTTCAGATCAGGGATTTTTACTTTCAGGTGAAGACAGTTTGGATTTAAGTATCATGTATGACCCTAAAAGATATACATATGACGAGATAGAGCAATTACTCAGAAGATATGAAATTATACTGGCTCAGATTCTTTATCAGCAGGATATAAAAGTATCAGATATTGAATTGATTTCCAAGGAAGAGGCAGACAGGATAAAATATGTATTCAACAATACAGATAAAGACTATCCTCAGAATTTATGTCTGCATGAATTATTTGAAAAGCAGGTGCAGGAAAATCCTTATAATATAGCAGCATCATTTAAGGGAACGGAGATAACCTACCATGATTTGAATTCAAAGGCAAATCAGATTGCAAGAAAACTGAAAGAGCTTGGAGTCATGCCTAAAGACACAGTCGTAATTATGGCTGAAAGAAGCATAGAACTTCTGATTGCATTGTACGCCGTCATTAAAGCAGGGGGTACATATGTTCCGGTAGACCCGACGTATCCTCAGGAAAGACTGGAATATATCGTAAGTGATTGTAAACCCAAGGCAATACTGTCACGTAGGGAATGTGCGGATTTCAATACAGACGTGCCCTTCATATCATTAATTGATGACAACAATTACAGCTGTGAGGATACAAATCTACCAATTGTAAATTCACCTGATGACCCGGTATATATTATTTATACATCGGGAACCACAGGAAAACCAAAAGGAGTTGTGGTAAGACATAAATC